>NZ_CP114905.1:2100000-2277500 GCF_027497195.1 Streptomyces sp. WMMC500
CCAAGTACGACCAGAAGTTCAACGGCCGCCTCGCCCTCGGCGCGCCCGCCGGAACTTGGTATCAGCACTCGTACTCTTACAGCGACGGTGCTCGGTGGACGCTGGAGTCGCGGCTGGGACACCTCCTGCAAGACCTCGAACGCCTCGCGGCGGAAGCCGAACGCCGCGAGCGGGAGAAGGAATCACGCGAGGCCGAACAGCGGCGGCGCTGGTACGCGGCCGTCGCGCTGGCTCGCGAGAAGCAGATCGAGCAACACCGGGCGACGGTTCTGACCGGGCAGGTGCGGGGTTGGCGGCAGGCCGCCGAGATCCGCGCCTTCTGCCAGGCGGCCCGTGCCCGAGCCGGAGACGCACCGGTTGCCACGGATGAGGCGGACTGGCTGCAGTGGGCCGAGTCGTATGCAGAGCAACTCGACCCACTCCAGGACTCCTTGCACACTCCACCGAATCCACCAGCAAAGCGGGAGGAGCTGCGTGAATTGGCGAACGTCGATGTCTACGCCTACCCCTGGCCGTTCGACACAGCAGGCCACTGGACACGTCGCGACGACGAGCCGGCCCATCTGCTCACGTAATCCGGCCCTGTGCAGCCCATAGACGACTTCGCCCTGTCGGGAAAGGACAGGGCGAAGGGCTCATGCGGCGATGGTGAGCGGGGTTTCCATACGTTCCCAGGCTCCGAGGACAGCCTTGTGGGCGTCCGGTTGCAGGTGTGCGTAACGCTGGGTGGTCTGGAAGCTCTCGTGGCCGAGGAGGTGCTGGACCTCGTAGAGCGAGACGCCCTTTTGGACCAGCCATGAGGCGCAGGTGTGGCGCATGGCATGCGGGGGATAGTGCGGGACGAGCTGCAATTCACCATCGTCGCCGAAGTAGTAGGCAGCTTCGACAGCGGGCCACCAGGTCTGTGGACGCCAGTTGCTGTCGGCCAGGAGGCGCCCGGAGCGGCCCTTGGTGATGGTGGTGAAGACCACCGCGTCGCGGTCGAGCCGGTGGATGTGGCGTTCGAGAGCCTCCAGGACGTGGGGTGGGAGCGGGACTTCACGGCGGCTCCTGGAACTCTTGGGGTACTCCTTGATGCCGCTCTTGGTGTTGACCTCCACCACGAACAGGCGGGAGCGTCGTGTGTCGATGCGGTGGCGGTGCAGGCCGGACAGCTCGCCCCAGCGCAGCCCGGTATAGAAGCCGAGCAGGCACATAGTGCGCCAGGCGGGGGCCAGTCCGTCGAGGATGCTCTGCGCTTGGTCGGGTGTGAACCACTGCGGTGGTTTGACGGCGATGGCCGGCAGGTCGATGCTGCGGCACGGGCTTACCGCGATCACGTCGTCGTCGACCGCCGCACGCATGATGGACGACGTCAGGTTGTAGGCCCGCTTGATCGCGGAGGCCCCCGCTCCCTTCTCGACAAGGGAGCGGATCCAGCTTTGGACGTCCATGCGGGTGATGGTCCGCATCTCCCAGTCCGCCCAGTAGGGCAGGACGTGGTTCTTGATACTGGACCCGTCGCCTCGCAGGGTATGAGGCTCGACGATGCGGGCGTTCCACCATCGGTCGTGCCACTCCCGGAACGCGATTTCACCGACCCGCGGGTCGCGCATGCCTCCGCGGGCGAACTGGGTTTCCAACTCGATGCCCCACGCGCGCGCCTGGGCCTTGAGGGGGAAGGACTCGCTGAACCGGTCTCCTGCCCGGTTGCGTACGGTCGCCTGCCACTTTCCGGATTTCAGTTTTCGCAGGTACGAGGTCGTACTCCTTCGTTCGGGGCGGTGAGGGCCGGGCTGACGGAGAGGGGTTAGCGGCGGGGGTGGGAGGAAGTGACCGACCGGCTGGTGATGAACTCCTCCAGTGCAGCGGCAGGGACACGGATGCGCGAGCGGCCGGTGCCGGTGCGCAGGTCGACGACGGGTAGTTCCCCAGCGGCGATGAAGCGGTAAACGGTGCGGCGGTCGACGTCCAAGGCGGCGGCGACAGCGGGAATGGACAACAGGCGTGCGGCCAAGAGTGAGTCCTGGAAGGTGTAGGGGAGTTGGCGCCCTTCGCGCCGTCTGCGGGATTCGACCGGCCAGATCAAAGGGCAACCAGCGCTGTTAGGGAAGTAGGACTTCGCGGCGCGGAGCAGGCACTACGCGAAAGGTGGCACCATGTGACGGCAGCGTTCGTGGCAGGACCGTGGCTACGGACGAGGCATCCGGGTGGAAGCCTGCGCTCTGCGCATCAGGCGGGGTGCGGGGCCGAAGTCATCGGTTGAGTTCACCGGGAAGTGCCATGACCTCAGTCAGGTGAGGCCAGTCGATCTCGGCGTCCTCCAAGCGGAAGCAATGCGGGTAGCGCAGGGCCAGCCAACTCGGGTTCATTCCGGCCCACTCGGCGACGCCCCAAGCGGAAACTCCCCCTCTTGAGCCACCCCACCAGGCAGACCTCGCGAAGGCTGGAGACCTTCTCCCCCAAGCCTGCTTCCAGTTCATCCGGCCGCAGCACGGCCTCGCGAGCCTGCCGCCACACCGTCAGGTAGGCAGAAGACGACAACTGCCCACCCTGCTCACCAGGAAACAGCCAATCGCCGGGCCCCAGGTCGGCGTGCTGATCCAGCGCCGAAGCACACCAGCAAGCTCGGGAGTGACAGGAACCTTCCTGCTCTTCTTCCCACGGACCAGCAACTCGCCAAAACCTTCTTCCGGGAGAGTCACATCGGCCGCACGAAGGCCGATCGCCTCACCGGGGTGCAATGCCGCCGACACCAAGGAGAGCAGGAACGGGTACACGGCGCGCTCGCTCTCGGTATCCTCCTGCACTCGTTCGAGCAGGGACCGGACCTGCGCCGGGGACAGCATGGCCGCTTCATCTATTGCAGGGACGGACACGGTTACTTGACTCCTCACATAGAACTGCGGACGCACGCACAGTGCATCCAGGGACTAGATTCAATGGTCCGGAGAATCGCCGGTTTGCCTAACCGGCGATGACCGGCTATGTTGCCCCGCGCCCACGGTCGAGGTGACATCGCAGAGTGCCACCGGCTGCTTCCGCCGCTTCCCGCCAACCGCTCTAGCTTTGCTTGAAGTCGGCGATCTAATCCAGTCCGTTCCGGCCTGAATCCGTCTGCCGTCGGCGAATCATCGGGAACGCCACACCTCTCGACGGCACCACGAACACTCGAATCGAGCAGGCGTCTTCTAAACGCCTACTCCTTCCGCCTCTGGGAACAGATCGGCGCAGACCGCCGCTGGCAGCCCTTCGGCACCGTGTGCCGTGGTCGCCGGCAGAGCGATGAACGGAAGTCGCGATCTGCTCTACCTACTTGGCAGAGTCCTGGGATCATCGGTCTGTCCCGAGCGAGCGACATGAACTGACTGGCTGTTCTCTATCCGCTCGGGTGGTCGGTGATGTTCGAACAGGGGCCTGGTGCGGGTGAGTTTGCCGGTGGGGGTGCATGGAAGAAGGGCCTCTTGGTAGCTCGCGGATGTCGAGTCCAGCGAGGAGCAAGAGGCCCTGTTGTCGAAGTGTCGCGTGGTCACGGTTGTCGGGTCCAGTTGGTCCACTCCTGGGTGTGACTGTCTCGCCCACAGGTTCGGGAATGCGGCCGACCGGCCGGGTCGCCGGCCGCGGTACGGCTCGGACATGAGCGATGCCGAGTGGGCTCTGGTGCGGGATCTGCTGCCGGTTCCCGGGTGGCTGGCGGGCCGGGGCGGGCGGCCGGAGGGCTACTGTCACCGACAGATGCTCGACGCGATCCGCTACCTCGTCGACAACGGCATCAAGTGGCGGGCGATGCCGTCGGACTTCCCGCCCTGGCCTCGGGTCTACGCCTTCTTCGCCCGCTGGCGGGATGGGGGACTCGTGGCCGAGTTGCACGACCGGCTGCGTGAGGCTGCCCGCGAGGCCGAGGGACGTGAACGTGAGCCCAGTGCGGGGGTCATCGACTCGCAGTCGGTGAAGGCGGACGCCACCGTCGCTCTCACCTCTCGCGGCTTCGACGCCGGGAAGAAGGTCAACGGGCGCAAGCGGCACCTGCTCACCGACACGCTCGGGCTACTGCTGGCGGTGCTGGTCACGCCTGCGTCGACCACCGACCGGGACGCCGCCCGCGTTCTGCTGCCGGCGGCCCAGGACCGCTTCGGGCGGCTGGCACGGGTCTGGGCCGACGGCGGCTACACCGGCCACCTCGTCGACTGGAGTGCAACACAGCTCGGCATCGCACTCGACATCGTCCGCCGCAGCGACACCGCCCGCGGCTTTAAGGCCCTGCCCCGCCGCTGGGTCGTGGAACGGTCGTTCGCCTGGTGCCTGCGCAGCCGGCGTCTGGTCCGTGACTACGAGCGGCGCACCGACACCAGCGAAGCCGTCATTCTGTGGTCGATGTCCATGCTCACGAGCCGCCGCCTGGCCGCCCGGCACCAGGGTCCTGCTCCGATGCGGGCAGCGTGAATCTGCCCGCCTTCTTCTCGACCAGCCAGCCTCGTTCCACCAGCCGCTTCAGCCGTGCTCTGGCTCCCTCGACACGGGAGGCCGACGCGCTGTCCCAGCCCAGCACCACCGCCGCCCGCCGGGCACCGAGCCCGTCGTCTCCCGCATCGGCCGCAGCAGCCATCAACGCCTGATAGTCCGGCGACAACTCCTCCACTTCACTCGCCTGTCGCCGGTGAGGCACCGCCCGGCGTGGACCGACCGGCTTCCTCCGCGACCCCTCACCGACCACGTCGGCAGGCACGTCCTCCTCAGCCAGCGCCTCCAGATACTGCTCCAGGCCGATCACCCGGCACCAGTGCACCTCTTCCGCCTCCGCCAGAGCCGCCCGCACCCGTTCCAACTCGGCTTCGAGCTGCTTCACCTCCGCGGCCGCGGCCTTCCGCCGCGTTTCCAAAACCGCCCGCATCGACGGCATCCGCCACCTCCACGACATCTCACCCGGCAACGAGCCGAGACTCCCGCAGCAGCAGCTACTTCATGCCTGACCAGCAAAGACCTCACACGAGGTTCGGAAAGAGAACGACCTCTGAGGTGGCACCGTGCCGAGCGTCTACACAGACCTCACCAAAGAGGCTGGCAAATTGGGCGGTCCCGATGCTCTACGGGCCTACTATCGGCACGTGGGGCGCAGGCAGGGCGTCATCATTGGCGCGGCCGTCGTCGGCGTGAGCGTGGGCGGGACCCTCCTCTACAACGAGTTGTGCGCCCGTGGCACAGCCGCCAGCGCTGAGTCGGCATGCGAGAGCACCACAGAGGTACCGCCCCTTGACGGGAGGACCGACGCGTGAGCGACTAACTCCCGACGGTCGCAGACTTCCGGCACGAATCTTCCATCCAGCAGAGTTCGAACGGTGCGCTTGCGCCCCGTTGCAGTCCCGCTATCCGGGGCTGTGGGCGGTCAAGGGCGACCGACCATAACTTCGGCCGTGACGCACGCCCCTACGGTGTAGAGCATCGAGCGGATCGTGGCCCTGGTCCCGGTCGCCGGTGCCGACCAGGAGGGCGATGCCGTGCCCGGTGACGCTGGTACTGGTTGGGGCGAGGACGGTCCTTTGCTAACAGTTAGAGGCCATCCGTACGCTGAGGGCGCGCGTTCGCGGCTACGGGGAGGGGGCGGTTGTGTCGAGACGTAGGAAGATCACGGTCATGGTGACGGCGGTCGTGTTGACCGTGTCGACGCCGTTCTTCTGGCTGCTGGACAGCCCGGATACCGGCCAGTTGGTTGCCGCCTCAGTCCAGGGCACCACTGGTATTGCCGCCCTGGTTTGGGCACTGCTGCAGTCCTCAGCGACCCCGCAGCCCGGGGTTGTGGTGGTCGATACCGGGAAGGCCAAGGCCACCGGTGGAGGCCGGGCGTCTACCGGCGTGCGACGCCCCCAAGATGCCGGGAGCGGGGCGATTCGGGCGGAGCGAACCGGGGACGCCAGTGCGGACGGGCCTGACAGCAGCGCAAGCACGGGTATCGACTTCAGCTGACCGGGCCGGAACGGCCAGAGCGGGTATGGGAGGTTTCTGTCCGATGGAACGATGGCCCAATCGCCGCCCCGGCCCGGACGGTGACCCCAACACTGATTCTGAGATCGCGGACGCAAAACGCGAACCCTCGGTCACCGCCGCGGACACTGGCATCGCCACCGCTCGCGATGGCGCCACGGCGGTGACCGGTTACACCGGACCGGCCCCAGGCACCGCTAGCCCGGTGCAGGTGAGCCGTACGGGGGCCGCCATTGCCAGCGAGGGCGGTCTGGCCGTCTCCGGATACCTGGCGATCGATCGCTTCACCCTGGTGCAGCAGGCTGCGCCGCGCACACCTGCCACCTGGCCGCACCAAGTCGGTGTACTCCCACCCCGCGCCCAGTCCTTCCAGCACAGGGCCGAAGCCGACCAGTTGCGCGCGGCGGTCGACGGCGGGGGCACCGCGGTACTCACCCAGGTACTGACCGGGACCGGCGGGGTGGGCAAGACCCAACTGGCCGCCGACTATGCCCGGACCGCCTGGGACAGCGGCGAGGTCGACGTACTGGTGTGGATCAGCGCGAGCAGCCGCTCAGCGATCACGGCCGGGTACGCGCAGGCCGGCGTAGAGATCCTTGCCGCTGATCCCAGCGATCCGGAGCGGGCCGCCCGGGCGTTCCTAGCCTGGCTGGAGCCCAAGGCCGAACAGAAGCCGTGCCGGTGGCTGGTCGTACTCGACGATGTCGCGGATCCTGCCGATATGCGCGGCTGCTGGCCGCCCACCAACCGCCACGGCCGAGTCCTGGTCACCACGCGACGTCGCGAGGCCGCCCTGACCGGAGCAGGCCGACGCCTGGTGACTGTGGGCTTGTTCACCCCTCGAGAAGCCGCTGCCTACTTCTCCGATGTACTCAACGCTCACGACCGCCACGAGCCAAGCGACCAGATCAACGCTCTCGCCACCGACCTGGGATACCTGCCTCTCGCCTTGGCCCAGGCCGTGGCCTACATCATCGACGCGGACCTGGCCTGTACCTCCTACCGAGAGATGCTGGCTGATCGGATCAGGAAGCTAGCCGATTTGCTGCCGGGGTCCGGTTCACTGCCGGACGACCAGACCGCCACCGTGGCCGCCACTTGGTCCCTGTCCGTAGAGCATGCAGACCGGCTTCATCCCGTGGGACTGGCCCGCCCGATGCTTCAACTCTGCGCGATGCTCGATGCCAACGGAATCCCCGAGGCGGTCCTCACCAGCGAACCGGCTGTGACCCACCTTGCCTTCCATCGCCCCCATGGACAGCAGACACCGGCCCCTGCGACAGCCGAGGACTCGGTCCATGCGTTGCGCGCACTGCATCGCCTCAGCCTGATCAATCACAGCCCCGCCACCCCCCACCAGGCGGTGCGTGTCCACCAACTCATTCAACGGGCCGCGCGCGAGGTCCTCAGTCCTTCGCAGCGCGACCAACTCGCCGACACCGCCGCCGATGCCCTGCTCTCAGCCTGGCCAGACATCGAACGCGACACCAACCTCGCGCAGTCCTTGCGTGCCAACACTCTGGCACTCACCCAGCACGCCGCAGGCGTCCAATTCCACGTCGTGGTGTATCGCGCTGGCCTGAGCCTGGGCGAGTCCGGGCAAGTTGCCGCTGCCCGTGACTACTTTCAACGCCTGGCTGCTGAGGCCGAAGCTCACCTCTACCCCGATCACGCCGTCGCCTTGATAGCCCGGCACAATTTCGCCTCTTGGCGGGGGAGGGCGGGGGATGCGGCGGGCGCTGCCACCGCCCTCGCGGAACTACTGGAGCAGATGAGCCGAGTGTTTGGCCCCGACGACCCCAATACCTTGACCACCGGCAGTGATCTGGCCCTGTGGCGGGGGGAGGCGGGGGATGCGGCGGGCGCCGCCACCGCCTTCGCGGAGTTACTGGAGCAACTGACCAGGATGCTGGACCCCGACCACCCCAGCATCCTAAGCACCAGGGCCAATCTCGCCAGGTGGCGGGGGGAGGCAGGGGATGCAGCGGGCGCCGCCACCGCCTACACCGAACTGCTGGCCGACCAGCTACGAGTACTGGGCCCCGACCACCCCAGCACCCTGACTGGTCGGCACAACGTGGCCCTGTGGCGGGGGGAGGCGGGGAATGCAGCGGGCGCCGCCACCGCCTACACCGAACTGCTGGCCGACCAGCTACGAGTACTGGGCCCCGACCACCCTGACACCCTGGGCAGCCGACATGGCCTCGCACACTGGCGGGGGGAAGCGGGGGATGCAGCGGGCGCCGCTGCCGCCTACACCGAACTGTTAGAACAGACGACCAGGGTGCTGGGCCCCGACCACCCCGACGCTCTCGCCACAATGGCCAACCTTGCGAACTGGCGGGGTGCGGCGGGGGATGTGGCGGGCGCCGCCACCACCCTTAGCGAACTGCTGGAGCGGATGACCAGAGTGCTGGGCCCCGACCACCCCAGGACTCTGAACACCAGGGGTAACATCGCGCACTGGCAGGGCGTGGCGGGGGATGCGGCGGGCGCCGCCACCACCTTTGCCGGACTGGTGGAGCAGATGACCAGAGTGCTGGGCCCCGACCACCCTGACACCCTGGGCAGCCGACATGGCCTCGCACACTCGCGATGGGAAGCAGGGGACGTAACCGGAGGCGCTACCATCCTTGCCGAACTACTAGGCGACCAGCTAAGGGTGTTGGGCCCTGACCATCCCGACACCCTCGGCACAAGGGCCACCCTCGCGAACTGGCGGGGCCTGACGGGGGATGTGGCGGGCGCCGCCACCACCCTTAGCGAACTGCTGGAGCGGATGACCAGAGTGCTGGGCCCCGACCACCCCATCGCCCTCGCCACCCGTAGTGCGCTCGCCCGGTGGCAGGGCCAGAAAGCGGATGTGGATCAAACGGTCGATTGATGAGCCAGATCAGTACGAGCCCACCCTACCCGTCGAGTGGGACCGGCGCGGTGCACTCAGCACCGGCCGAGCAGGTCACGCTCGGCGCCTTGTCCGGCCAGGTTTGCAGTTCGAGGTCGCCTGCGCACCATGGGCACTCTCGGTCGGGTACCGGCGTACTGCGGGTGTCGAGGCCGAGCGTACACAGCAGCAACCCCGCTCCCGGCGTGCCCTTGCCGAAGGCGATGCCCGTTGACCACGTGTTACCTCGACCAGGGCGTCCGTCAGCAGTGGGAGCCCTCTGGGACTTTTCTGGGACTCCCGGCCCCATCAACCGGCACGAACGTGAAAGAAAATGAAAGGCCGTTCGCGCAGGTCAGCTGCCATCAGCCACTCATCACGACAGGTCACCGCATTCGCTGGTCTCTTCCGCGACATCTGTTCGACCGGCGCGCCCCGCCTCCCACGTGCTCTCACCCAAGGGTTCGTCTACGTCTTTACCGACCGGATCGCACTGACTCGCGAGGCCGAGGCAGGCGACCGGCGGGCGACCCTGACGCACCAACAGAGAAGGCGCCAAACAGACATACCAGCTAGACCTGCACTTCCCTGGTCACGGGACACGCCCGTACCGTACCCCCGACAAACCATCAGGCAGGCTTTCGACCTGCGAAAACAGCGGAGTGCAAGGGGCCTCCAGACGCTGCACCATCGACGGCTCGCACTGGGGGGGGGGGGGGGGGGGGGGAAGGCAAGCGCCCTGACGGGAGAATCATTCGTTGCGCCAGGGAGACCTCCGGCCTCAGGGCTAGCGTCCACCGCCGCGATCGGGTGGAGCGGCAGCATCAAGCAGGAGGCGAGGACGTTCGACGCCGAACTTCGCAGCGGTGCGCGACAGGTTTCTGACCTCTAGAGGCCCCGTCTGCCCAGCTCGACAGGGCATTTGAAGCAAGATCAACGAGCGTCAAATGAGCGTCAAGATACCTCGGAGAGCGTCATTTCAGCGTCAAGATATCGCCCATACCGCTCACAACGCACATCATGCGCATCACGAAAACCGCAGGTCAGGCAGCCTTTTCGGTCCTGACCAGCACCGCCACGCACTCCATGTGGTGGGTCATCGGGAAGAGGTCGAATGCACGGGTCCACTTCGGGGCGTAGCCCGCGGCGGCGAAGTACGAGAGGTCCCGGGCCAGGGCTGCCGGGTCGCAGGCGACGTAGGCGATGCGGCGGGGGTGGAGGGCGGTGACCTGGGTGATCACCTGGCGGCCGGCGCCGGTGCGGGGTGGGTCCAGGACGACGAGGTCCGCTTCCGTGATGCCCGTGCGGGGGAGGACGCGGTCGACCTTGCCCTGTTCGATGCGGACGCGGTCGAGGTCGGCGAGGTTGTGGCGGGCGTCGGCGGCGGCGCGTTTGCCCGACTCGATGCCCAGGACCGCGCCCTTGGGGCCGACGCGCTCGGCGAGGGCGCCGGCGAAGAGGCCGACGCCGCAGTAGAGGTCGAGGGCCATGTCGCCCTTCTTCGGCATCAGGCCCGTCATCACCGTCTCCACGAGCAGGTCCGCGCCCTTCGGGTGCACCTGCCAGAAGCCGCCCGCGCCGACGCGCCAGGTGCGGCCCGCGGCGCGTTCGCGGACGAAGTCGCGGCCGTGGACGCGGTGGACGGCGGCGGGGGCGGAGGGCGTGCGGGAGGGCTCGGCGCGGAGTACGGAGACGGGGCGGTCGAGTTCGACCAGGGGGAGCCGGCCGCCGGGGCGGGGGGTGAGGACGACCTGGCGGTCGCCCGAGCCGGTGGCGGCGATGGCCTCCACCGTGTCCAGTTGCGGCCACTCCCGGCTCTCCACGCCCAGTTCCTCCACCTCCGGGGCGGCGATCAGGCAGCGGTCGACGGGCTGTACCTCGTGCGAGCGGTGCCTGCGCAGTCCCGCCCGGCCGCCGGGGTCGATCGCGTACTGGACCCGGGTGCGCCACGCCGGCACCTCGCCCTTCGGCACCTTGTCGCCCGGCACCGGCTCCACCGTGCCGTCCCACCCCGCGTCCTCGGCGGTGAGCCCCGCGAGCCAGTCGAGTTGCTCGGCGAGCACGTCCGCCTTCAGGCGCCGCTGCGCGCCCGGGGCGACGTGCTGGAAGTCGCAGCCGCCGCACTTGCCGGGACCGGCGTAGGGGCACGGCGCCTCGATGCGGTCCTTCGCCGGCTCCAGCACCCGCACCGCGTCCGCGCGCAGGAAGCGTGCGCCGGCGCGGCCCTCGGTGACCCGGGCTACGACCCGTTCGCCGGGCAGCGTGTGGCGTACGAAGAGCACCTGGCCCTCGGCCGTACGGGCCACGCAGTGCCCGCCGTGCGCCACCGGGCCGACCTCGACCTCGTACTCCTCCCCCGCTCGCGACGCGGACGTGGCGGGGGCCTGCTGTTCTTCGGGCACGGGGCGGACTCCAGGAAATGGTTCTGCGGGTGTGGGCGAGGGCCGGGCGCGCGCCAGTCTAGGCGGCCCGCCATGCCCGTACGGTACGGGCGGCCCGCCCGCCCCACCCGTCCACCGGCGCCACCCGGGGTGCTCCCGGCCCCCGAGGGTGTGTAGCTTGAACGGAAAAGCCGGACAGGGCGAAGGGACGCCGCGTGCACATCGTGATCATGGGGTGCGGCCGGGTGGGCTCCACCCTGGCGCGCACGCTGGAGCAGCAGGGGCACACGGTGTCGGTGATCGACCGCGACCCCACCGCCTTCCGCCGCCTCGGTCCCGGCTTCGGGGGCCGCCGCGTCACCGGCATCGGCTTCGACCAGGACACGCTGAAGGACGCCGGGATCGAGGAGGCCGGGGCCTTCGCCGCGGTCAGCTCCGGCGACAACTCGAACATCATCGCCGCCCGCGTCGCCCGCGAGATGTTCGGCGTCGAGAACGTCGCCGCCCGGATCTACGACCCCCGCCGCGCCGAGGTCTACCAGCGGCTCGGGATCCCCACGGTCGCCACCGTCCGCTGGACCGCCGACCAGATGCTGCGCCGGCTGCTGCCCTCGGGCGCGGAGCCGCTGTGGCGGGATCCGAGCGGGCGGGTGGAGCTGGCGGAGGTGCACACCTCGGCGGCCTGGATCGGTCACCGCGTGGCCGAGCTGCAGGAGGAGACGGGAGTACGGGTCGCGTTCCTCACCCGGCAGGGCGAGGCGGTGCTGCCCACCGCCAAGACGGTGCTGCAGGACGGCGACCTGGTGCATGTGATCATGCGTACCGACGAGGTCGAGCAGGTCGAGGCGGCCTGCGCGAAGGGCCCGGACACGGAGGACCGACGGTGAGCGGCGCACACGCGCACGGCGAAGTGACCGGCGGAGCGACCGGCCGAGCGACCGGCGGAGAAGCGAACGGAGCTGCACGGTGAGAGTGGCGATCGCAGGTGCCGGTGCGGTGGGCCGCTCCATCGCGGGTGAGCTGCTGGACAACGGGCACGAGGTGCTGCTCATCGACAAGACCCCCACCGCCATCGCCGTCGAGCGCGTCCCGCGGGCGGAGTGGCTGCTCGCCGACGCCTGCGAGATCGCCTCGCTGGACGAGGCCGCGCTGCAGCGCTGCCACGTCGTCATCGCCGCCACCGGCGACGACAAGGTCAACCTGGTCGTCTCGCTGCTCGCCAAGACCGAGTACGGCGTGCCGCGCGTGGTCGCCCGGGTCAACAATCCGCGCAACGAGTGGCTCTACAACGAGGCGTGGGGCGTGGACGTCGCCGTCTCCACGCCGCGGCTGATGTCCGCCCTGGTGGAGGAGGCCGTCAGCGTCGGCGATCTGGTCCGGCTGCTGCGCTTCAGCCACGGCGACGCGAACCTCGTCGAGCTGACCCTGCCGGAGGAGTCGGCGCTCACCGGCACCGCCGTCGGCGACGTCGACTGGCCCGCGGACACCACGCTGGTGACGATCATCCGCGGCAGCACGGTCCTCACCCCGAAGCCCGACGACACCCTGGAGGCCGGTGACGAGCTGCTCTTCGTCGCCGCGCAGGCGCGCGAGGAGCAGTTGGAGGAGCTGCTTTCCGTACGGCGCGAAGGCTGACCCGCGCCGCCGGGGCTACTCGCGGTCCGCCGCCGCCTGCCGCTGCTTCTCCCGCTCCTCTTTCGCCTTCTCCTCCGCCTCCATCTCCGCGATCACGTCGATCGGCGGCGGCGCCTGCTTGAGGAAGATGTAGGTGAGCGTGACCGCGAGCAGCAGCGGCGGGATCTTCAGCGCCACGATCACCCAGCCGAACTCCTTGGGGTCGGCCCAGAAGTAGAGCGGGAAGAGGATCGCGGACTTGGCCAGGAAGATGAAGCCCCAGGCGTAGCTGGCCTTCGCGTACGCCTTCTTGCGGCCCGGGTTGCGGGTGCGCCAGGACAGGTTCTCGCGGAACAGCGGCCCGAGGATCAGCCCGATCAGCGGCAGGCCGGCCAGGGTGCTGAGGAGGTACGCCAGCGCCAGGCCGAGGCCGTAGAGCAGGCCGGGGAGGTAGAAGTCCTTGGCGTTGCCGGTCATCATCGCGAAGACGACGCCGATGGCCACGCCGAAGACGCCGCTGAAGGCGTGCTTGAGGGTGCCGCGGGTGACCAGCCGGGAGAGGCCGAGCGCCAGCGAGACGCCGAGCGCGGCGATCGCGGAGGGCCTGAGTTCCGAGCTGATGGTGTAGACGAGCACGAAGACGAGGCCGGGGACCGTGGTCTCGACCATGCCGCGGACCCCGCCGAACGCCTCGGCCATGGCGGCCTGGGTGACGGCGTGCGAGTCGCCCTCCGGTACGCCGGAGCCGGGCCGGCCGGGGCCCGCGTCGTCGGGCGCGGGCGTCGGCGCGGGTGCGGTCCCGGGCGGGCCGCCGGTCGCGCCGGGGCCGCCGGCGCGGTCGTCGGCCGGCTTCTGGAATGACGTCACCGCTGCTCCTGTCCGAGGGGTCGCAGTTCGTACTTGGGGTTGAAGAGCACCCGCCGCCCGCGGCTCATGGCGATGCGGCCGGAGGCGGTGAGGCTGCGGCCCGGCTCGATGCCGGTGATGGCGCGGCGGCCGAGCCAGACCAGGTCGAGCGAGTCGGTGCCGTCGAACAGCTCCGCCTGCAGCGCGGGGACGCCCGCGCGCGGCTGGAGGGTGACGGTGCGCAGACTGCCGGTGACGGTGACCACGGCGCGGTCGTGGCACTGCCGGATGGGCGTGACGTCGGCGGTGTCCTCGTCGGGCGGCAGGGTGTCCTCCGCCGGCGGCTCCTCGGCGCCGGTGAGCCGGCCCAGCAGCCGGCGGAACGGGCCGGCGGAGCGGTCGGTGCTGCGGGCGGGGTCCATGCCCGCAGGGTACCCGCCCGGGGCGGTCCGTTTCACTGCTCGAAGCGGTAGCCCATGCCGGGTTCGGTGACGAAGTGGCGCGGGTGGGCGGGGTCTGCCTCCAGCTTGCGGCGGAGCTGGGCCATATAGACCCGCAGGTAGTTGGTCTCCGTACCGTACGAGGGGCCCCAGACCTCCTTGAGGAGCTGCTTCTGGCTGACCAGCCGGCCGGCGTTGCGGACCAGCACTTCGAGCAGGTGCCACTCGGTGGGCGTGAGGCGTACGTCGGCGCCGTCGCGGTTGACCTTCTTGGCCGCGAGGTCGACGGTGAAGGCGTCGGTGGTGACGACGGCCTGGTCCCCGGCGGGCGCCGACGGTTCGGCGCGGCGGACGGCAGCGCGCAGCCGGGCGAGCAGTTCGTCCATGCCGAAGGGCTTGGTCACGTAGTCGTCGGCGCCCGCGTCGAGGGCCTCGACCTTCTCGTCGGAGCTGTGCCGGGCGGAGAGCACCAGGATCGGCACCCGGGTCCAGCCGCGGATGCCGCGGATGACGTCGACGCCGTCCATGTCGGGCAGGCCGAGGTCCAGGACGATCACGTCGGGGTGGCGGTCGGCGGCGAGCTTGAGCGCGGTGGCGCCGTCCTGGGCGGCGTCGACCTCGTACTTGCGCGCCTTGAGGTTGATGACGAGCGCGCGCACGATCTGCGGCTCGTCGTCGACCACGAGCACCCGGTGCATGGCGGCTGCCTTTCGTCCGTTCGGAGGGTTCGGATACGGATACGGGGCCGGGGGGCGGGGCGGCGCCGCCGGGGGCCGGACGGCGGCGTCCGCGCGGGCGGGCGTCACGTCGTCGCCTGGGCCGGCAGCTCGGCGGGCGCGGCGGTGCCGCGGCCCGGGGCCGCCCGCAGCGTGAGCACCATGGTCAGCCCACCGCCGGGGGTGTCCTCGGCGACCAGGGTGCCGCCCAGCGCCTCGGCGAAGCCGCGGGCGACCGCCAGGCCGAGGCCCACGCCGGCGCCGCGGGGGGCGTCACCGTAGCGCTGGAAGGGCTCGAAGATCCGGTCCTTGCCGCTGTCGGGGACGCCGGGGCCGCGGTCGACCACGCGCAGCTCGACCCGGCCGCCGAGGGCGCTGGCCTGCACCAGGACGGGAGTGCCGGGCGGGCTGTACTTGACCGCGTTCTCGACGACGTTCGCCACCGAGCGCTCCAGCAGCCCGGCGTCGACGGTGACCATCGGCAGGGTCTCGGGGATCCGCAGCGTGACGCTGCCCTCGGGCACCCCGGCCAGCGCCTTGGGCACCACCTCGTCGAGGTCGACCTCGCGCAGCAGGGGGGTGACGGTGCCGGTCTGCAGCCGGGACATGTCGAGCAGGTTGCCGACGAGGGCGTCGAGCCGGTCGGCGCCCTCCTCGATGGCCGCGAGCAGCTCCGCCTCGTCCTCCGGGGACCAGGAAACGTCGTCGGAGCGCAGCGAGGTGACGGCGGCCTTGATGGCGGCGAGCGGGGTACGCAGGTCGTGGCTGACGGCGGCCAGCAGCGCGGTGCGGATGCGGTTGCCCTCGGCCAGCTTGCGGGCCTCCACGGCCTCGGCGGCCAGCCGCTGGCGCTCCAGTACGACGGCGGCCTGGGCGGCGAACGCGCCGAGCACCCGGCGGTCGGTGGCGGGGAGCTTGCGGCCGTTGAGCGCCAGCGCCATGTCGTCGCCCACAGGCATGTCGGCGTCGGCGTCGTCCGGGCTGGCCGGCCCGCCGGTGTCGCTGCCGACGCGGCCGACGCAGGTCCAGCGGTCCTCGCCGCGCTGCCGTTCGAAGAGCGACACCGACTCCATGCCGAAGGTCTCGCGCACCCGGTCCAGCAGCGCTTCGAGCGACGCCTCGCCGCGCAGCACGCTGCCCGCGAGGAGCGACAGCACCTCGGACTCGGCGCGCAGCCGCGCGGCCTGGGAGGTGCGGCGGGCGGCGAGGTCCACGACGGACGCCACGGCGACGGCGACGGCGAAGAAGACGACGAGGGCGACGATGTTGCGCGCGTCGGCGATGGTGAAGGTCTCCACGGGCGGGGTGAAGTAGTAGTTCAGCAGCAGTGAGCCGGCGGCGGCGGAGGCGAGCGCCGGCAGCGTGCCGCCGAGGAGGGCCGCCACCACGGTGGCGAAGAGGAACAGCAGCACCTCGTTGGCCAGCCCCAGGCCCCGGTCGAGCAGCAGCATCAGCCAGGTGAGCAGCACGGGCCCGGCCAGGCCGAGCAGCCAGCCGGCGACGATACGGCCGCGGCCGAGGCGGGCGCCGCGGGACATCGGCAGGCCGCGGCCCTTGGCGACCTCGCCGTGGGTGACGATGTGCACGTCGAGGTCGGGCCCGGAGTCGCGCGCCACGGTGGCGCCGACGCCGGGGCCGAAGGCGTACTGCCACGCCTTGCGGCGGCTGGAGCCCAGCACGATCTGGGTGGCGTTGACGCCGCGCGCGAACTCCAGCAGGGCGTCCGGCACGTCGTCGCCGATGACGTGGTGGAACGTACCGCCGAGGTCCTCGACCAGGGTGCGCTGGACGGCCAGCTCCTCGGGCGAGGCGGTGTTCAGGGGGGTCAGGCCGTCGCTGTGGGAGATGTAGACGGCCATGATCTCGCCGCCCGCGCCCTTGGTCGCCAGCCGCGCGCCGCGGCGGATGAGGGTACGGCCCTCGGGGCCGCCGGTGATGCCGACGACGATGCGCTCGCGGGCCTGCCAGGTGTCGCGGATGTCGTGCTCGCTGCGGTACTCGCGCAGGTAGTCGTCGACGCGGTCGGCGACCCAGAGCAGCGCCAGCTCGCGCAGGGCGGTGAGGTTGCCGGGGCGGAAGTAGTTCGACAGCGCGGCGTCGATCTTGCCGGGGTCGTAGATGTTGCCGTGCGCCATGCGGCGGCGCAGCGCTTCTGGCGACATGTCGACAAGCTCGATCTGGTCGGCCTTGCGGACCACGGCGTCCGGCACGGTCTCCCGCTGCCGTACGCCGGTGATGTTCTCCACGACGTCCCCCAGCGACTCCAGGTGCTGGATGTTGACGGTCGATATGACGTCGATGCCGGCGTGCAGCAGTTCCTTGATGTCCTGCCAGCGCTTCTCGTTGCGGGAGCCGGGGACGTTGGTGTGCGCCATCTCGTCGACGAGCGCGACGGCCGGGCGGCGGGCGAGGACGGCGGCCACGTCCATCTCGGTGAACCGCGTGCCGCGGTAGTCCAGCTCGCGGCGCGGTATCTGCTCCAGGCCGTGCAGCAGCACCTCCGTGCGCGGCCGGTCGTGGTGCTCGACGAACCCGACGACGACGTCGGTGCCGCGCTCCAGCCTGCGGTGCGCCTCGGAGAGCATCGCGTAGGTCTTGCCGACGCCCGGCGCCGCGCCCAGGTAGATCCGCAGCTTGCCCCGTGTCATGAGTCGATTGTCCGTCCGCTTTCGTGCGTGTCGCACCGTCGAGCGTACGACCGCGGGGGCGGGTCGGCGCGCCGGGCGAGGACCGCGGACCGGACCTTGACGCATCCCTGACGTACGGGGGTGGCGTACGGGCCGCGGGGACCCGCCCCCGCACGGCGGGGGCGGGTCGGCGGCCCCGGACGGCGGGGCGGACGGGTCAGGTCGCGGCCGGCTCCGGGGGCGCCTCGGGGTCGGTGCCGGTTCCGGCGTGGTGCGTGCCGGCTTCCGCGTGGTCCGTGATCGTGCCGTCGCGCAGCTCCAGCACCCGGTCCGCCAGGTCCAGCAGCGCCGCGTCGTGCGTGGCCACCAGCGCCGTGACCTCCTCGCTGCGCACCACCGCCCGCAGCAGCTCCATCACCGCGTGCCCCGTCTCCGCGTCCAGTTGCCCCGTCGGCTCGTCCGCGATGATCAGCGCGGGCCGGTTCGCCAGCGCCCGGGCGATCGCCACCCGCTGCTGCTGCCCGCCGGAGAGCTCTCCGGGCCGCTGCGCGGCGTGGTCCGCGAGGCCGACGAGCGCGAGCAGCAGCTCCACCCGCTCCTCGCGCTCACGCGGCGGCACCCTGCGCAGCCGCATCGGCACCCCGACGTTCTCCGCCGCGGACAGGATCGGGATCAGCCCGAACGACTGGAAGACCAGCCCGATCCGGTCCCGCCGCAGCTCCAGCAGCTCCGCCTCGCCGAGCCCGGACAGCGCCACGCCGTCCAGCTCGATCCGGCCGGAGTCGGCGACGTCGAGGCCCGCGACGAGGTTCAGCAGCGTCGTCTTGCCGGAGCCCGAGCGGCCCTTCAGCGCCACCAGCTCGCCGCGCGGCACCCGCAGCGACACCCCGCGCAGGGCGTGCACGGCGGTGGCGCCGCTGCCGTACGTGCGGTGCAGGTCCCGGGCGACGACCATGGCGCGGCCGGCGTCCGCCGGCCGCTCCCGTACCGCCGTGCCTTCTCTGCCGGTGTCCTCGCTCACGCGTCCTCCCCCTCGTCGTGCCCGTCAGGCCCCTCGGGTCCGTCAGGTCCCCCGCCGGCCCGCCACACCCCGACGTGGTCCGGCTCCGCGGTCAGCCGGACCCGTCGTCGCAGACCGTACCGCTCGACGTACGCGCGCGGGAGCTGCAGCCTGCCGACGCGGTCGAGCACGGCGTACTCCGCGGCCGTCAGCTCCCCGTCCCGCAGCGTCTCGGCGGCGGTGCGGCCGTCGCGGATCTGCACCGTGCGGCGGACCTGGCGGGAGACCAGCGGGTCGTGGGTGACGACGAGGACGGTGGTGGCGAGTTCCTCGTTGGCGCGGCGCAGCGCGTCGAAGACCTGCTCGCCGCTCGCGGTGTCCAGCTCGCCAGTCGGCTCGTCGGCCAGCAGCACGCGCGGCCGGTTGGCGGCGGCGACCGCCACGGCGACGCGCTGCTGCTCGCCGCCGGACAGTTCGGCGGGACGGCGGTGCGCGCAGTCGGCCACGCCGAGCGCGTCGAGGAGACCGGCGGCCCGGGCGGGGCGCTCACGGCGGGGGACGCGGGCGTACGCCATGGGCAGCGCGACGTTCTCCTGGGCGGTCAAATACGGCAGCAGGTTGCGGGCGGTCTGCTGCCAGACGAAGCCGACGGTGCGGCGCCGGTACGCGAGCCGCTCGCGGCGGCCCATGGCGAGCAGGTCGTACCCGGCGACGCGGGCGCGTCCCGCGGTGGGCACGTCGAGGCCGGCGAGTATCCCGAGGAGGGTGGACTTGCCGGAGCCGGAGGCGCCGACGAGGGCGGTCATCTCGCCGTCGGCGACGGCGAGGTCGAGACCCTGGAGGGCCTGCACCTCGACGCCTTCGGTGTGGAAGATGCGGACCAGGTTGTCGCAGTCGACGAGGGGCTCGCGGCCGTCCGCCGCGGGGGCGGCCCGGGCGGCGCGCTCCAGCTCGGCGAGGTCCGGGGGCGGGGTGGGGGCCGGTGTGCGGGGTTCGGTCACGCGGACCTCCTGGGCCGGGTCCGGGGCGGTCGGGGGTGTGCGGGGCGAGGGTCCTTCACCGGTCCTCCCCCACGCGGAGGGCCGCCAGCCGGCGGCTGCGGCGGGTGGCCACCGCGTCGGCCGTCGCCGCCGCCGCGACGAGGGCGAGCAGGCCCAGGGTCAGCGCGGCGGTGAGGACGTGGTCGGCGTGGCGGGGTGGGGCGGCCGGGCCGCCGGTGAGGGGCTGGAGGTCCAGGGCCGGGCCCAGCGCCGCGGGCAGGGCGAGGCCCAGCGCCAAGCCGCCGGCCGCGGCGGCGAGGGCGAGCGGGAGGAGCTGCAGGGCGCCGAGGGCGGCGGCCCCGCGGGGGTCGAGGCCGAGGAGGCGCAGGTACGCCGTGGTGCGGGCGCGCTCCGGTGCGGAGAGCAGCAGCTCCACGAGCAGCGTGAGCAGCGCCAGCACGGCGGCCAGCGCCGCGCACGCGGCGTGCGCGCCCCGGATCGCGCCGAGCACGCCGTCGTCGCGGTCGGCCGCCCGCTCCTCCGCGGCGATCAGCAGCCGCCCGTACGGGCTGCCGTGCCCGGTGCCCGGCGCGGCGGCACGCAGGGCGGCGGGGGACGCCGAGCCGTAGTAAAGAACCGCGGCCGTGCCGCGGGGGGTGTCCGCGGCGCGCTCCCGGTCCGCGGCGGCCAGAGCGGCGGTGTCGGCGAGCAGCAGCGGCCGGTCCCCGCCGGGCGCCGCGCCGCCGTCGCCGTACAGCGGCCCGAAGGCCGCGTCCCGCGCCGCGCCCCCGTCCAGCCGCCCCGCGACGCGCACCCGCACCCCGGGCCACTCCGTCTCGTACGTCTCTCCGGTACGGACCCGCGCCCGCTCCCCGCCGGCGAGCACCGGCAGCACCAGCCGCCCCGCGGCGTCCCGCCGCGGCGCCCCCAGCCCCGCGACCGCCGCCGCGGCGGCCGAACCGGGGTCGGCCCGGCGCAGCGCGGCGCCGTCGACGGCGAGCACCTCGGCGCCGCGCTGCCCGAGGCCCGTGCCGGTGCCGGTCAGGTCGGTGCGGACGAGCCGGACCCGCACCGCCCGGGCCACGCCGGGTGCGCGGCGCAGCGCCTCGTCGGCGGCGGGTGTGCTCGCGTCGGTGAGCACCGCGTCGGCGCCGCCGGTCCGCCAGGCGAGCGCGTCGCGGCGGCCCTCCTCGACGGTGCCGGTGACGAGACCGCCGAAGACCGCGGCGCCCAGGGTGGCGACGAGCACGAGCAGCGAGAGCACGGCGCCGGGCGCGTCGCGGGCGGCGCGGGAGAGCGCCAGCAGGCCGAGCGGGCCGCGGCGGCGGGCCGCGAGCCGGGCCAGCAGGTGCAGCGGCGGCGGGTAGGCCCGTATCAGCAGGATCACGACCGCCAGACCGCACAGCACCGGCACCGCCGCGACGAGCGGGTCGGACGCGCCGGCGCCGGTCGTGCCCCGTACCCGCAGCGCGACGACCCCGGCGGCGGCGAGCAGCAGCACGGCGGCCTCCGCGGTCACCCGCCGGCCCGCCCCCGCCGGGTGACCGCCCCGGCCGCCCCGGCGGGGCGGGCGGTCGCGGACCGCCGCCCAGGTCAGCACGGGCAGCACCAGCCACGCCGCGGCGGCGACCGCGACCGCCGGCCACACCGACGGCGCCGCGCCCGCGGGCAGCACCGGCCGCGCCCCGAGGTGTCCCGCCGCCAGGCCCGCGCCCGCCACCGGCGCGTACTGCGCGGCGCGGGACAGCGCGACGCCCGCCGCCGACGCGCCGCGGGCGCGCAGCAGCCGGTGCTCGTCGAGCCGACGCCGCACCGCGAGCCGGGCGGTGACGAGGGCCGCGGCCAGACCGACGCCGACGACGGAGGCGAGGGCGAAGGAGACGACCGTGGCGGCCCGGTCCCACGCGGCGTCGGCGTCGCGGACGAGCGGCTGGAGGTGGTCGGTGCGGGTCGGGTTCTGGGCGGGGTGGGAGCCGTAGACGCAGGCGAAGCTGGTGTTGTCGCAGAAGTTGTCGGCGGAGGCGGTGTCGTACGCGGCGAGAGCGCGGATCAGCCTGTCGCGGCCGTCGGCACCACCGAAGCGGGCGGCGGCCTCCGCGCGCTCCTCGTCCGCGCGGCTCACCTCCAGCCGGAGCCGCCACTCGACAGTGAGCTGCGGCAGCCCGCGGTCCAGGAGGGCGTCGAGTGCTCCGGGGGCGATCAGCGCCCGGGCCTCGGCCGGCCCCCGGCCGGCGGGGAGCGGGACGGCGAGCAGCGGGTGGCTGCGCCAGAGGGGGGCGCCGGGGTCGGGGCGCAGGAAGCCGGTGACGACGACGGGGGTGTCCAGCCGGGACGCGTGCGGGGTCAGGTGCAGCCGCGCGCCGAGGGTGAGGCCCAGCGCGTCCCGGGTGCGGGTGGAGACGGCGATCTCCACGGGGCCGTCCTCGCCGGTGTCGCGGGGCGGCCGGCCGGCGGCGTAGCCGGCGGGGCCGGGGGCCTCGCTGGTGTGGAGCAGGGACAGGGCGGTGTCCCCACGGGGCGCGTCGAGGGAGGCGGCGGGGACGAGGACCTGGTGCGCCGGCCGGTCGAGGAGGCCGGCGAGCGCGGCGGGCACGGCGCCGGTCACGTCCTGCCCGGCCCCGGTCAGGTCCTCGGCGACGCTGGTCGCCCCCTCGTCCATCAGCCTGGTGACCGGCTGCCCGAAGGACACGGTGCGGGTGAGCAGGGGCCGTTCGCCCTGCGCGGCGTCGATCCGGTCGACGAGCGTACGGCCGGCGGCGCGGTCGAGGAGCGGGGGCGCGGCGGTGACGGCGGCGGCGAGGAGGGCGACGAGCACGCCGAGGCAGACGAAGGCGGGCAGGTCGGCGCCCCCCTCGCGCCAGGCGCGGGGGGCGCGAGCCCGCAGGGGCAGGCGAACGGTTCGGGGCCGGCGGGCGCCGGAGGGCCGGTCGCCGCGGTCCGGGTCCGGCACCGGCTCCGTACGGCCCGCGCGTCCCGCGCCCGCCGCCCGGCCCGCCCGCTCCGTCCGCGCCGCGCCCGCCGGCTCCCGGCCTCCCCGGCGCCACCACCGCGCGCGCCCCTGCGCCCGTCCCGTCACTCGTCCCCCGCCCTCAGCACCCGCGCCAGGTCCATGCGCGCCAGCGCCCGCGCCGTCGCCGTGACCGCCAGGCAGATCAGCGCCGTCACCGCCGCGGCCACCGCCGCCACCCGCAGCCACGGCACCGCCACCGTCAGCTCCGGGTGCACCGCCGCGCCGGTCTCGGTGACCGTCACCGCCGGCACCACCGCCGCCGCGAGCGCCACCCCCGTCGCCGTGCCCACCGCCGCCGCGAACGCCGCGAGGCAGAGCTGCTCCGTCCACAGCAGCGCCGTCAACTGCCGTGCCCGTACGCCCAGCGCCCGCAGCAGCGCGAACTCCCGCGCGCGCGCCCGTACCGCCAGCACGCTGTGCAGCGCGAAGCCGACGACGGCGAACGCCGGCGCCAGCACCAGGCACAGCCGCAGCGCCCCGTCCGTGCCCTCGCGCAGCGGCGACGCCGCCAGCTCCGCCCGCTCCCCGGGCACGTCGCGTGCCGTGCCCAGCTCCGGCCGCCGCTCGACGGCCCTGCGCGCCGCGCCGGCGTCGCCGCCGCGGGCGGCCAGCCACCAGTGCGACTCCACCGGCGGGTCGAGCCCGGCCCGTACGAGATACGCCGCCAGCACCCGGGTGTCCACCAGCAGCCGCCCCCGCCCCGGGTCGGTGCCGGGGACCGCGTCGATGCTCCCGACGACCCGCGCGCGCAGCTCCGTGCCGCCGGGCAGCCCGGCCCGCAGGGACTCGCCCACCTCCGCCTGGCCCCCGGCGAGCAGCGCGTCGGTGGCGAGCACGGGCACGGGCCGCGGCTTACCCTGCCCGGTGAGGCCGAGCTGGAGCTGCCAGCTCAGCAACTCGGCGGGCAGCGAGGTGTCCGGGCCGCGCAGCACGCCGTCGAAGAGCGCGCCGGGAGTGGTGCGCGCCTCGCAGAGGACGAACCCGGTGGCCCGGCGCGGGGGCATGCCGCGCGTCGGCGCCGGCGTGCGGCCGGGGCAGCCGGCGAGACCGCGGTCGGGCCGTTCGCCGCCGATGAGGTCCTGCCAGCCGGCGCGGTGCCCGTTCGGCACGCCCGCGAAGTCGTCGATCGTCAGCCGGTACGTGCGCTGCCGCTTCTCCTGATCCGTACGCAACTGGAGTCCGGTGAGCCGCAGCGGGTGCTGGTACGCGCCGAGCGGGATGCTCATGCGGTGCGCCCGGCCGTCGGCGGGCGGCAGCGTGCCGGAGACGGTGTGCGCGAGGCCGTCGGCGTCCTCCAGGGTGGCGGTGAGCGTGAACGGCTCCGCGGTGCCGGGGCCGTCCGCGTCGAGCCGTACGCGCATGCCGAGGGCGTCGGGGCGGCCGGACAGCGACAGCCCGTGGGCCGGCACCGGGCGGGTGCCGCCGAGCGCGGCGAGCGCGTCGTGGGGCAGGCCGGCCCCGTCCCGTACGGCGGGCACGGGGCCCGCGGTGCCGCCCGTACGGAGCGTGGGCAGCACCTCGGCGGAGTCCAGCGCCGTCATCCCCGCGAACGAGGTGCCGACGGTGACGTCCCAGTCGACCACCGGCGTGGCCGCGGCGATGCCGGGCAGCTCGCGGTAGCGCGCGTGCCGCTCCGCGCGCGGCACGAACCCCGCGCCCTCCTGCCCGGCCTCGACGCCGAGGTCGGCGCCGACCGCGAACGCCGCCTGGTCGCGGTCGCCGCGGTCGAGCACCGCCAGGGCGGTGGCGCCGAGCGCGGCGATGGCCAGCGCGAGGGCGACGAGCAGCGCGGGACCGGCGTGCCCGGCCGCCCGGCGGCCCAGGTGCCAGCCGCCCAGCGGCAGGACGAGGCCGGCGGAGCGGCGCCCGAGCCGGTCGGCGGCGCGGGCGGCCAGCGGCAGCAGGCGGAGCGCGAGCAGCACGGTCGCGGCGGTGAGGGCGACGGGCGCGAGCACGACGACGGGGTCGACGGTGCCGGAGTCGGCGACCGGGGTGCGGTACGTGACGAGTTGCAGCCAGCCCACCGCGGCGACGCCGGCCAGCGCGAGGTCCCTACCCGCCCGCTGGTACGCCGCCAGCCGCGGCACCCGCCGCCGCAGCCGGGCCACCGCGCGCCGGTCCCGGGCGGCGCGGGCGACGGGCGTCAGCGCCGCGGCGGCGTGCACGGCCAGCGCCAGCGCGGCGACCGTCCACCCCGCGCCGGTCGCGGCGGTCCGCGGCACCGGGCCGTCGAGCAGCCCGGCCGCCGCCAGCCCGCGCAGCAGCGGGCCGGCCAGATACGGCCCCGCCAGCGCCGCGGGCAGCGCCACCGCCGCCCACTGCGCCGTCGCCCCGCCGACGAGCCGCAGCGGCCCGGCGCCACGGCTGCCCAGCAGCGCCTGCTCGGCGGCGCGGTGCCGGGCGAGCTGCCGCGCGGTCAGCACGAGTGCCGCCAGGGCGAGCGAGGCGAGCAGCGCCACCGGCAGGTACGTGCCGGCCCGCGCGACGGCGACGGGCACGTCCAACTGGCGCAGCGCGTACGGCAGGTCGGTGTCGGCCTCGACGTCGGCGAGCACCCCTTGCCGGGCGGCGGCGCGGCCGAAGACGACCCGCTCGGCGTCGCCGGCGGCCAGCGCGACGGCGCGCTCGCGCAACGGGTCGACCTGCCCGAGCCGCAGCCGCCGCGCGTCGGGCACGGCGAGCCACCCGGCGGTGGCGTCGCGGCGGAGTGCGGGCTGCTCGGCGAACGTGCGGCGGGCGACGAGCCCGACGCTGTCGGGGGTGCCGAAGGTGCCGGTGAGGTCCTGCCAGAGGGGTGCGTCGGGGTCGCGCGGGACGTAGAGCCCGGAGACCCGCACGGCGAGCGGCTGCGCGGCGGCCTCGTCCGCGGCCCCGCCGCCCTCCGCGGCGGCGTCCTCGTCGCCGCCCAGGGCGAAGCCGTCGCCCGTCGTCAGGCCCAGCCGCGCCGCGTACCCCTCGTCGAGGGCGACCTCCACCGGCCCTCCGGCCGCGGTGTCCCCGGCCCGGGGCCACTCCCCCTCCGTCAGCCGCGCCTGCCGGTCGGCGTCCTGCGCCCACAGCAGTGACAGACCCACCGCGCCCCGCCCGCCGACGCCGCTCGCGGCCACCGGCAACTGCTGCTCCCGCGCCGCGGGCGCCCGCACCAGCCGCGTCGTCCGGTGCGCCACCTCACCGTACGTACGCGCCAGCGCGCCCCGCACAGGGCTGTCCGCGCGCGCCACGCCGTCCGGGTCGTACGCCCCGCTGATCCGCACCGCCGCGTCCGGATCCGCCGCGAGCCGCTCCCGGGCCCCGGTCTCCGCGGCCTGCTCGGCGACGGCGACGAGGGCGGCGAGGACGGTGACGGCCAGCAAGAGGGCGAGCGCGGCGGCGGCCAGCACGAGGCCGTGGTGCGCGCTCTGCCGCAGCAGCGGCGGAAGCCGGCGCCCCGGCCGCGCGACGGTCGCGGTCAACGGTCCCCCCTGTCCCGGATGCCGGGAGGATAAGCGAGCCGCGACGGGCCGGGCAGCCCCGTAACCTGCCTTCACCGCTTCGTTACGCGCCGCTCCCGATGCGGTGACCGGTGCGCATGCCGACGGCTACGGCGACGTGCGCGAGGACCGCATCAGCCACCGATCGGGCGGGCGGCGGTTTCGCGCGTTACCGGATGCCCTTGCGGCGCAGGGTCTGCGCCAGCTCGTCCGCGTGGCGCCGGATCGCCTCGGCGATCCGGCCGAGTTCACCGTCGGTGGCGTGGTCCACCGGCACCGAGCAACTGATGGCGTCCGTGGCCGGGATGCGGTAGGTCACCGGGACCGCGACGCAGCACAACCCCGGCGTGTTCTGCTCACGTTCCAGCGCCCAGCCGCGCGCCTGGCTCTCCTGCAGCTCCCCGTGCAGCGCGGAGCGGCTGCCCACGGTGTTCTCCGTCAGGGACGTGAGCCTCTCCTCCGGGAGGATCTGGTCGACCTCCGCCGGGGTCCGCTCGGCCAGCAGCGCCTTGCCCAGCGCGGTCGCGTACGCGGGTAGCTGCCGGCCGACGCGGGAGGTCAGCCGCTTGGAGTCGGTGGCCTCGCGGGTGGCCAGGTAGATGACGTTCGGCGGGTCGAGGCGGGCGTAGTGCGCGGTGTAGCCGGTGTCGTCGCGCAGGCGCTCGATCTGCTGGGTCGCGAACGGCAGGGCGGGATCACGGTCCAGATAAGCCGTGCCGGCGAGCAGCGCACGCGGCCCGATGCCGTAGGCCTGTTCGCCGTCCGTGGTCTCGATCCACTTCAGCGCCGTCAGCGTGCGCAGGAGGGCGTAGAGGCTGGAGCGCGGATAGCCGGTGAGCTCCTGCAGCTCCGCCAGGGTGAGCCCGCGGGAGGACTCCGCGAGCGTCCCCATGATCCGCACCGTCCGCTCGGCCGACTTGACCAGTCCGCGGCCGGACGCCTCCTGCTCGCCCGCCCCCGGGGCGGATTCATCTTCCACCGCTCGTCCCTTCGAAAGTCCCAGCTCATCATACGAGATCGTGGCCTGATCCTGGCCGGGGGACAAACATGTAACCACCATCCATGTACGCGCTGCCGATCCCGCGATTCTCATACAGATTTCTTGTCTGCATCCATGGACGTATGACAGTATCGCGTCATGCCCACCGCCACCCCTGCCGCCTCTGCCGCCTCTTCACAAGGCCACCGGATCAACGCGGTGCAGATCACTCCCGTGGCCTTCCGCGACCCGCCTCTCCTCAACACCGTCGGAGTGCACGAGCCGTTCGCGCTGCGGGCAGTCGTCGAAGTCGTCACCGACAGCGGTGTGCACGGCCTCGGCGAGTCCTACGGCGACCTCGCCCATCTGCGGCGGCTGGAGCGCGCGGGCGCACAGCTCGTCGGTCTCGACGTCTTCGACCTGCACGGCCTCCACCGGACCGTGCACACCTCGCTGGTGTCCGACACCGGCGAGGGCGGCCACGGCATGGGCGGCATGGTGACGACGTCGGCCACCGCGGACCGGGTGCTCTCGCCCTTCGAGGTGGCCGCGCTCGACATCCAGGGCAGGATCACCGGCCGGCCGGTGAGCGACCTGCTCGGCGGCGCCGTCCGCGACCGGGTGGCCTACAGCGCGTACCTCTTCTACAAGTGGGCCGGGCACCCGGGCCAGGACGAGGACGGCTGGGGCGCCGCGCTCGACCCCGGGGGCCTGGTGCGCCAGGCCCGCCGGATCGTGGACGAGTACGGCTTCACCGCGATCAAGCTGAAGGGCGGCGTGTTCCCCCCGGAGGAGGAGATCGAGGCGATCAAGGAGCTACGCGCCGCCTTCCCGGAGCACCCGCTGCGGCTGGACCCGAACGCCGCCTGGACGGTGCCCACGTCGGTCAGGGCCGGCCGGGCGCTGGAGGGGATCCTGGAGTACCTGGAGGACCCCGTCGCGGGCATCGACGGCATGGCCCGGGTGGCGCGTGAGGTCCTCATGCCGCTGGCCACCAACATGTGCGTGGTCGCCTTCGACCACCTCGCGCCGGCGGTACGCCGGGACGCCGTCCAGGTCGTGCTCTCCGACCACCACTTCTGGGGCGGCCTGCGCCGCTCCCAACTGCTCGCCGGCGTCTGCGAGACGTTCGGCATGGGGCTGTCGATGCACTCCAACTCGCACCTGGGAATCAGCCTCGCGGCGATGACCCACCTGGCGGCGGCGACCCCGAACCTCGACTACGCCTGCGACACCCACTGGCCGTGGAAGGACCCCGCCGAGGATGTGGTCGTGCCGGGCACGCTGCGGTTCCGGGACGGCGCCGTCGAGGTCCCCACCGGCCCCGGCCTCGGCGTCGAACTCGACCGTGACGCACTCGCCCGGCTGCACCGGCAGTACCTCGACTGCGGCCTGCGCACCCGCGACGACACCGGCTACATGCGCCGCTTCCGGCCCGGCTTCGATCCGGCGGGACCGCGCTGGTGACCGGGATGACCGAGGTGACCGGGGTGACCGAGCGGCTGGAAGTCCTGGTCACCGAGCCGGTGATGGCCCAGTTCTCGGACGCGCTCACCCGCGGCGGAGCGAGCCCGCACCGGTGGACGTTCGCCTTCGACGGCGCCGGCAGCCATGAGCTGCGCTCCGCGGCGGCCACGGCGGACGTGCTGGTCTGCTCGGCCGCGCCCCGCGACCTCCTCGCGGCCATGCCGCGGCTGCGGCTGCTCCACGTCACGGGCGCCGGCTACGACAAGATCCCCCTCGACGCCCTCGGGCCGCGCGTCACGCTCGCCAACACCTACCACCACGGCCGTTCCATCGCCGAGCACGTCGCGATGGTGTCGATGATGCTGCGGCGCCGGGTGCTGCGCTCCGAACGGGACATGCGCGCCGGTGTCTGGCGCAACGCCGTGGTCGACGGCGGCTACCCCTTCGGCGGGGTCCTGAGCGGGCGGACGATGGGCATCCTCGGGTTCGGCGAGATCGGCACCGAGGTGGCCCGTACGGCCCGCGCACTGGGCATGCGGGTGCGCACGGTCCGGCGCAACCCCTCCGCTCCCCTCCCGCCGGGCGTGGACGTCGAGTGGGCCGGCGGTCCGGACCGGCTGCACGAGTTGCTCGGCAGCAGCGACGTGGTCGTGGTGACCGTGCCGCTCAGCGCGGAGACCCGCGGCCTCGTGGACGCGCGGGCGCTGGCCGCGATGAAACCGGCCGGCATTCTCGTGAACGTCGCGCGGGGTCCCGTGGTGGACGAGCAGGCGCTCCACGACGCGCTGGCGGACGGGACCATCGCGGGCGCCGCCATCGACGTGTGGTGGCGCAACCCCCGCGACCCCGGTGCCCCGCCCCCCTCGCACCTCGACTTCACCGGGTTCGACAACGTGGTGCTCACCCCGCACCAGTCCGGCCACACGGAGGAGACCTTCGGCAGCCGGGCACGGGAGATCGGCGACAACATCGACGCCCTCGCCGGCGGACGGCCGCTGCGCAACGTGGTGCGCCGCTGAGACCGCCCGTACGAGCCGTCTCAGCCGAGCTGCTGGACGATCAGCAGCACCGCGCCCAGGGCGGAGGCACCGACCGCGGTCCAGCGCAGCCGCCGGGCGTCGAGGAACCGGTTGGCGTACCGCGACAGCGCGAAGCCCAGCAGCATCGCGGGCACCAGCGCGGCGGCCGTCACCAGTGTGTGCAGCCCGATGCTCCCGGTCAGTGCGAGCGCGGCCACCGACATCGCGGAGCCGACGAGGAAGAACCCGCTCATCGTGCCGCGCAGCCCGGCACCCTCCTTGCCCTGCCACACCAGCGCCATCGGCGGCCCGCCGATCGCCGTCGCGGTGCCCATCAGGCCGGACGCGCCGCCGGCCAGGACGAGGTTGGGCCGGTTCGGCGCCGGGGCCCAGCCGAAGCTGTTCAACGCGATGCCGCACAGCACGACTCCGGCCAGCAGCAGCGCCAGCCCGCGCTCGGGCAGGACGGCGACGAGCAGCGCGCCCACCGCCGTCCCCGGCATCCGGCCCGCCAACGCCCAGCCGGTGCCGCGCAGATCGACGTGCTCGCGCTCGGTCACCGTCACCACCAGCGTGAGCATGGTGGCGAGAATGATCGGCATCCCGGGCAGCAGGCTTGCGTCGACCAGGGCCACCACCGGCGCGGCGAGCATGCCCATGCCGAAGCCGATGGACCCCTGGAGGCAGGACGCCAGCAGGACCGCGGCCGCCACGACGGCGAAGGCGGTCGGCGTCATCGGCCCGTCGGCACGCGGCCTGCCCCTTCCTGCAGCGGGTGGAAGCACTCCGCGGTGTGCGCCGGGTCGTCCGGGTCCTCGGCCGTACGGGGTGCGTCGGCCGCGCACGCCTCGGTCGCCCGCCAGCACCGGGTACGGAAGCGGCAGCCCGAGGGCGGGTCGAGCGGGGAGGGTATCTCGCCGCGGAGGATGATCTGTTCGCGCCGGTCACCGTGGTCGAGCGAGGGGGCGGCGGAGGTGAGCGCGGCGCTGTAGGGATGCAGGGCGCGGCCGAACACCGACGCGGTCTCCCCCTGCTCCACGATCCGGCCCAGGTACATCACCAGCACCCGGTCGGCGACGTGCTGCACCACCGACAGGTCGTGGGAGATGAAGACGTAGCTGACGCCGAGCTGCCGCTGGAGGTCGCCCAGCAGGTTCAGCACCTGCGCCTGCACGGACAGATCGAGTGCGGAGACGGGCTCGTCGCACACGATCACGTCGGGCCCGAGCGCGAGCGCGCGGGCGATCCCGATGCGCTGCCGCTGGCCGCCGGAGAACTCCTGGGGGTAGCGGTGTTCGTCGCTCGCCCGCAGACCCACCAGGTCCAGCAGCTCGCGCACCCGGGCGGCGCGCTCCCCCCGGCCGGGATACAGGTCCCTGTGGCTGCGCCAGGGCTCGCTGATCAGGTCGCCCGCCGTCATCCGGGCGTTGAGCGAGCCGAACGGGTCCTGGAAGACCATCTGCACCCGGCGCCGCCACTGCAGCAGCTCGCGGCCCTTGAGCGTGAACGGGTCCACGCCGTCGAAGCGGACGCTGCCGCCGTCGGGCCGCTCCAGCATCAGCAGCGTCCTGGCCAGGGTGGACTTGCCGCACCCCGACTCCCCGACGAGACCGAGGGTCTCACCGCGCCGCAGATCGAAGGTGATCCCGTCCAGTGCACGCAGCTTCTTCGCCGCGCCGCCGCTGCGGACCCCGAACACCTTGTTCAGCTCGCGCACCTGGAGCAGGGGCGCGCCGGCACCAGCGGTCATCACTTCACCTCGGCAGAGAAATGGCAGGCGGCCAGGCGCCCGGGGGCGACCTCGCCGAGCTGCGGGCGTGCTGTTCTGCAGACGTCCTGAACGAGCGGGCAACGCTCCTGGTAGACGCAGCCCGCGGGGATCGAGTGCAGGTCCGGCGGAGTGCCGGCGATGGACCGCAGCTCCTCGCCGCGGGCGGCGTGCGCCGGCACCGAGTCCAGCAGCCCCCTGGTGTACGGGTGCCGCGGCGCGGCGAAGACCTCCCGTACGGGACCGGACTCGACCACGTTGCCCGCGTACATGATCACGACCTGGTCGGCCTGCTCGGCGACCACGGCCAGATCGTGCGTGATCAGCACCACGGTCATGTCCCGCTCGGTGCGCAGCTCCCGCAGCAGCTCCATGATCTGCGCCTGCACGGTGACGTCGAGTGCCGTGGTCGGCTCGTCGGCCAGGAGCACGGTCGGCGACAGCGCGACCGCGATGGCGATGAGCAGCCGCTGCCGCATGCCGCCGGAGAACTGGTGGGGGTAGGAGTCGACGCGGGACTCCGGTTCCGGGATGCCGACCCGGGCCATCAGCTCGACGGCCGCCTTCCGCGCCTCCTTCCGCGACATCCCGCGGTGGATGCGGAACGGCTCGGCGAGCTGCGTCCCGACGGTGTAGACGGGGTTCAGCGCGGTGAGCGCGTCCTGGAAGACGATCGCCAGCTCGGGCCCCGCCATCGCCCTGCGGGTCTTCGCGTCGGCCGTGACCAGGTCCTTTCCGGCCAGCCGCACCTGCCCGCCCGCCACCTCCGCGACCGGGTCCAGCAGGCCGGCGATGGCCTGCGCCGTCATCGACTTCCCGCAACCGGACTCGCCGAGCAGCGCGAGGGTCTCACCGCGCCGGGCGGAGAACGTGACCGCGTCGACGGCGCGTACGGTGCCGTGCGGCGTGCTGATGTCGACGCTGAGCCCGTCGACTTCGAGGGCGGCGGGGCGGGCGGCCCCGCCGGGGGCGTCCTGCGCGGTGCCGGTCACGGCTGTGCCTCCTCGGCGGCGGGGGCTGCGGGGGCGGGGGTCTTGCGGCGTGTCCGGCGCGGCAGCGTCAGCCGCCACCGCTGGCCCGGGTCGGTGGCCAGCCGCACCCAGGCGGCGAGCACGGTCGCCGACACGGTGGTGACCACGATGGCCAGGCCCGGGAAGAACGAAAGCCACCACGCGGTCTGCAGATAGGTACGGCCCTGGGCGACCATCAGGCCCCAGCTCACGTCGGGCGGCTGGATGCCGATGCCCAGGAAGCTCAGCGACGACTCGGCCAGCATCACGTAGCAGAAGTCCAGCGTCGCCACGGTGAGCAGGGTCGGCAGCACGATCGGGAAGACGTGCCGCCTGATGATCGCGCCGCTGCGGGTGCCGAACGTCCGGGCCGCGTCGACGAACAGGCGGCTCTGCAGCTCGGCGGACTCCGCCCGGGCCGTACGCAGATAGATCGGGATGCGGGTGACGGCCAGCACCAGCACGAGGTTCGCCACACTGGGGGCGAAGACGTACAGCACGACGACGGCCATCAGCAGCGAGGGGAAGCTGAGGATGACGTCCGCCACCCGCATCGCGACGGTCTCCCGCCAGCCGCGGTGGTATCCGGCCCACATGCCGATCAGCGAGCCGATGGCCATCGACAGCAGCACGGCGGGTACGGCCACGCTGAACGTGGTCTGCGCGGCCACGATGAGTCGGGCCAGCACGCTGCGGCCCAGCGGGTCGGTGCCCAGGACGTCGAGCCAGCCGCTGTCCAGGCTGAACGGCGCCTGGTTGACGTTCTCGAGGTCCTGGTCGTTCGCCGCGGACTCGACCAGGAGCGGCCCGAACGCCGCGGTCAGCGTGATCAGGACCAGCACCGCGGCCGCCGCCGTCGCCACCCGGTCGCGGAGCAGCAGGCGCCACAGGCTGACCCGGCTGCCGCGGGCGGCGGGGGCGGGCTCCGCTCCCGGCGGGGCCGGGGTGGCGCCCGCGGCGCTGTCGGACAAGGTACTCACGGCGTCCTCCTCATACCTTCGCGGGCTCACGGACGCGGGCGTCGAGCAGCGCGTAGCAGATGTCGATCAGGATGTTGAGCACGAAGATGGTCACCGCGGTGAGCAGCACCGCGGCCTGGAGCACCGCGAAGTCCCGGCCCAGAATCGAGTCGATCATCAGCTTCCCGATGCCCGGCCAGCCGAAGATCGTCTCCACCACCACGGCACCGTTGACCATGGAGACCGCGAGGTCGCCGGCGACGGTGAGCGCGGGCGCTGCGGCGTTGCGCAGGGCGTGATGGGTCACCACCCGCACCCCGCCCGCGCCCTTGCTGCGCGCCAGCCGTACGTACGGCGCGGAGAGCGCGGAGACCATCGCTCCCCGCACCACCTGGGTCAGGACTCCCACCGGCCGGATCATCAGGGTGGCGACCGGGAGGACCCAGGAGAGCATGCCGTCGCTGACGCCCGACGTGGGCAGCACGCCGAACCCGACGGCGAAGATCCACACGCCGGTGATGGCGAACCAGAAGTCGGGGATGCTGGCGGCGGTCATGGACAGGAACGAGGCGATGCGGTCGGCCACCGAGTTCGGCCGGAACGCCGCCCAGCTCCCGATGAGCACGGCGGCGGCGACGGCGAGCAGCATCGTGGCGAAGGCGAGCTGCAGGGTCGCGGGGAAGGCGCGCAGCGCCATCGTCGACGCCTGCTCGCCGGTGCGCAGCGACTCGCCGAAGTCGAGCCGCACCACGCCGCTGAGGTAGTCGGCCAGTTGGGCCCAGATCGAGTCGTTGAAGCCGTTGCGCTCCGCGTAGGCGTCGCGCTGGGCGGGCGTGGCGGACTCCGGCAGGTACAGCGACGTGGGATCGCCGGTGAGCCGGGCGAGGACGAAGACGCCGAGGAGCACCACGGCCAGCGGCAGCAGGCTGGTCAGAGCGCGGCGGCGGAGGAAGAGGAACATCGCGGTCCCTAGGTCGGAGGTGGTTCCCGGAGGGCCGGCACGAGGTGGCGCCGGCCCTCCGCGGGATCAGTCGTCGGCGGGGGAGATCTCGGCGAGCCGCATCTCGTCGCCGGTGGAGGAGTTGGGCCGGTAGCGAACCGTCGGGGCCACGGCGATGATGCCGTTCATGTGGGCGATGTACGCGTACTGCGCGATCTCGTCCGGCTCCTCCTCGAAGATCCGGGCCAGCGCGTCCTGGCGCTCCCGCCCCTCCAGTTCCTCCGCGGCTCTGATCTTCCGGTCGAAGGCGGCGGTGCCCCAGGAGCTCTGGAAGCCGTCGCTGAGCAGGTACTGGTCCATGCTGAACGCGGCGTCGCCGGCCTGGTTGCCGTGCTGGATCAGCAGCAGGTACGGGCCGGAGTCCTCGGGGAAGGGGCGCTCCTGCACCTCCGTGCTGCCCGCGGTGTCCTTCATCTCGATCTTGACGTTGAGGCCGAGCTCGCTGAGCTGGTTCTGGATGACCTGGACGGTCTCCTCGACCTTCGGGAAGAGCGCGGTACGGGTGATCAGCCGGATCTGCGCGTCCAGATCGACACCGTCGGCCTCCGCCTCGGCCAGCAGGTCCCTGGCCTTCCGCAGATCGGTCGGCCACGGCTTCAGCTCCGGGTTGAAGCCGACGATGCCCTTGGGTACGAGCTGGGCGGCGGCCCGCGCGTCCCCCTGGTAGAGACCGTCGACGATGGACTTCCGGTCGATCGCGTAGTTGATGGCCTGGCGTACCCGCTTGTCGTCCAGCGGCGGCTCGTACGCCTGCATGCGCAGCGCGGTGGTCTCGTTGTTGGGGAACTGCAGGGCGGCGTCCGCGGCACCGTCCTCGGGCCCGATCGCGGTGGCGATGTCGGCCTCACCGCCGACCACCATGGCGGCCCGCACGCTTCCCTCCGTACGCCACTGGTACTCGGCGGTCGGATAGGCGGGCCTGTCGCCCCAGTACCTCTTGTTCGCGGCCAGGACCAGGCGCAGGCCGGGCTGCCAGTGCTCGATCCGGTAGGGGCCGGTGCCGACCGGCTCGCGCACCTTCTTGTCCGCGCTGGTGGACGTGGGGACCATCTCGACGAAGGACAGCCGCATCGGGAAGATCGGGTCGGCCTCCGGGGTGGTCACCGTCAGCGTGCCGGCGTCGGGCGCCGCCACCTCCAGGTCCATGTCCCCGAAGACGTACCCCTCGACGTTGCAGCCGAGGTCGGAGTTGACGGCGCGGTCGATCGAGTACGCGGCGTCCTTCGCGTCGAACGGCGTGCCGTCGCTGAACTTCACACCCTTGCGGACCTCGAACGTCCACCGCCTGTCGGAGGTCCGCTCCCAGCGGGTCGCCAGCTTCGGCTCCAGCTCTCCCGACGACGCGTCGCGCTCCATCAGCGGCTCGGTGATGTTGGACCGCACGACGGAACCGGTCGAGGTCAGGGACGCCTCGCAGGGTTCGAGGGTCGGCGGCTCCTCGGGCAGCACGATGCGGAGGATGTCGCCGCCCGCGGCATCCGAACTGTTGGCCACGGTGCAGGCGGTCACCGTGAGGGCGACCGGCAGCGCCACGGCCGAGATCACGAGCCGGCGACGACGGCCGGGCCGGATCGGGCCACGAGCGGGAACACGGGGCATGGGGTTTCCTCCACAGCGAAACCAACTGACGTGTCTACAGATGTAGATGCTGTTTCGAATTGTGAACGCACGGTAAATGAGTGACTAGAGCGAGTCAAGGGGTTGGCAGCCCCTGACATGAGAGCTACATATGTAGACGGCATTTCTGTAGACAGTCTGCATCTGCTAGCTTGACGGTCAAGCCTTCCTCATGCCCGACCTTGGAGCGCCCATGCCCCGCTTCTCACCCGACGACCTGCGCCACGTCCTCGGCTCCGGTCTGCTGTCCTTCCCCGTCACGCACGCCACCGCGGGATACGCCTTCGACGAGCGGGCCTACCGCGAGCACCTGCAGCGGATGGTGGGCTACGACGTGGCCGGGCTCTTCGCCCCCGGTGGCACCGGCGAGTTCTTCTCCCTGACCCACGACGAGGTGGACGCGGTCCTGCGGGCGACGGTCGCGGAGACCCCGGAGGGCATGCCCGTGATGGGGGCCGCCGGCTACGGCACGGCGACGGCGGCCGCCATGGCCGAGCGGGCCGAGCGGGCCGGCGCCGACGGGATCCTGCTCATGCCGCCCTACCTCACCGAGCTCGGGCAGGAGGGCCTCCACGCCCACGTGGCGCGGGTGTGCACGGCGACGTCCCTCGGCGTGGTCGTCTACCACCGGGCGAACGCCCGGTTCAGCGCGCGCACCGTCGCCCGCCTCGTGGCCGAGTTCCCGAACTTCATCGGCTTCAAGGACGGCGTGTGCGACATCGACCTGATGGCCACGCTGTACGCCACGCACGGCGACCGCCTCGTCCTCATCGGCGGCCTGCCCACCGCCGAGACCTACGCCCTGCCCTACCTCGAACTCGGCGCCACCACCTACTCGTCCGCGATCTTCAACTTCGCGCCGCAGTGGGCCGTCGACTTCTACCGCGCGGTGCGCGCACGCGACCGGGAGGGGGTCTACTCCCGGCTGCGCGAGTTCGTCCTGCCCTACCTGGAGATTCGCGACCGGCAGCCCGGCTACGCCGTCTCCATCGTCAAGGCCGGACTCACCGCGGCCGGCCGCACGGCGGGGCCGGTCCGCCCGCCGCTGACCGACCTGACGGAAGCGGAACTCGCCGAGCTGACCCCCCTCGTGCAGAAGGTGATCTGAAGATGGCCGACACCGACTCCGACACCGACACCGACGCCACCCTGACCGGCGCCATGCTGATCGGAGCCGCGCGCGTGCACGGCGCACAGGGCACCGTGCACGGCAGCGACCCGCGCACCGGCGAGCAGTTGGCGCCCGCGTACGGCCTCGGCGGCGGCCCGGACGTGGAACGGGCCGCCGCCCTGGCCCAAGAGGCGTTCCCCCGCTACCGGGAGACCGCCCCGGAGCAGCGCGCGGCCTTCCTGGAGCAGGTGGCCGCCAACCTCGAGGCCGTCGCCGGGGAACTGGTCGAGCGGGTCGTCCGGGAGACCGGCATCGTCCGCGCGCGGGTCGTCGGCGAGCTCGCCCGCACGACCGGCCAGCTTCGGCTCTTCGCGGAGCTGGTGCGCGAGGGCGGCTGGGCCGGTGCCAGGATCGACCCGGCCCTGCCCGACCGCGTCCCGCTGCCGCGCCCCGACATCCGCCAGCGCAGGATCCCGCTCGGCCCGGTGGCCGTCTTCGGCGCGAGCAACTTCCCGCTCGCCTTCTCCGTGGCCGGCGGCGACACCGCGTCCGCGCTCGCCGCCGGCTGCCCGGTCGTGGTCAAGGCGCACAGCGCCCACCCCGGCACCTCCGAGCTCGCCGGCACCGCGATCCAGCGGGCCGTGGAACGGCACGGACTGCCCGAGGGCGTGTTCTCCCTCATCTTCGGCACCGGCGAGGAGACCGGCATCCGGCTGGTCACCGACCCGCGGATACGCGCCGTCGGCTTCACCGGCTCGCGCAGCGGCGGCACCGCGCTCATGCGCGCCGCCGCCGGCCGCCCGGTGCCGATCCCCGTGTACGCGGAGATGTCGAGCATCAACCCCGTCTTCCTGCTCCCCGGTGCGCTGCGCGGCGAACGCGCCGCCGAGCTCGGCGGCGCGTTCACCGCCTCCCTCACCACCGGAGCCGGCCAGCTCTGCACCAGCCCGGGCCTGGTCTTCGGCATCGAGGGCCCCGGCCTTGCGGCGTTCACCGAGTCGGCAGCCGCCGCGGTCTCCGCCGCCCCGGCACTGCCGATGCTGAACACCGGCATCCACGCCTCGTACGCCGAAGGCGTCGCCCGGCTCGGCGGCCTCGCCGAGGTGACCGAGGCCGCCGCGGGTCTGCCCGGCGACGGCATCGCCGCACCCGGCAGGGCACGGCTGTTCACCACCACGGGCGACGCCTTCCTCGCCGAGCCGGCGTTGCACGAGGAGGTGTTCGGCGCCTCCTCCCTGGTGGTGCGCCTGAAGGACGCCGGTCAGCTCGACACCGTGGTCGCCGCGCTCGAAGGCCAGCTTACCGCGACCGTGCACGCCGCCGAGGACGACGAGGAGGACCGGCGGCTCGCCCGCGGTCTGCTGCGCTCGCTGGAGGACAAGGTCGGGCGCATCGTGTTCAACGGCTGGCCCACCGGCGTCGACGTCGGCCACGCCATGGTCCACGGCGGCCCGTTCCCCGCCACGTCCGACGGCCGCAGCACCTCTGTCGGCACCCTCGCGATCGACCGGTTCCTGCGGCCGGTCGCCTACCAGAACGTCCCGGCCGGCCTGCTGCCCGCGCCCGTGGACACCCAGAACTCCCTCGGACTGTGGAGGCAGGTCAACGGTGAGCTCACCCGGGACTGAATCTCCCGTCGTCACGGCCCTGCGCGTCGTCCCGGTCGCCGGCCACGACAGCATGCTGCTGAACCTCAGCGGCGCGCACGGACCGTACTTCACCCGCAACGTCGTCCTGCTCACCGACTCCGAGGGCAACACCGGAGTGGGCGAGGTGCCGGGCGGCGAGCCGATCCGCCGCACGCTGGCGGAGGCGGCCGGCCTCGTCGTCGGCCGCCCGCTGGCCCGGCACCGCTCCGTGCTGCGCGCGGTCGGCACGGCGTTCGCCGCCCGCGACGGCGCGGGCCGCGGGCCGCAGACGTACGACCTGCGCACCACCGTGCACGTCGTCGCCGGGCTCGAATCCGCGCTGCTCGACCTGCTCGGCCAGTTCCTCGGCGTCCCCGTCGCGGAACTGCTCGGCGAGGGGCAGCAGCGCGCGCGGGTACCGGTGCTCGGCTACCTCTTCTACATCGGGGACCGCAACCGCACCGATCTGCCCTACCGCGGCGAGCCGCAGGCCGAGGACGCCTGGACGCGGCTGCGGCACGAGCCCGCGCTGACCCCCGACGCGGTGATCGCACTCGCCGAGGCGGCCCACGAGCGGTACGGCTTCGCCGACTTCAAGCTCAAGGGCGGGGTGCTGCCCGGTGAGCAGGAGGTCGCCACCGTCACCGCGCTGGCGGAGCGCTTCCCCGGGGCCCGCATCACCCTGGACCCCAACGGCGGCTGGCCGCTCGCCGACGCGATCCGGCACGGCCGGGCGCTGCGGGGTGTCGTCGCCTACGCCGAGGACCCCTGCGGCGCGGAGGACGGCTACTCCGGCCGGGAGGTGATGGCGGAGTTCAAACGGGCCACCGGGCTCACCACGGCGACGAACATGATCGCCACGGACTGGCGGCAGTTGGGCCACGCGATACGCGCCGCGGCCGTCGACATCCCGCTGGCCGACCCGCACTTCTGGACCCTGTCCGGCTCGGTCCGGGTCGCCCAGCTCTGCCAGGCGTGGGGCCTGACCTGGGGATCGCACTCCAACAACCACTTCGACATCTCGCTGGCGATGTTCACCCACGTCGCCGCCGCCGCCCCCGGCGAGATCACGGCGATCGACTCGCACTGGATCTGGCAGGACGGGCAGCGGCTGACCAGCCGGCCCCCGGCCATCGAGAACGGGTCGATCGAGGTCCCGGCCGCGCCCGGGCTCGGCGTCACGGTCGACCACGAGCGGCTTGAGGAGGCGCACGAGCTGTACCTGAGCGCGGGCCTCGGCGCCCGGGACGACGCCGCGGCGATGCAGTACCTCATCCCCGGGTGGCGGTTCGATCCCAAGCGCCCGGCTCTCGACCGACGGGGAGACACCGCATGACCGACGACAGAGGCCGCGTGCTCCAGGTCGGCCCCTTGATGCCGTCGCTCGCCGAGACGCTGCGCGGCACGTACGGCGCCCTGGTGCTGCCCGACGGCGGCGACGAGCGGGCCGCGTTCCTCGCCGCCCGCGGATCCGAGGTCGTCGCCGCGGTGACCTCCGGCCGCGCCGGTGTCGGCACCGGGCTCATGACGGCACTCCCCCGGCTCGGCGCGGTGATCAACTTCGGCGTCGGCTACGACACGACCGATGTCGCCCTCGCCCGCAGCCGCGGGGTGAAGGTGTCCCACACCCCGGACGTGCTGACCGACTGCGTCGCCGACACGGCCCTCGGGCTCACTCTCGACCTGCTGCGCGGGCTGTCCGCGGCGGACCGGTTCGTCCGTGCCGGCCGGTGGCCGGAGGCGGGGACCTTCCCGCTGATGCGCCGGGTCAGCGGCGCCCGGGTGGGCATCCTGGGGCTGGGCCGGATCGGCCGGGCGATCGCCACCCGGTTCGCGGCGATGGGGTGCCCGATCAGCTATCACAGCCGGCACGAGGTGCCCGGCACCGGCCACGTCTACGCGCCCTCACCCGTCGAGCTGGCCGCGGCGGTGGACGTGCTGGTCGTGGCCACGTCCGGCGGCGCCGGCACCCGCGGGCTGGTGGACCGGTCCGTCCTGAAGGCACTCGGCCCCCGCGGCTATCTGATCAACATCGCCCGCGGGACCGTGGTCGACGAGGACGCGCTGGTCGAGATGCTGACGGCAGGAGAGCTCGCCGGCGCCGGACTCGACGTGTTCGCAGCCGAGCCGCAGGTACCCGACGCCCTGCTCGGCATGGACAACGTGGTGCTCCTGCCCCACCTCGCCAGCGGCACGCTGGAGACCCGGGCGGAGATGGAACGGCTCACCCTCGGCAACCTCGCCAGCTTCCTCGGCGGCGGCGACCTGCTGACCCCCGTCCCCGAGCTGCGCTGAAGCCGGTCCGGCCGCCCGTGCCCCAGACCACGGCGGCGGGCCGGGTCGTGATGACCCGGCCCGCCGCCGTACCTCCGCTCCCGCGGGGAGCGCTACCGCACCTCGGTGATCTCCGGTCCGCGCGCCAGCGAGTCGATGCCGCCCGCGAACCGCGAGCCCTCGCTCGCCTCGTCCTGCTGCACCCCGTCCGGCACCATCTGCGCGTCCGTCGGCAACTGCAGCACGATCGGGTCCCGCGGCGCCATCGGGCCCTCGCCGCGTACGACCACGGTCTCGCGGAAGATCTTCTCCAGCACCCCCGCCGCCTGCGGCTGCACCGCGGCGTGCCCGGAGATCACGCCGCGCAGGAACCACCGCGGGCCGTCGCAGCCGACGAACCGCACGACCTGCATGCCGCTCTTGCCGTCGGGCAGCTTGACCGGCACCTGGGCGCGCAGCTCCCAGCCGAGGGTGTCCTTGCGCTCGTCGATGATGCCGCCCTGCTTGGTGATGCCGTTGGCGATCTCGGCGCGGACCTCGCCCCAGATGCCCTCGTTCTTCGGGGCGGCGAAGCCCTGCAACTGGATCGCGCTGTCCCGCAGCACCACCGTCGCGGCGACGATCGACTCGCCCGCCACCTCGACGCGCAGCTCCATGCCCTCGACCCCGGGGACGAGCAGGCCGCCGAGGTCCACCCGGCCGCGGGTGGCGTCCTCGACCTCGCCGATGTCCCACGGGCCCTCGGGCCGCTCCTCGGGGGGCAGCGCGTACCTGCGCTCCTCCCCGTCCTCGGGCTGCTCCTCCGCCGACTCCTCGGCGTCCTCGGCGCTCACGCCGTCGGCGAGCTTGTCGACGGGCTCCTCCTGCCCCTTGCGACGACGTCCGAACACGTCACTGTCCTTCCCGGTCGGCAATGACCGAAGCGTATCCACGAGCGGCCTGCCGGTCGCCGAGGGAAGCATGCCCTCCGGTCGACCCGTGCCCTCCCTCGCCCCTGGCGGAGCCGGGGAGTTCGGCCACCTCGTGGAAGCGGGCCTTCTCCACCTGCTGGATCACGAGCTGCGCGATCCGGTCGAAACGCTCGAACCGCACCGGGCGGCGCGGGTCGAGGTTGACCACGTTCACCTTGATCTCCCCACGGTACCCGGCATCCACCGTCCCCGGGGCGTTCACGAGCGTCACGCCGCAGCGGGCGGCGAGACCGGAGCGCGGATGCACGAACGCCGCGTAGCCGTCGGGCAGCGCCAGGGCGATGCCGGTGGGCAGGACGACGCGCTCGCCGGGGGGCAGCTCCGCGGGCCGGGTGGTGACGAGGTCGACGCCGGCGTCGCCCGGGTGCGCGTACGCCGGGAGCGGTACCTCGGGGTCGACGCGGCGGATCAGCACGTCCACCGGCTCCCGCCCGGCCGTCACGGGTTCACCTCGAAGGCGCGCGCCCGCCGGACCTGGTCGGGGTCGGCCATCGCCGCCCGGATCTCGCTGTCCCGGCCGTTCTCGACGAAGTGGTCCACCTTGACCTCCACGAACAGGGCGTCGGCGCGTACGGCCACCGGCCCGTCCGGGGCGTCGAGACGGCCGGTGGCGGTGGAGTAGATCTTGCGGCCGGCGACGGCGCGGGCGCGGGCGGCCAGGTGGAGGGTGGCGCCCACCGGCACCGGGCGCAGGAAGTCGGTCTCCAGCCGGCCGGTCACCGTGATGGTGCGCAGCAGCCAGCTCAGCGCGCCCAGCGTCTCGTCGAGCGCGGCGGTGAGCACCCCGCCGTGGGCGAGGCCCGGAGCGCCCTGGTGGGCGGTCCTGACCGTGAATTCCGCGGTCACGCTCACGCCCTCGCCCGCCCGCGCGGCCAGGTGCAGCCCGTGCTCCTGGCCGCCGCCGCAGCCGAAGCACTGCTCGTAGTGGGAGCCGAGCAGCCGGCCGGGCGCCGGGGCGTCCGGATGCCGCACGGGTTCCGCGGCACCCGGGGGCGGGGTCAGCTTGTCACTTGCAGTCACGCGGCCAGAGCCTACCTGCGCGCACGACCCACGGCCGAGCCCCGGGCCGCCGCCATGGGAGGCTGGGGCCATGGAGACGACCCAGAGCTACGACGAGCGGCTGAGCGCCCCGCGGTCCTGGTGGGGCCTGGCGGTGGGTACGGGGGTGTGTCTGGCGCTGGTGCTGACGCCCTTCGGGACGCTTCCGCTGCTGGCCGGGCTCGCGGGCGGGACGGCGCTGGCGGCGGTCGGGGTCAGCTCGTACGGCTCGGCGCGGATCCGCGTCGTCGCCGGGAAGCTCGTCACGGACGACGCCCGGATCCCGCTCTCGGCGCTCGGTGAGGCGCAGGCGCTGGACGCGGAGGAGGCGCGGGCCTGGCGTACGCACAAGGCGGACACGCGCGCGTACATGCTGCTGCGGGGGTACATCCCGACGGCGGTGCGGGTGGAGGTCACGGATCCGGAGGATCCGACGCCGTATCTCTACCTGTCGACGAGGCAGCCGGAGCGGCTGGTGGCGGCGCTGCGGTCCGCCGCGGGCTGAAGCCTGAAGTTCGTCCGGCGGGGGCGTGTGAGGCCGCCGGGCCGTCTCAGCGCCCGGCCGGCGGCAGCGCGGGCGGGTCGCCCTTCGGGAGCGCACCTCCCCCGGCGCCCGGAAGGCCCGCGGGGCCGTCGGGCGCCGCAAGCTCCCCGCCGCCCGGCGGGAGCGGCTCCCACGGGACCTGGCGCACGCGCAGGTCGTCGCGGATGCGCTCGGCGAGCTTGCGGGTGTCCCTGCGGTTCATCAGCGCACCGGCGGCCGCGCCCATGAGGAACGGGGCGAGGCTCGGCAGGTTCCGCACGGTGCGCCTGAGTACCTGCTGCCGCAGGCGGCGGCGCATGGGGCCGCCGAGTACGACGTCGAAGCTGACAAGCTTGGCGGTGTCGATGCCGCGCTCGTCCGTCCAGGCGCCGAGGTACGCCATGGCCCGCTGCCGCGCCGGGCCCGGTGCCCGCACCCCGTACACCTCGTGCAGCTCGGCGATCAGCTTCAGCTCTATCGAGGCCACCCCCACGATCTCGGCGGTGAGCTCGGCGGGCATGGCGGGCGGCGCGGGCATCATCGCCGCCGCTCCGATGCCCGCACCGACCGTGGCGCTCCCCTTCACGGCTCCGGCGATGAGCCGGTCGGCGATCTCCTCCGGGCCGAGCCCGGGGAACTGCCGGCGCAGAGTCGCCTGGTCGCGGACCGGGACGCGCGGCGCGGTGTGCACGATGGCGTCCGCCATCCGCTCGAGCACCGCCCGGACGCGCCGGTCGGGGCGCGTCCGCCGCAGGATCCCGGTCTTCGGCCCGGCGGGACCGGAGCCGTCCGTGGGGGCCACGGCCGGTCTCAGGCCGCGCAGTCGCGGCAGATCGGCTGGCCGTTCTTCTCGGCGGCCAACTGGCTGCGGTGGTGCACCAGGAAGCAGCTCATGCAGGTGAACTCGTCCTCCTGGCGGGGCAGCACCCGCACGGACAGCTCCTCGTTGGAGAGGTCCGCACCGGGCAGCTCCAGCCCTTCGTTCTGCTCGAACTCGTCGACGTCGACGGCGGCGGCCGACTTGTCGCTGCGCCGCGCCTTCAGCTCCTCGATGCTGTCCTCGTTGACGTCGTCGTCTGTCTTGCGTGGGGTGTCGTAGTCCGTTGCCATTCTCGCTCTCCCCCTCCGGGTGGTCAGTGAGTCTCCAGCGCACGTAACGCATGAGAGGCCGGACTTGTGCCCGACCCGAAGCGGAGATTTTGCCTCACATCAAGGTCTGTTACTGAATCGACACCCGGCCGCACCCCGCAGGGGTGATCGCGGCCGGATGGCGAAAGGGACCATACGCGGTCCCCGGCTCTTCTCGTGCACGCCACCCCGTGTACTTCCCGTGACCGCATCCTGGGGAAACGCGGATCTTACGGGCTTTTCCCGGAATGCGGCGATGACACAGCGCACAGGGCCGGGATGGGCGGAATGTGACGTATCACACAGTCTGCATGGGCAGGGCGACGCGAATCACCAGCCCACCGCCCTCGCGCGGCTGTGCGGTCACCGTCCCGCCGTGCGCCCGAATGACGGATCTCACAATGGACAGCCCCAGTCCTACCCCCTTGTCACTGCCCGTACGCGCCGTCTTCAGCCGCCGGAACGGCTCGAAAAGGTTGTCCACCTCGTACGCGGGGACGACCGGTCCGGTGTTGGAGACCGTCAGCACGGCGACGCCGGGCTGCGCCTCCGTCGCCACCTCGACCCACCCGCCCTCGGGGACGTTGTACCGCACGGCGTTCTGCACCAGGTTCAGGCCCACCCGCTCCAGGAGTACCCCGTTGCCCTGGACGTACGCGGGCTTGCGCACCCCGCGCAGCACGACCCCCTTGCTCTGGGCCTCGCCGCGGATCTGCTCCATCGCCTGGGAGGCCACCTCGGCGAGGTCCACCGGCTTCCTGTCGACGATCTCGTTCTCGCTGCGGGCGAGCAGCAGCAGGCCCTCCACCAGCAGCTCGCTGCGCTCGTTCGTGGCCAGCAGGGTCTTGCCGAGCTGCTGCAGCTCCGGCGAGGCCGCCGGGTCGGAGAGCTGCACCTCCAGCAGGGTGCGGTTGATCGCAAGCGGGGTGCGCAGCTCGTGCGAGGCGTTGGCGACGAAGCGCTGCTGGGAGTTGAACGCCCGGTCGAGGCGGTCGAGCATGTCGTCGAAGGTGTCGGCCAGCTCCTTCAGCTCGTCGTCGGGCCCGTCCAGCTCGATGCGCTTGTGCAGGTCGGAACCGGCCACGCTGCGGGCGGTGCGGGTGATGCGGCCGAGCGGCGAGAGCACCCGGCCGGCGACGACGTAGCCGAAGGCGAAGGCGAGGACCGTCATGCCCAGCAGCGCGAGCAGCGACTTGCGCAGCAGGGAGTCCAGGGCGAGTTCGCGCCGCCGCTCGATGCAGGACTCGAGGATGCCGTTGAACTCGCTGTAGGTGTTCGCGTCCGAGACCTCGGGACACGGCGCGCTGCCCACCCGCACCGTGCCGCTGCTCTCCAGCAGCTTGATCGGGGTGGCGAAGCTGTCCAGGGCGGTGGCGGCCAGCAGATAGATGATGGCCAGCAGCACCATGCCGGCCATCAGGAACATGCCGCCGTAGATCAGCGTGAGCCGTATCCGGATCGTCGGGCGTAGCCAGTACGGCGCCGCGGCCTCCCGGGGGTCCCAGGTGGGCTTGGGCGGGGTACCGGCGGGCAGCGCGTCCGACGCGGAGCGTCTGTTGTCGTCCATGGGGCCATCCGTCGGGTGCGTGGGGGTGCGGCGGGTGCGTCAGATGCGATAGCCGGAGCCGGGCACGGTGATGATCACAGGGGGTTCGCCCAGCTTGCGGCGCAGCGTCATGACGGTGACGCGGACGACGTTGGTGAAGGGGTCGGTGTTCTCGTCCCACGCCTTCTCCAGCAACTGCTCCGCGGAGACCACGGCGCCCTCGCCCCGCATCAGCACCTCCAGCACCGCGAACTCCTTCGGCGCGAGCTGCACCAGCCGCCCGTCCCGGTAGACCTCCCGGCGGCCGGGGTCGAGCTTGATCCCGGACCGCTCCAGCACCGGGGGCAGCGCCTGCGTGCTCCGCCGGCCGAGGGCACGCACCCGCGCCGTGAGTTCGCTGAAGGCGAACGGCTTGGGGAGGTAGTCGTCCGCACCCAGCTCCAGCCCCTCGACGCGGTCGCGGACGTCGCCCGCGGCGGTCAGCATCAGCACGCGGGTGGGCAGCCCGAGCTCCACGACCTTGCTGCACACGTCGTCGCCGTGGACCAGCGGCAGGTCGCGGTCGAGCACCACGACGTCGTAGTCGTTGAGCTCGATGCGGTCGATGGCCGCCGCGCCGTCGTAGACGACGTCCACGGCCATCGCCTCCCGGCGCAGCCCGGTGGCCACCGCGTCGGCGAGCAGTTGCTCGTCCTCGACGACGAGTACGCGCACGGCGGGGTCCTCTCTCTCCTCGTGCGTGGGGGCACCGATCGGTGCTGAAGAACAGCTCCATCCTGCCTGCAATGGGCGTAAACCGGTGGTAAGCAGCCGGGCACCCAAAGATTCTGCGGATCCGATGTTTCCAGCCACGGCACTGCGGGGAGGACGATTCCACACCCGCCGATCACGTTTCCAGCCTCCCTTCCCGGCATGGCACACAGGCTGTAGCCGGAGGAACGGTCTCCGTGATCTGAACCGTCGGCACACCCCTTAGTGCCTCGACCCGACGACGAGGGGGCGCACACAATGGACGCTTTCACCGCTGGCATTCTGCAGCGCATCAGGAAGGCCGAGAACGAGCGGGACCGCGCCCGCGAGGAAGGCGACGACTTCGGTGTCGAGGTCGAGCAGGAGGAGCTGGACGACCTGCGCCGGCTCGCCGCCGACCACGGCGTCGAGGTCGGCGCACGCTCCGGAGTCTGACCCGCCCGGCGACCACACCGCCCCGGTACCGCGACGGTACCGGGGCGCCGCACTGTCCGGAGGTGTCCGAAAGACGTCGGAGAAGTGGCGCGGAGGTTGCGGGGTACGGGCGGGAAGGCGGGCTGCGGGAAGCGGCGGCGGCACGGCGGGCGCCTACGGGCCGGACGCGCGGGCAGCCGGCAGGCGGGCCGTACGGCCGGCGGGAGGGGCCGTACGGCGGCCGGGGACGGGGTACGGCGGGGGCGGGGCCCGTCAGTCGTGCCAGGCGCCCAGCTCGTCCAGCAGCTTCTGCAGCGGCTCGAAGAGCCCCGGCACCGCGGCGACGGTCAGGTCCCCGTCGGGCCTCCGGCCCGGCCGGGAGCCGGTCAGCGCGCCGGCCTCGCGGGCGATGAGGTCGCCGGCGGCCAGGTCCCACGGGTTGAGGCCGCGCTCGTAGTAGCCGTCGAGCCGGCCGCAGGCCACGTCGCACAGGTCGATCGCCGCCGAGCCGCCGCGGCGGATGTCGCGTACCCGCGGGATGAGCCGCCTCGCCACCTCGGCCTGGTGCGCGCGCACGTTATGGACGTAGTTGAAGCCGGTGGAGACCAGCGCCTGGTCCATCGGCGGGGTGGGCCGGCAGCGCGCGGACACGCCGTTGACGAAGGCGCCGCCGCCGCGTACGGCGTGGTACGTCTCGCCGCGCACCGGCGCCGCCACGACGCCGACGACGGTCTCGCCCGCGTACTCGGCGGCGATGCTGACGGACCAGTCCGGGCGGCCGTAGAGGTAGTTCACGGTGCCGTCGATCGGGTCGACGACCCAGCGCACGCCGCTGGTGCCGGGCCTGCTCGCACCCTCCTCGCCCAGGATCCCGTCGGCGGGCCGGCGCTCGGCGAGGAAGCCGGTGATCAGCTTCTCGGCGGCGAAGTCCATCTCCGTGACGACGTCGATGGCGCTGGACTTCGTCGCGGCCACGCCGAGGTCGGCGGGGCGCCGGTCGCGCAGCAGCTCGCCCGCGCGGCGCGCGGCCTCCAGCGCCAGGGCGAGCAGTTCGTCCCGCGGCGCGGCGGAGGGCTCGGGGCGGGGCTCTTCGGTCACGGTGGTCTGCTCCTCGGGCCGGGGTGGGACGGGCGGGCGGCGGTTCAGTCGGCGCCCGCGGCCGCGGGCCGGGGCGTACGGGCCGGGCAGCAGCCCGCCGGGCAGACGTCGTGGCTCGGCCCCAGCCTGCCCATCGCGACCCGCTCGACCTGCTCCCCGCGCTCGGTCGCGGCCCGCTCCAAAACCAGCTTCCGCAGCGTCGAGACGAACCCCGGCTCCGCCCCGACGGTCGCCGACCGCACCGCCGGCAGGCCCAGCTCCGCCGCCTTCGCCGCCGCCTCGGTGTCGAGGTCGTACAGGACCTCCATGTGGTCCGAGACGAAGCCGATCGGCACCATCACCACGGCGGGCGCGCCGGCGGCGTGCAGCTCCTCCAGGTGGTCGCAGACGTCCGGCTCCAGCCAGGGGATGTGCGGCGCACCGCTGCGCGACTGGTAGACGAGCCGCCAGGGCCGCTCCACGCCCGTGAGCGCCCGCACGGCGTCGGCGACCAGCGCGGCGACGTCCAGGTGCTGCGCCACGTACGCGCCGCCGTCGCCGTGGTCCTCGGGGGGACCCGAGGTGTCGGCCGCTGCGGTGGGGATGGAGTGCGTGGTGAACGCCAGGTGGGCGCCGTCGCGTACGTCCTCGGGCAGCCGCTCCAGCGCGGCCTGCACGCCGGCGACCATGTCGCGGACGAAGCCGGGGGCGTTGAAGTAGTGCCGCAGCTTGTCGACGCGCGGCGGCTGAAGGCCCTCCGCGGCGAGCGCGGCGAGCGACTCGGCCAGGTTCTCGCGGTACTGCCGGCAGCCCGAGTAGGAGGCGTACGCGCTGGTGACCAGCGCCAGCACCCGCCGGTGCCCGGCCTGCGTCATCTCGCGCAGGGTGTCGGTGAGGTAGGGGGCCCAGTTGCGGTTCCCCCAGTAGACCGGGAGGTCGAGGCCGGCGTCCGCGAAGTCCTTGCGCAGGGCCTGGAGCAGCACGCGGTTCTGGGCGTTGATCGGGCTCACGCCGCCGAAGAGGAAGTAGTGCTGTCCCACCTCCTCCAGCCGCTCGCGCGGGATGCCGCGGCCCCGGGTGACGTTCTCCAGGAACGGAACGACGTCGTCCGGGCCCTCGGGGCCGCCGAAGGACAGCAGCAGAAGGGCGTCGTACGGCTGGGGGGACGGCACGTCAGGCATGTCTTCGATCCTGCCATGCGGCGGGCCCGGGCCCGAGTCGGGCACCGGGGTCGGGCCGGTCCGTACGCGCGAGTATCATCCCTGTCCGACCGGGGGCCGAGAGCCGGGCACGAGGGCCGTACGACCGGCCCGTTCAGGGGATGGGCGGCGGATGCAGCAGGTGAGCAGCAGAAGGGCCACGGGCACCTGGCGCAACTGGGCGGGCACCGTCGCCGCGCGCCCCGCCCGCACCGTCAGCCCCGCCACCACCGCCGAGGTGGCCGACGCCGTACGGGCCGCGGCCGAGGACGGCCTGAAGGTCAAGGCCGTCGGCACGGGCCACTCCTTCACCGCCGCCGCGGCCACCGGCGGGCTCATGATCCGCCCGGAGCGGCTGGTCGGCATCCACGAGATCGACCGCGAGGCCGGCACCGTCACCGTCGCCGCGGGCACCCCGCTGCACCAGCTCAACCTCGCCCTCGCCGCCGCCGGTCTGTCGCTGACCAACATGGGCGACATCATGGCGCAGACCGTCTCCGGCGCCACCGCCACCGGCACCCACGGCACGGGCCGCTCCTCCGCCTCGCTGGCCGCCCAGATCACCGCGCTGGAGCTGGTGACGGCGGACGGCCGGGTGCGTACGTACACGGCGGCGGACACCGGCGAGGACGCGGCGGTCTTCGCCGCCGCCCGGCTCGGCGTCGGGGCGCTGGGCGTCGTCACGTCGCTGACGTTCGCGGTGGAGCCCGTCTTCCTGCTCACCGCGCGGGAGGAGCCGATGGCGCTCACCGACGTCCTCGCGGCCTTCGGTGACCTGGCGGAGGACAACGAGCACTTCGAGTTCTACTGGTTCCCGCACACCGTCCGCTGCAACACCAAGCGCAACAACCGCAGCGAGGGTCCGGCGAAGCCGCTGGGCCGGATCGGCGGGTGGATCGACGACGAACTGCTCTCCAACGGCGCCCTCCAGGCCGCCTGCGCGCTGGGGCGGGCGGTGCCCGCGGTGATCCCGGGCATCGCGGCGGTCTCCAGCCGGGCGCTGTCGGCACGTACCTACACGGACATCCCGTACAAGGTCTTCACCAGCCCGCGGCGGGTGCGGTTCGTGGAGATGGAGTACGCGCTGCCGCGGGCGGCGGCCGTGTCCGCGATCCGGGAGCTCAAGGCGATGGTCGACCGGTCGGGGCTGCGGATCAGCTTCCCGGTGGAGGTGCGCGTCGCACCCGCGGACGACATACCGCTGTCGACGGCGTCGGGGCGGGACACCGCGTACGTCGCGGTGCACCTGTACCGGGGGACGCCGCACCAGACGTACTTCACGGCGGTGGAGCGGATCATGATCGCGCACGGGGGGCGGCCGCACTGGGGGAAGCTGCACAGCAGGGACGCGGCGTACCTGGCGGGGGTGTACCCGCGGTTCGGGGAGTTCACGGCGGTACGGGACCGGCTGGACCCCGGCCGGGTGTTCGGGAACGACTACCTGCGGCGGGTGTTGGGGGACTGAGCGCGGGCCCGCGGCGGCTACCGCGTCGCCCCCGGTGCCGTGGCGCCGTCCGGCTGCGGGGGCGCCGGGGTCTCCCCCGTACCGGGCGGCTCCTGGCCGTCCTCGCCGGTGCCGGGCGGCGTCGTGGTGGGCGTGGGGGCCGGCGTCGTGCCGCCGCCTCCTCCGGCGCCGGGCGCGGGGCGGTCGCCGCCGCCGGGCTGCGGGGTGGACGTGCCGCCGGGCTCGGGGTCGCCGCCGGTGCCGTCGTCCGGGGAGCCGGTGCCGCCGTCGCGGGGCTCGCCGGAGCCGGTGCCGGGGGTGCCGCCGGTTTCGCCGGTCCCGCCGGTCCCCTCGGTCTCCTCGGAGCCGGGTTCGAGGGTGCCGTCGGTGGTGTGGTCGCCGTCGTCGGGCGCCGGCGGAGAGTCGGACTTTTGTTCACCGGGGCTGAAAGATGTGCCGGTGCGGTCGTCGCCCCAGGCGTTGGAGAGCGGCCCGCCGGTGAGCTTCTCGATGCCGAAGACCACGGCCATCACGGCGAGGAACGTCCCGGCCGCGACCGGCGCGACGCGCCGCCAGCCGCGGGCGCGGGTGCCGTGGGTGCGGGGCGCGCCGAAACCGCCGGCAGGCAGGGGTGCGGCCGGCCCGGTGGCCGGGTCGCCGGGCTCCGGCCGGGCGACGGGCAGCAGTCGGGTCGCGTCGTCGGCCGGGGATGCCACGGTCCTGAGCAGGTGTGTCTCGTCGTCGGCCCGGTTGCGTACGGGCGCCGGCAGCGGCGTCGTCTGCTTGTGCAGCGCCTTCGGCGCCGCGACCGCCGCGTCCTTCAACTGCTGGCCGGTGCGCCGGAAGACGTGCTGGAAGAGGGCCCCGCCGGCCGTGGCGCCGACGCTGACGACGCCGGCGCCGACGATCGTGCCGTACACACCCATGCTGGACGCGAGGAACGCGGCCACCATCGTGGCCGACGCACCTCCCGCGACCTGGGCGCCGCTCAGCTCGATGCGCCCCCTGCGCCTCTCCTCGCCCTCGTCGTGCGCCGTCGCGCCCGTCGTGCTCCGCATCTCCATCCCAAGATCGCTCCGATGGCCTCCCGGCCCCCATGGACGAGCGCGCGGACGGACCAGATAGTTCCGATTACGGGGATTCTGTGAGGCATCGCACCTCTTGATCGAACCGGGGCGGAACAGGCAGACTCAACTGCCGTGCAACGTTCCGCGTTCGGTGGCGCGCCGGTCCACCCACATGGCTCGAATGGAGTACTGTGGGCGAGCCAGTGCTCCGGTGTCCGTCCGACGGCGGCGATCACGGCCGCTGCGTTGCAAATGCGTAACCGTGTCATAGCGGCGCATCGGGTTCAAAGACCCGACACGCCGGGCAACTCAGCAATGTTGTGGCAGGCTGCACCCGGGCAGGCCACACTCGACTAGCGGAAAGAGCAGCGACGCACCGAACGTCGGCAGGCACCACCGGGAGGTTCCCATGCCCGAACTGCGTGTCGTGGCGGTCAGTAACGACGGCACACGGCTGGTGCTGAAGGCTGCGGACAGTACGGAGTACACCCTTCCGATTGACGAGCGTCTGCGCGCTGCCGTGCGCAACGACCGTGCCCGGCTCGGTCAGATCGAGATCGAGGTCGAGAACCACCTGCGTCCCCGCGACATCCAGGCGCGGATACGAGCCGGGGCGTCAGCGGAGGAGGTCGCCGCGCTCGCCGGGATCCCCGTCGACCGCGTCCGGCGCTTCGAGGGTCCGGTGCTGGCGGAGCGGGCGTTCATGGCCGAGCGGGCCCGCAAGACACCGCTGCGCCGCCCCGGCGAGAGCGCCGGTCCCGCGCTGGGCGAGGCGGTCGCCGAGCGGCTGATGATGCGCGGCGCGGAGAAGGACTCCGCGCGGTGGGACTCCTGGCGCCGGGACGACGGCACCTGGGAGGTGCTGCTCGTCTACCGGGTCGCCGGTGAGCCGCACAACGCCGGCTGGACGTACGACCCGCCGCGGCGGCTCGTGCAGCCCGTCGACGACGAGGCGCGCGCGCTGATCGGCGACACCGACGCCTCGCCGGAGCCGAGCCTGCCCTTCGTGCCCAAGATCGCGCGGCTGCCGCGGAGTCCGGAGCGGCCGGGCGACGGGCGCGGGGACAGGGACGCCGCCGGCGAGGACCGCGGGGACTCCCTGACCAGCCTGCTGGAGGCGGTGCCGAGCTTCCGGGGCGACCTGGTCGTGCCGGACCAGTCCGCGTCGGCCTCCGCGTCCGACGGGCCTGCCGGGACGGCCGGTTCCGCCGGTTCCGCCACGAAGCCGGGCCCGGTCCACGGGCCGGTGCCGGGACCGCCGCCGGAGGAGGACCCCGAGCCGCCCGCGGTGGAGGAGGAGCCTCCGGCGCCCGCGGCGAGCGCGGGTTCCGCCTACGCGGACGTGCTGATGCCGCGGAGCGTCTCGGCGCACCGGGAGCGGCTGACGGGGCACACGGACCGGCAGGCGGAGGCCGACGGCGTGCGGCCGGGACGCCGGGCCGCGGTGCCGAGCTGGGACGAGATCGTGTTCGGGAGCAGGCGCAAGAAGCCGGAGTAGCCCTGCGGCCGGGCGCGGTTCGTGCGGAGTCGTCCGTACGGACCGCGCCCGCGCCGTGCTCCCGGGACGCCGCCCGCGCGCCGATGCCGGGATACGCGGGCGGCGCCGTCAGCCCGGCTCCGGACCCGTCGCCACCGGACGCGCCGGGTCCGCCACCCACTCCGACCACGAACCCGGGTACAGCGCCGCGGGGATGCCCGCGATCGTGAGGGCCAGCACCTCCTGGGCCGCCGACACACCCGAGCCGCAGTACACCCCGACCTCCGTGCCCGGGGCGGCCCCCAGGGCGCGGAAGCGCGCCGCCAGGTCGGCCGCGGGCCGATAAGTCAGGTCGTCGCCGAGGTTCTCCGTCGTCGGCGCCGAGACCGCGCCCGGGATATGGCCCGCGACCGGGTCGACGGGCTCCGTCTCGCCGCGGTACCGCTCGCCCGCACGGGCGTCGAACAGGACGCCGTGGCGGGCGAGTCCGGCGGCCTCCTCCGCGGTGAGCACCGGCAGCGCACCGGGCTCCGGCGTGAAGTCGCCGGCGCCGTCCGCCGGCGCCGCGCGGGAGAGTTCGCCGGGCCAGGCGGCCAGGCCGCCGTCGAGGACGCGCACGTCCGGGTGGCCGGTGTAGCGCAGCAGCCACCAGCAGCGCGCGGCCGACCAGCCCTGACCGCCGTCGTACACGACCACGGGCCGGTCGCCCGAGACGCCGGCGCGGCGCATGGCGGCGCCGAAGACGCCGAGGTCGGGCAGCGGATGGCGGCCCTTGGGGCCGGGCGGGGCGGCCAGTTCCGTGGCCAGGTCGACGTAGGCGGCGCCGGGGATGTGGCCCGCGTCGTACTCGGGACGGCCGGGCGGGCCGCCGAGCGTCCAGCGCACGTCGAGCACGACGGGCGGTCGCGGGCCCGCCAGGTCGCTCGCGAGATCGGTTCCGGAGATGATGGCATCCATGGAGGCCATCCTGGCGCAGAGTCGCGCCGCGCCTCCCGCCCCGCCCCACCGACCCGAAAGCGAATACTTCGCATCGCGACGGACAATTTTCCAACGGATCGGCGCAGAGGGGGCGCACTGCGGCACGGGGGATGAAAACATCTGCAGGGGCGTCACCGGAACGTCACCCACCGCCACCTTCCGATGGTCAGAGAGGGCTGCCATGTCCGAAGGAGCGAACCTCTGCGCGCCGGGCACACCGTGCTGGGTGAGCCTGATGGTGCACGGGCTGGACAGGACCGAGGAGTTCTACCGGGGCCTGTTCGGCTGGGACTTCGAAGAGGGCCCGCGTGCGCTGGGCGCGCACCGGCTGGCACACCTCGACGGCGGCCAGGTCGCGGCGATCGGCGCGATGGCGCCGGAGCACAGGCTGCCGGTGGCCTGGACCCCGTACCTGGCGACCGACGACGCCGACGCCGCCACCGAGCAGGTGCGCTGCTGCGGCGGGACGGTGGGGGTGGGGCCGCTGGACGCCGACGCGGCCGGCCGTAAGGCGATCTGCTCGGACCCGGCGGGCGCGGTGTTCGGGCTGTGGCAGCCGCGGCGGCACTCGCCGGTGGAGCGGCCGGTGCGGCCGGGCACGCCGGCGTGGAACGACCTGCTGGTAGCGGAGCCGGCGCTGGTCGCGAAGTTCTACGAGCTGGTCTTCGGCTACGACGTGCGTTCGGAGGGCGACACGGCGACGCTGTACGTCGGGGGCCGGCCCGTGGCGTCGGTCCGCGCCGCGGACGAGGAGACGCTGCGCGAGACGGGCCCGCGCTGGACGACGCACTTCGAGGTCGCCGACGTGGACGCCGCCGTGGCGCGGGCGGTGGAGCTGGGCGGGCGGCAGGTGCGCGAGCCGCACGAGACGGCCGCGGGGCGGCTGGCGGAGGTCGCGGACGTCGAGGGCGCGCGGTTCATGCTGGTGCACTCCCCGCGTTAGGCGGGCGCGCCGCCGGGGGCCGCGGGCGTACGGCTCGTGGCCCCCGTATCGGCGGGCCGGTCCCGGGGATCCGGCCCGGCAGGTATGGCGGTCCGGCTCAGGAGCGTACGGAGAGCAGCGGGACCAACTGCTCCGCCGGGGTCAGCGAGCCGTGCATGCCGGCGAGCGCGGACTCCTTGGGCTCCGTGCGGGTGGCGACGATCGCGATGTCGTCCGCCGCGGCCACGATGACGTCCCCGAGCCGGTCCCGTACCCGCTCGTCGACCTTCGGCCCGAACCACCCCAGCGCGACGGCCTCTTCGCGGCTCGCCACCCAGGCGCGCTCGCCCAGCACCTCGCGCCAGACGGTGAGCACGTCGGCGGCGGCGCCCGGGGCCGCGTACACGTGCCGCGCGCGGCCCTCGCCGCCGAGGAGCCGGACGCCGGCGCGCAGCTCCCAGTCCTCGTCGACGTCGTAGCGCGCGTCGGCGGTGAAGGGGATGTCGACCATGCCGTGGTCGGCGGTCACGTGGAGGGCGGCGCGCGGCGGCAGTTGCTCGGCGAGGCGGCGGGCGAGGCGGTCGGCGTAGCCGAGCTGGCCGCGCCAGGCGTCGGAGTCGACGCCGTGCCGGTGGCCGTTGCCGTCGACCTCGCTGTAGTACGTGTAGACGAGCGTGCGGTCGGCGGCGGCGAGTTGGGCGGCGGCGACGTCCATCCGCTCCTCCCCCGACAGCCGGCCGTGGAAGGTGCCGCCGCTGAGGGCGACCGTCGTCAGCGGGGTGGTCTCGAAGGCGGGCGAGGAGACCTGCGCGGTGTGCACGCCGGCGTCGTGGGCGAGTTGGAAGACCGTGGGGTACGGCTGCCACGCGCGCGGTGCCGTCCAGGGCTGCCAGCGGAGCTGGTTCATCAGCTCGCCGGTGCCGGGGTCGCGCACCATGTAGCCCGGCAGGCCGTGGGCGCCGGGCGGCAGGCCCGTACCCACGGAGGCGAGGGAGGTGGCGGTGGTGGCGGGGAAGCCGGCGGTCAGCGGCTCGCCGGTGGCCAGCCCGTGCAGGAAGGGGGCGTCCTCGGGGTGGGCGAGCAACTGCTCCCAGCCGAGGCCGTCGATGAGGAACACGCAGACGCGGTCGGCCGGTTCGACCCCGGCGAGGGCCGGCACGAAGCCGGGGACGCCGAGGCCGGCGGCGACGCTGGGCAGCAGGTCGGCCAGGGAGCGGGTGCCGTAGCGGGGGGCGGGCGCGGCGGCGGGGTCGAGGGGCGCGGGCCACTCCCCCGCGTCCGGTGGCGCGCCGTCCTGTGTCCCGTGGCCCGGTGTCCCCCCCGTGGCCGGCATCAGGCTTCGGGACCGGCGGCGGTGGCTTCGGAGAGCGCCTGCGCGAAGTCCAGGGCCTGCCGTACGGTCTCGGGGCCGTCGCCCGCCTCGCTGACGCGCAGGCTCAGGTCGTCGGCGGTGGCCGAGCCGGTGTAGCCGTGGTCGGCGTCGCAGTTGGGGTCGCCGCAGGTGGCGGGCTCCATGTCGAGCCGGCTGACGGCGCCCCAGCCGACGGTCAGCACGACCTCGCGGGGCAGGCTGCCGGCGGTGTACGCCTCGGGGTTGCCGACGACGCGGCTGAGGACGACCGAGGAGATCCGGGCGAGCTTGACGGACTCGGTGGAGGTGGTGGCGTACGGCGTCGGGGAGGTGGTGTCGGCGGCCTGCTCGTCGGTGTGGCTGACGATGAAGCGGCTGTCGGTGAGTACGAGCACGGTGACGTGGCGCCGGACCTCGTTGGCGTCGAACGTCGTCTCCTGGTGGACCAGGTACGCGGACACGGGCTCCCCGCCGACGGCGGCCTCCACCGCCTCCGCCACGAGGGCGGGGTAGTAGCCGCTGCGCTCGATCGCCGCGCGCAGCCCCTTGGTCGCGGTCCCGGTCTTAGCCATGCGCCCATCCTACGGCCAGCAGTGCCCGCCCCGGTCCGCCGGAGTGAGGCCCCGGGGGGCGGGCGGGGCGCGCGGGCCGGCCCCGGCGGGGTACGGCCGGCATCGGGCCCGGTCGGGGGCGCACGCCGGCGCGCGGCGGGGTCAGTAGCGGGGCATCCGGCGGGCGCCGAGGTCGATGCGGGGCGGCGGCGGGGCCAGCCGCAGAGCGGCGGACAGCACGCTGACGCCGTGCGGGGCCACCACGACCGGGGACAGCTCGGCGGAGACCACCTCGGGGTGCTCGTCGACGAAGATCGACAGCCGCAGCAGCAGTTCCTCCAGGGCCGCCGTGTCCACCGGCTGGGCGCCGCGCCAGCCGAACAGCAGCGGGGCCCCGCGGACGGCGCGGATCAGCTCGGCGGCGTCGCGGTCGGTGGCGGGCACGAGCCGGTGCGCGACGTCGCCGAGCAGCTCGGCGGGGGCGCCGGCCAGGCCGAAGGAGAGCACCGCGCCGACGCCGGGGTCGACGGTGGCGCGGACGACGGTGTCGACACCGCGCGGGGCCATGGCCTGAACCACCGGCTGCAGCTCGGCGGCGGCGCCGAGGGTGCCGGTCAGCTCGGCGTGGGCGAGGCGCAACTGTTCCTCGCCGGCGAGGTCGAGGCGTACGCCGCCGAGGTCGGGGCGGTGCCGCAGGTGGACGGCGGTGGTCTTGAGCGCCACGGGGTAGCCGAGGCGGGCGGCGGCGGCCGCGGCGGCTTCCGGGTCGGGGGCGGGCAGCGCGGGCAACACGGTGATCCCGTACCGGGCCAGCACGCGCACCGCGGCCTGCTCGGGTACGTCGACGGGCACGCCCTCCGCGTCCGGCAGCAGCTCCGCGATGTCCGCCGCGGCGCCCGCCGGGTCCAGGTCGTCGTACTCCGGCACCCGGCCCGGGTCCGCCGCGCGCCGGCGCCACTGGGCGTACCGCACCGCCTGCGCCAGGGCCCGCGCCGCCCGCTCCCCCGCCGGGTACGTCGGGATGCCGTCCGGCGGGGCCGCCAGGGCGGCGGGCAGGCCCTCGATCTCCAGGTGGACGACGGCCACCGGCTTCGTCGCGCCGGCCGCCGCCGCGCGCAGCGCCGCCGCGAGCGCCCCCGCGTCCTGCGGCCCCGGCACCGCGGCGAGCGCGGGCACGTCCGGGTCCGCAACCCACGGGATCGTCGTCACCAGCACCGCGTCGCAGCCGTCCTCGGCCAGCGCGCCGGCGACGGCGGCCCGGAAGTCCTCCGGCGCCGCGGCCGCGGTCAGGTCGCGCGGGGGCAGCGGGCGCAGTCCGGCGGCGCGGCAGGCGTCGTACGCGAGGAGGCCGAGGGAGTCGGAGTTGCCGACGATCGCGACCCGCGGCCCGGCGGGCAGGGGCTGGGCGGCGAGCAGCAGCCCGGTGTCGACGAGTTCGGTGACGGTGTCGACGGCGACGACCCCGGCCTGGCGCAGCAGCGCGCCGACGGTCTCGGCGGGCACGGACGTGCGCGGCACGGCGTGGCCGGGCGGCATGCTGGCGCTGTGCCGGGCCCCCTTGACGACCACGACGGGCTTCTCGGCCGACGTGCGGCGGGCGAGGCGGGTGAACTTGCGCGGGTTGCCGAGGGATTCGAGATACATGAGGACGACGTCGGTGGCGCCGTCGTCGTGCCAGTACTGCAGCAGGTCGTTGCCGGAGACGTCGGCGCGGTTGCCGGCGGAGACGAACGTGGACACCCCGGTGAGCGCCGCGCCGGGCCGCCGGTGCAGCCCGGACAGCAGCGCGATGCCGATGGCGCCGGACTGCGTGAAGACCCCGACGCGCCCGGCGCCCGCGGGCTCGGGCGCGAGGGTGGCGTTCAGGCGTACGGGCGGGGCGGTGTTGAGGACGCCGAAGGCGTTGGGGCCGATGACCCGCATCCCGTGGCCGCGGGCCTGCCGGACGAGGTCGCGCTGCCGCGCCCGGCCGGCGGGGCCCTCCTCGGCGTAGCCGGAGGAGAGCACGACGAGCCCCTGCACGCCCTGTTCGCCGCAGTCGTCGACGACGTCGGGGACGCGGGCGGCGGGCACGGCGACGACGGCGAGGTCGACGGGCTCGTCGATGTCGCGCACGGAGCGGCGGGCGGGGACGTCCTCCGGCAGGAGCCGGTCCTGCCCCGCGGGGTACGCGTGGTTCACGGCGTAGACCCGGCCGGTGAAGCCGGCGGCGAGGAGGTTGGCGAGGACGGTGCGGCCGACGCCGCCGGGGCGGCGGCCGACGCCGACCACGGCGACGGAGCGCGGGGCGAGCAGCCGCCGCACGGAGCGGGCCTCGGCCCGCTGCTCGCGGGCGTGCATGACCGCGAGCGACCGCTCGGTGGGCTCCAGTGGGAACTCCAGCCGCACGACGCCGTCCTCGAAGCTGCGCTTCTGCGTGTAGCCGGCGTCCGTGAAGACCTTCATCATGCGGCTGTTGGCGGGCAGCACGTCGGCGACGAAACGGCGCACGCCCCGCTCGCGGGCGCAGGCCGCGATGTGCTCCAGCAGCACGGAGGCGACGCCGCGGCCCTGCTGGTCGTCCTGGACGAGGAACGCCACCTCGGCCTGCGGCGCCCCGTCGGGGGCGGGCTCGGTGCGGTCGTAGCGCACGGTGGCGATGAAGGCGTCGCCGACGACGGCCGCCAGGCCCACCCGGTCGACGTAGTCGTGGTGGGTGAAGCGGTGCACGTCCTTGGCGGAGAGCTGCGGGTGCGGGGCGAAGAAGCGCAGGTACTTGGACTCGTCGGAGACCCGGTCGAAGAACGCGACGAGCCGGTCGGCGTCGTCCGGGACGATCGGCCTGACCTCCGCGGTGCCGCCGTCGCGCAGCACGACGTCGGCTTCCCAGTGGGTGGGGTACTCATGTGCCGACGGGGTGGACATGGGCCCAGGTTACGGTCCGCGCATGCTGGCGGGAGCGCGGGCGGCAGGGCAGGCTGAGGTGACCGCGGGGCGCGCCGGGCGCCGCGGGGCGGCCGGGGCAGGCGGCACAGGGCGGGAGACGAAGGGCGGCGGGGGTGGGAGACGAAGGGCCCGTGCCCCGGAACGCCGCAGGCCGGCGCGGTCCGACCGCGGTCCGGTCCACTCGGCGCGCGTGCGAGAATGGTCTAGACAACTAGAACGATGGAAGGGCAACACCATGGTTGAGCGCCGCGTCACCGTCGGCTGGGCCGAGGGCCTGCACGCCCGCCCCGCGTCGATCTTCGTGCGGGCGGCCACCGCCGCCGGCGTCCCGGTGACGATCTCGAAGGCCGCCGACGGCAACGCCGTCAACGCCGCCTCCATGCTGGCCGTGCTGGGCCTGGGCGCCAAGGGCGGCGACGAGATCGTCCTCGCCTCGGAGGACGACGCCTCCGACGCCGCGCTCGACCGGCTGGCGAAGCTGGTCCAGGAGGGCCTGGACGAGCTGCCGGAAACCGTCTGACGCGCGTCCGCGCACGAATCCGTACGACGCACCGCCGGGGGGAATCGGCCGATTACCGCCCTTCGTATTCCGGCGGGTCGGCATTTCCCCCGCTCCCCCGATTTCCGCGGGCACGAGATTGTTACGGCTGATCGCTTCCCGTGTTTACGGCATGTTTCCGGGAACTCACGCGCACGGTTCTGCGCAATTCGTACGCACCCGCGGAACGCTCCACGTGCGCCGTGGCGAGAACCCTGGCCCGCTCCGCGTCCCCGCGCGCCACGGCGTCGGCGATCGCGCCGTGCTCGTCCCACGCCTCCACCGACCGCACCGCCGGCGAGGCCCCGTACAGCCAGGACACCTTCCGGCGCACCTGCACCAGCAGCGCGGTGAGGTTCCGGCTGCCGGTGGCCTGCGCCAGCGTCTCGTGGAACCACGTGCTCAGCGACGGCAGCTCCGCGACGTGCCCGCGCTGCGCCCGTTCCCTGCCCAGCCGCACCAGGCCGTGCAGCACCTTCAGATGGGCCTCGGTACGCCGCTGGGCCGCCCGCGCGGCACCCAGCGGCTCCAGCAGCGCGCGTATCTCCAGCAGGTCGGCGGTGTCCTGCGCGGTGGGCTCGGCGACGCAGGCGCCGGCGTGCCGCTTGGTGGTGACGAAGCCCTCCGACTCCAGGGTGCGCAGCGCCTCGCGGACCGGCACCCGCGAGACACCGTACCTGCGCGCGAGGTGCTCCTCGGCGAGCCGGGCGCCCTGGGCGAAGAATCCCGAGACGATGTCGTCGCGGATCGCCGTACACACCGCCTGGGAAATACCGCCGTTCACCGCGCACACCGCATCATCCACGCCCCTTAGCGCCGCCCCGGGTGAACAGTATGGCAGCGGTATGCGAATTCCGGCAGGAACGCGAAAGAGCCCGGCGGCACCGCCGGGCTCTTTCCGGTCTGCTACGGGCCGTTTACCGCGGGACGCGGTAAAGCCGGCAATCAGCCGGAGACGACCCTGACCTCACCGATGCCCAGCTCCCGCACCGGCTCGGCGATCTTCTCCGCGTCGCCGACGAGCACGGTCACGAGCCGGTCCGTGGGGAACGCGCTCAGCACCGCGGCCGTGGCCTCCACCGTGCCGGTGGCGGCGAGCCGGGCGTACTGCCGGGCCTGGTAGTCGTCCGGGAGCTGCTGCTCGACCTGGTCGGCCAGCGTGCCGGCGACCGCGGCCGACGTCTCGTACCGCAGCGGGGCCACGCCGACCAGGAAGTCGGCCGCCGCGTCCCGCTCGGCGTCGGTCAGCCCGTCGGCCAGCGAGCGCAGCACCTGCCAGGTGTCCGCCAGCGCCGGGCCGGTCACGTCGGTCTCCACCGACCCGCTGATGGCCAGCAGCGCGGCGCCGGTGCCGGCGGCCGGCGAGCGTAGCGACTGGGCGGAGGCCCGCACGCCGTAGGTGTAGCCCTTCTCCTCGCGCAGCACGACGTCGAGGCGCGAGGTGAGGGTCCCGCCCAGGCAGTACGTGCCGAGGAGCTGGGCGGGCCAGACGGCGTCGTGCCGGTCGGCGCCGACGCGGCCGATGAGCACCTGCGTCTGCACCGCGCCCGGGCGGTCGACGACGACGACCCGGCCGGTGTCGTCCGCGGCCACCGGCGGCAGCGGGCGGGCCTCGGCGGGCGTGCCGGTCCAGGCGCCGAGGGTGCCTGCCAGCGCGTCGTCGACGTCGGCGCCGGTCAGGTCGCCGACGACCACGACGGTGGCGGTGGCGGGCCGGACATGGGCGTGGTAGAAGGCCCGTACGGACGCGGCGTCGATGCCCGCGACGGACTCCTCCGTGCCCCAGCGGGGCCGGGAGAGGCGGTCACCGGCGTCGAACAGCTCGGCGTACAGCGCCATCGCGGCGCGCCGGCCGGGGTTGGCCAGCTCGTGCGGGATCTCGTCCAGCCGGTTGGCGACCAGCCGCTCGATCTCGTCGTCCGGGAAGGCGGGCGCGCGCAGCGCGTCGGCGAGCAGCGTCAGGCCGCGGCGCAGCCGGGAGGCGGGGACCTCCAGGGAGACGCGGACGCCGGGGTGGTCGGCGTGCGCGTCGATGGTGGCGCCGCAGCGCTCCAGCTCGGCGGCGAACTCCTCGGCGGTGTGCGTGTCCGTGCCCTCGGAGAACGCCCGCGCCATGATCATGGCGACGCCGTCGAGACCGGCGGGCTCGGCGTCCAGCGGCGCGGCGAGGCACACCTCGACGGCGACGACCTGCTGTCCCGGCCGGTGGCAGGTGAGCACCGTGAGCCCGTTGGCGAGGGTGCCGCGGTCCGGGGCGGGAAACGCCCACGGCCGGGCCTCGCCGCCCTGCGGGCGCGGGTGGAAGGTCATCATGCTGGTCGTCTCGGCGGTCACGCCTGAACCTCGTCTTCCTCGGTGCTCGCGGCGTCCGCGGCGCCGTCGTTCTCGTCGGTGGCGTCGGCGGCGGGCGCCGTGGGCTCGTACACGAGCGCCGCGCGGTTCTCCGGGATCAGCCGCGCCTTGGCGACGGCCTGCACCTCCTCGGCCGTGACGCCGAGGATCCGCTCGACCGCGCCGAGCGCGAGCTTCGGGTCGCCGAAGAGCACCGCGTAGCGGCAGAACTCGTCCGCCCGGCCGCCGACGGTCGCCAGCCGGTCCAGCCACTCGCGTTCGAGCTGCGCTTGCGCCCGCTCCATCTCCTCGGGCGTCGGCCCCTGTTCGGCGAAGCGGGCCAGCTCCTCGTCGACGGCGGTCTCGATGGCGGGCACCTCGACGCCGCCGGACGCCTTGACGTCGAGCCAGCCGAGCGACGGCGCGCCGGCCAGCCGCAGCATCCCGAACCCGGCCGCCACGGCGAGCCGGTCGCGGCGCACCAGGCGGTTGTAGAGCCGGGAGGACTCGCCGCCGCCGAGCACGGTCAGGGCCAGGTCCGCGGCGTCGGCCTCGCGGGTGCCGTCCTCGGGCAGCCGGTACGAGGCCATCAGCGCCCGCGACGGCACCTCTTCGGCGAGCGGCACGCGCTGCGCGCCGCCGAGGGTGTCGGGCAGCGCGCCGTCGCGCGGGGGCTGCTTGCCCTCGTGCGCGGGGATGGAGCCGAAGTACTTCTCCACCCAGGCGAGGGTCTGCGCCGGGTCGATGTCGCCGACGACGGAGAGCACGGCGTTGCTCGGCGAGTAGTACGTGCGGAAGAACTCCTGGCAGTCCGCGAGGGAGGTCGCGTCCAGGTCGGCCATGGAGCCGATCGGCGTGTGGTGGTACGGGTGGCCCTCGGGGTACGTCATCGCGGCGAGCTTCTCGAACGCCGTGCCGTAGGGCACGTTGTCGTACCGCTGGCGGCGCTCGTTCTTCACCACGTCGCGCTGGTTGTCCAGGCTCTCCTGGGTCAGCGCCGTGAGCAGCGAGCCCATCCGGTCGGCCTCCAGCCACAGAGCCAGTTCGAGCTGGTGGGCCGGCATGGTCTCGAAGTAGTTGGTGCGCTCGAAGCTGGTGGTGCCGTTGAGCGAGCCGCCGGCGGACTGCACCAGTTCGAAGTGGCCGTTGCCGGAGACCTGCGCCGAGCCCTGGAACATCAGGTGCTCGAAGAGGTGGGCGAGGCCGGTGCGGCCGGCCACCTCGTGGCGCGAACCCACGTCGTACCAGATGCACACCGAGGCGACGGGCGTGAGAGGGTCCTCGGAGAGGATGACCCGCAGCCCGTTGTCCAAGCGGTGTTCTTCCAGTGTCGGTCCGCCTGAACCGGCCTGCGGGGTGGCCGTCTGACCCATGGGCATGGAGTCCCTTCGATCGCTGCTGTACGCGGACACCGGACGTCCGGTGTCGCGCCCCCACTGTATGCCGGGGGCCGTGCGCCGGGTCGTGGTCGGCGATGTCGGCGCGTGGGTCCACAATGGGGGCGCACGCCGACCGCCCGTGAACGAGCCGATGAGGAGCAGCAGCCGAGATGGCCCGCCGCAGAAGCAGTGCCCCGCCGCCAGAGGAGTTCGAAGAGCGGATCCTCGACGTCGACGTCGTGGACGAGATGCAGGGCTCCTTCCTCGAGTACGCGTACTCGGTCATCTACTCCCGCGCGCTCCCCGACGCCCGCGACGGCCTGAAGCCCGTGCACCGCCGCATCCTCCACCAGATGAACGAGATGGGCCTGCGCCCCGAGCGGTCGTACGTGAAGTGCGCGCGCGTCGTCGGCGAGGTGATGGGCCGCCTCCACCCGCACGGCGACTCCGCCATCTACGACGCGCTGGTGCGCATGGCGCAGCCGTTCTCGATGCGGCTGCCGCTTGTCGACGGCCACGGCAACTTCGGCTCCCTCGGCAACGACGACCCGCCCGCGGCCATGCGCTACACCGAGTGCCGCCCCGCGCCCGCCGCGACGCTCATGGTCGAGTCGATCGACGAGGACACCGTCGACTTCGCCCCCAACTACGACGGCAGCGAACAGGAGCCCGTCGCCCTGCCGTCCGCGTTCCCGAACCTGCTGGTGAACGGCGCCTCCGGGATCGCGGTCGGGATGGCGACCAACATGCCGCCGCACAACCTCGGAGAGGTCATCGCCGCCGCGCGGCACCTGATCCGGCACCCGGGCGCCGACCTGGACACCCTGATGCGGTACGTGCCGGGTCCCGATCTGCCCACCGGGGGCCGGGTCGTCGGCCTCGACGGCATCCGGGACGCGTACGAGACGGGCCGCGGCAGCTTCAAGATCCGCGCCACCGCGACGGTCGAGCAGGTCTCCGCGCGCCGCAAGGGCATCGTCGTCACGGAGCTGCCCTTCACCGTCGGGCCGGAGAAGATCCGCGCCAAGGTCAAGGACCTCATCGGGGCGAAGCGCCTGCAGGGCATCGCCGACCTGAAGGACCTCACCGACCGCGAGCACGGCCTGCGGCTGGTCTTCGAGATCAAGAACGGCTTCCACCCCGAGGCCGTGCTGGAGCAGTTGTACAAGCTGACGCCGATGGAGGAGACCTTCGGCATCAACAACGTCGCGCTCGTCGACGGGCAGCCGCTCACGCTGGGCCTCAAGGAACTGCTGGAGGTCTTCCTCGACCACCGCTTCACGGTGGTGCGGCGGCGCAGCGAGTTCCGGCGCACCAAGCGCCGCGACCGGCTGCACCTGGTGGAGGGCCTGCTCGTCGCGCTGCTCGACATCGACGAGGTCATCCGCATCATCCGGGCCAGCGAGAACGCCGCGCAGGCCAAGGAGCGGCTGATCGCCCACTTCTCGCTCTCCGAGATCCAGACGCAGTACATCCTGGACACGCCGCTGCGCCGGCTGACGAAGTTCGACCGGCTGGAGCTGGAGGCCGAGCGGGACCGGCTGACGGCGGAGATCGCCGAGCTGACGCGGATCCTGGAGTCGGACGCGGAGCTGCGCAAGCTGGTGTCCGGGGAGCTGTCGGCGGTGGCGAAGAAGTACGGCAGCGAGCGCCGCACGGTGCTGCTGGAGGCCGGCGGGGAGCCGGCCGCGGCGGTGCCGCTGGAGATGTCCGACGACCCGTGCCGGGTGCTGATGTCGTCCACCGGGCTGCTCGCCCGTACCGCCAACGGCGATCCCTTCGGCGAGCCGGCGCCGGCGAAGCGCGTCAAGCACGACGTGATCGTCTCCGCCGTGCCGACGACGTCGCGGGCGCACATCGGGGCGGTGACCTCGCAGGGGCGGCTGCTGCGGGTATCGGTGATCGACCTGCCGGTGCTGCCGGAGACCGCGGCCCGGCCGAGCCTGGCGGGGGGCGCGGCGGTCTCGGAGTTCCTGACCCTGGCGGACGGCGAGAAGGTCGTCTGTCTCACGACGCTCGACGAGTCCTCGCCGGGCCTGGCGCTGGGCACGGAGCAGGGCGTGGTGAAGCGGGTGGTGCCGGACTACCCCGCGAACAAGGACGAGTTGGAGGTCGTGTCGCTCAAGGACGGCGACCAGGTCGTCGGCGCGGCGGAGCTGCGCACGGGCGAGGAGGACCTCGTCTTCGTCACCAGCGACGCGCAGTTGCTGCGCTATCCCGCGGGGCAGGTGCGGCCGCAGGGCCGGGCCGCCGGCGGCATGGCGGGCGTGAAGCTGGGCGCGGGGGCGAGGGTCGTCGCGTTCCACGTGGTCGACCCGGCGGCGGACGCGGCGGTGCTGACGGTCGCGGGTTCCACGGGGGCGCTGGACGGGGCGTGGGTGCAGACGGCCAAGCTCACGCCGTTCGACCAGTTCCCCCGGAAGGGGCGGGCGACGGGCGGCGTGCGCTGCCAGCGGTTCCTGAAGGGCGAGGACTGCCTGACGTTCGCCTGGGCGGGGCCGGTGCCGGCCCGCGCGGCGGGGCGCACCGGCAGCCCGGTGGAGCTGCCGGAGCCGGACCCGCGCCGGGACGGCTCGGGGACGCCGCTGGCGAAGCAGGTGACGGCGGTGGCGGGCCCGGTGTAGGCGCGCGGGGCGGTACGGGGCGCGGGCCGCTTCCGGTCCGGGCCCGGCGGCGCGGCAGTTGCGCGTGGGCGAGAGGCGTGGCGGACCGGCGGTCTGCGGAGGCGCGGGGTGATCCTCGCGCTGGACCCGGAGGTCACCGGCTGCCAGCGTGGGGCCATGAGGACTCCGACCGTCACCGACGCCCTGCTCGCCCGCCGGCTGATCCGCGACGAACTGCCGCCCACCCCGCTGTGGTCCTACCCCGCGCTGGACCGGGGCTCGGCCGCGCGCCTGCTCGTCAAGCACGAGAACACCCAGCCGACGGGCGCGTTCAAGGTACGCGGCGGCCTCGCCCTCCTCGCCTCGATGAGCGACGAGGAGCGCGCCCGCGGCATCGTGGGGTACTCCACCGGCAACCACGCCCAGTCGCTCGCCTACGCCGCCGCCCGGCACGGCGCACCCTGCACGATCGTGATGCCGGAGCGCCCCAACCCCGGCAAGGCGCGCGCCGTCACGGCCCTCGGCGCGGAGCTGATCGAGCACGGCGCGACGTTCGACGAAGCCCGCCCGTACGCCGGGCGGTTGGCCGCCGAGCGCGGCGCCCGGCTGGTGAGCGCGGCGGACGAGCCGGAGATCGTCGCCGGGGTGGCCACCGCGTACCTGGAGCTGTTCGAGCAGGCGCCGGACCTGGACGCGGTGATCGTCCCGGTTGGCGGGGGCAGCGGGGCCGCCGCCGCGTGCCTGGTGGCCGCGGCCGTCGCCCCGGACTGCCGGGTGATCGCGGTGCAGTCGTCGGCCTCCCCGGCGGCGTACCGGTCGTGGCGTGCCGGACACCTGGTCGAACACCCCAACCGCACCCGCGTCGAGGGGCTGGCCACCGGCACCGGATTCGCGCTGCCGCAGGCGCTGATGCGCACCGGGCTGGCGGACTTCCTCCTCGTCGACGACGAGGAGATCGCCCTCGCCCAGAAGAGCCTGATGAGTGACGCGCACACGCTGGCTGAGGGCGCCGGCGCCGCGGCGCTCGCGGCGCTGTACGCGCAGCCGGACGCCTTCGCGGGACAGCGCGTCGCGGTCGTGGTTACCGGAGGCAACGCCCAGCAGGCAGAAATTGCCAGGGCTGTCGCCTGAAGGTGTGAAGGGCCGGGAATGCCCCAACTGTGATCTTCCCGCGGTGCTCATTCTGGGCAGTCGGCAACCCCGCCGAGCGAGGAGAGCACTCCGGTGAACGACCCCCAGGGGCCCGAGGGCGCCCCGGCAGCCCCGCCCCACGATCCGTGGTCCGACCGGCCGGACTGGTCCGGCCGGCCGGACCGCGCCGCTCCCCCAGGCGCGGACGGCGCCGAGCCCGGTGACGACCACGGAGCCGAGCCCGACGACGACGTGTACCTCGCGGTCCACGCCACCCCCGAGTTCCGGCGCGTACGCCGCCAGTACCGCCGCTTCGTCGTGCCGGCCGCGCTCGCGTTCCTCGCCTGGTACCTGTCGTACGTCGTGGCCGCCACCGTCGCCCCGGACCTGATGGGCCGCCGGGTCGCGGGGCCGGTCAACGTCGCGCTGCTCGCCGGCCTCGGCCAGTTCGCGACGACGTTCCTGCTCACCTGGGCGTACGCCCGGCACGCCCGGCTGCGCCGCGACCCCGCCGCGCTCGACCTGCGCTGGGACATCGCCATGCGCACCCGCCGCGCGGACGGCTACGTCGGGACCCGCCGACCCTCGCGGCAGGAGCCGGGCCGGTGACCGGGGAGCACCGGAAGCTCGCTCTGCTGCTGTTCTGCGCGTTCGTCGCGCTGACGCTGGCGATCACGCTGTGGGCGGGGCGGCGGCGGCACGGCTCGCCGGAGGAGTTCTACGCCGGCGGCCGGCTGTTCACCCCCATGGAGAACGGTTTCGCCCTCTCCGGGGACTACCTGTCCGCCGCCTCCTTCCTCGGCGTCTCCGGCCTCATCGCGCTCTACGGCTACGACGGCGTGCTGTACTCCGTCGGCTTCCTCGTCGCCTGGCTCGTCGTGCTGCTGCTCGTCGCGGAACTCGTGCGCAACTGCGGCCGGTTCACCCTCGGCGACGTCGTCGCCTGCCGGCTACGCCGGCCGCACGTACGGTTCGCCGCGGGCATCTCGTCGGTCACGGTCTCGGTGCTGTACCTCGTGGCGCAGATGGTCGGCGCGGGCAGCCTGGTGGCGCTGCTGGCCGGCGGCCACACCGGCGGCGCGCGCACGGCCGCGGTCGCGGGCGTCGGCGCGCTGATGGTGACGTACGTCGTGCTCGGCGGGATGCGCGCCACGACCTGGATCCAGATCGTCAAGGCCGTGCTGCTGCTGGCGGGGGCGCTGACGCTCACCGTGCTGGTGCTGCTGCGCTTCCACGGCGACCCCGGCGCGCTGCTCGACGCCGCGGCCGGGCGCAGCGGCCACGGTTCCGACTTCCTCGCCCCGGGCCTCGCGTACGGCGGCGGGCTCGTCGACCGGCTGGACTTCCTCAGCCTGGGCCTCGCGCTGGTCCTCGGCACCGCGGGCCTGCCGCACATCCTGGCCCGCTTCTCCACCGTGCCGACCGCCGCCTCCGCGCGCCGCTCGGCGGTCTGGTCGATCGGGCTGATCGGCGGCTTCTACCTGATGACGATCGTGCTCGGCTTCGGCGCCGCGGCGCTCGTGGGCGGCGCGGCGGTGCGCGCCGACGACCCGTCGGGCAACACGGCGGTGCCGCTGCTCGCGCTCGACCTCGGGGGCGGCGCGGGCTCGGCCGGCGGAACGATCCTCTTCGCGGTGGTGGCGGCCGTGGCGTTCGCGACGATCCTGGCGGTGGTCGCGGGGATCACGCTGGCGTCGTCGGCGTCGGTGGCGCACGACCTGTACGCGACGGTGCGCCGCGCCCGCGCGCGGCGCCGCCCGGGCCGTACGCGACGGCCCGCCGGCACGGCCGGCGGCCCCGGCGAGGTGACGGTGGCGCGGGTGGCCGCGGCGGTCATCGGTGCACTCGCCATCGGCCTCGGACTGCTGGCCCGGGACCTGAACGTGGCGTTCCTCGTCGGGCTCGCCTTCGCGGTGGCGGCCTCGGCGAACCTGCCGGTGCTGCTCTACGCGCTCTTCTGGCGCCGCTTCACCGCCCGCGGCGCGCTGTGGGCGCTGTACGGCGGGCTCGGCCCCGCGGTGCTGCTGGTGGTGTTCTCGCCGGTGGTCTCGGGCAGCCCGGCCGCCCTCTTCCCGGGCGTGGACTTCCACGTCTTCCCGCTGCAGAACCCGGGGCTGGTGTCCGTGCCGCTGGGCTTCCTCGCGGGCTGGCTGGGCACGGTCACGTCCGCGGAGCCCGCGGATCCCGTACGGCACGCGAAGACCCAGGTCCGCGCGCTGACCGGGGCGGGGGCCGCGTAGCGGCGGAACCGCGGGCCACACGGGCCACACGGGCTACGGGGCCGGCAGCCGGCGCTCGGGCACGCGCCCGGCCGCCGGCGCCAGCGCCTCCGGGAGCACGACGGTGAACTCCGCGCCCCCGCCCGGCCGCTCGCCGACCTCCGCGCCGCCGCCCTGCCGCTCCGCGAGCCGCCGCACCAGCGCGAGACCGAGGCCCCGCTTGCCGTGCGCGGGCGGCTCCTTCGTCGTCCAGCCGTCCGCGAAGACCATCTCGCGCCGCTCCGCCGGCACCCCCGGACCGGAGTCGGCGACCCGCAGCCGCACCGTCTCGCCGTCGGCGCGCAGGTCCACCTCGACCAGCGGGGCCGGTGAACCCACCGCCGCGTCCAGGGCGTTGTCGACCAGGTTGCCGACGATGGTGACCAGCCCGCGCGGGTCGACTGCCCGGTCGGGCAGCTCCCCCGTCACCACCAGCGGCACGCCCCGCTCCGCGGCGACGGTCGCCTTGCCGACGAGCAGCGCGGCGAGCAGCGGGTCGCGGATCCGGCCGGTCACCTGCTCCGCGGTGGCGCGACGGCCGCCGGCGGCCTCGGCGATGTACTCGGTGGCCTCCTCCGTCATGCCCAGCTCCAGCAGCCCGAGCAGGGTGTGCAGGTGGTTGGCGTGCTCGTGGTCCTGGGCGCGCAGGGCGTCGATGAGGCCGCGGGTGGAGTCCAGTTCGCGGCCCAGTTGCTCCAGCTCGGTGCGGTCGCGCAGGGTGGCGACGGCGCCGCCGTCGGCGGTGGGCATGCGGTTGGCGACGAGCACCCGGCCGTCGCTGACCGTCAGCAGGTCGGAGCCGGCGACCCGGCCGGCGAGCACGTCCGCGGTCCGGCCCGGGCGCAGCACGTCGTCCAGCGGGCGGCCGGTGTGCCCGGGGTCGATGCCGAGGAGCCGGGCGGCCTCGTCGTTGACCAGCCGCAGCCGGCCGCCGCCGTCGAGCGCGACGACGCCCTCGCGGATGCCGTGCAGCATCGCCTCGCGCTCGTCCAGCAGCGCTGCTATGTCGGAGAACGCGAGGTCGCGAGTGCGGCGCTGGAGCCGGCGGGAGTGCGCGAAGGCGACGAGCGCGCCGACGGCCAACGCGCCCCCCGCGTACGCCAGCACGCCGGGCACCGCCGCGATGAGCCGGTCGCGTACGCCCTCGTACGGGATGCCGACCGAGACCGCGCCGACGATCCGCCCCTCCCGGTCGTGCAGCGGCACCTTGCCGCGGGCGGTACGCCCCATGGTGCCGGTGTCGATGCCCATCCACTCCTCGCCGGCGAGCGCCGCCGAGGGGTCGGTGGAGACGCGGTGGCCGACGTTCCCGGGCCGGGTGTGGGACCAGCGCACGCCGCGGTTGTCCAGCACGACGACGTACTCGGCGCCGGTGGCCCTGCGGATCCGCTCGGCGCGGCGCTGCACCGGTCCGTCCGGGTCGGCGGGGGTGGTCAGCAGCGCCTCGGCGAGGCCGGGCTCGACCGCGGTGCTCTGCGCGATGGCCAGCGCGCGGCGCATCACCTGCCGGTCGAGCTCGTCGCTGTACGGCGCGAGGAAGAGCGCCGCGGCGAGGATCGTGACCCCGGTGGCCAGGGCGAGCTGCATGAGCAGGATCTGGGAGGAGACACGGCGCGGCCAGCCGAGCCGCCGGCCGGGGCCGCGGGGCTCGCCGCGGCGTACGGTCGACGTTGCACCCATGAGGGCGAACCGTAACCGACCGGGACGCTACGGGCATCCCCCTGGCGTGGCTTCCCGGGTGCGGCCGGACTCACCGCGCGCGCGGCGGCCCCGCGGCCATGTGCCGCTGCAGGACGGGCGCGGCGCCGCAGCTCGCGGGCGTGGCCGCGGCGGCGGCGCGCGCGGTGACGGGCACGTCCCAGGCGCGCCCGTCGCGGTGCGCGACGGTCACCCGCCAGCCGTCACCGTCACCTTCGCGTTCGGCTTCGGCCTCGGCTTCGGTGCGTACGACCACGAGGTCGTCGGCGCCGTACGCCCCGGTCAGCCGGCGCACCGCCAGCTCCGCCGCCTGCCCGGGGCGCTCCCAGGTGGAGCGTCCGCGGCAGCCGTCCGGGACGACCAGCCCGGAGGCCAGCCACTCGATGACCTCCTTGACGGCGTGCGGGGTCATGCGGCCGTAGGCGTAGCCGTGCGGGAGGAGGAGCAGGGTGGGCGAGAAGCGGTGGCCGCCGATGTGGGTGATCTCCCAGGTCGCGGTGCCGCCCGCGGCGTGCAGGTCGGCGGCCAGCGGACGGCCGAGGAGCGCGCAGCAGCGGTCGCGCCGGCCGTTGGTGCAGACGAAGACCGGCGGCTCGCCGCGGTACGGGCCGGCGCCGAGGGCGGCGTCGAAGCCCGCGTGCTCGCCGCGGCCGAGGGCGGCGAGGTCGAGGCCGGTGAGGACCGCGGGGTCACGGAGGTCGGTGGCGCGGATCCAGGTGCCGCCGGGGGCGGTGTGGGCGGCGAGGACGCGGCGGCTGGCGGGGCGGCGGACGTCGGCGTGCCGGCCGGGCCGGCGGATGAGCGCGACGCGTACGCCGGTGCCCTCGGCGCGTTCCTCCAGGGCACGGCCGATCTCGGGGTCGAGGTGGCTCTGGGTCAGCGCCTCGTTCCCCCACGGGCCGGTCTGCTCGACGAGCAGCCAGGTCGCGGCGACGGCCGCGGTCCCGGCGAGCGGTTCGGCCAGCTCTCCGGAGGCGGTCGCGCACGTACTCACATAGGTGAGCCTAACCGTTCTTCAACGCCCCGTCCCCCGGGGCCCGTCCGTCCCGGTGGTCCCCCGCGTCCCGGGGGTCCTCGCGGGCCCCCGGCACCGCTGCCGCCCGCGGCGTACGCCCACCCCCCGGCGTACCGCCCGCGCAGGCGGGACGGGTCGGTCCCGCGACCCCCGCAAGCAGTTTGCGCTTCTTGCGCTAATCTTGCGGGCATGACTCGACGACTTGCTGAGGTTGCCAAGAAGGTGGGGGTCTCCGAGGCCACCGTCAGCCGCGTGCTGAACGGAAAGCCCGGGGTGTCGGAGGCGACCCGGCAGGCGGTGCTGTCGGCCCTCGACGTGCTCGGCTACGAACGGCCCACGCAACTGCGCGGCGAGCGCGCCCGGCTGGTCGGCCTGGTGCTGCCGGAGCTGCAGAACCCGATCTTCCCCGCGCTGGGCGAGGTGGTCGGCGGCGCGCTGGCCCAGCTCGGCCTCACCCCGGTGCTGTGCACGCAGACGAAGAACGGCGTCTCCGAGGCCGCGTACGTGGATCTGCTCCTGCAACAGCAGGTCTCCGGCGTGGTGTTCGCCGGTGGCCAGTACGCGCAGTCCGCCGCGCCGCACGAGCACTACCGCAGGCTGGCCGAGCGGCGCATCCCGGTGGTGCTGATCAACGCCGCCATCGAGGACCTGGGCTTCCCCCGCGTCTCCTGCGACGACGCGGTCGCCGTCGAGCAGGCGTGGCGGCACCTCGCGTCGCTCGGGCACCGCCGCATCGGCATGCTGCTGGGCCCCGGCGACCACGTGCCCTCGGCCCGCAAGCTCGCCGCCGGCGAGGAGCTGGCCGGGCAGACGGGCCTGGAGCTGCCGCCGTCGCGCGTGGCGCGGGCGCAGTACTCGCTGGAGAGCGGGCAGGCGGCCGCCACGCGGATGCTGGAGGACGGCGTCACGGGGTTCGTGTGCGCCAGCGACCCGCTCGCGCTCGGGGTGATCCGGGCGGTGCGGCGGCGCGGCCTGGACGTGCCGGGGGACGTGTCGGTGGTGGGGTACGACGACTCGGCGTTCATGAACTGCACCTCGCCGCCGCTGACGACGGTGCGGCAGCCGATCGAGTCGATGGGCCGGGCGGCGGTCGAGCTGCTGTCGGCGCAGATCGGCGGCGCCCCGGTCGCCGCCGACGAGCTGCTGTTCGAGCCGGAGCTGGTGGTGCGCGGCTCCACCGGCCCGGCGCGGTGAAGGATCTTCATTCGTCAGTCTCATTCTTGCAATTTCCGCGCGACATATTGCGAAGACCTGTCGACGGTGGTTGAGTGTGCGCGCCACGGCAGCGTGCAGCCGTGGCTTCCCGCTCCTGCCCAGAGGGGTCACCGAGATGAGAAAAACCGGGTTCCGCCGTACCAGCGCCGCCCTCGCCGTCAGCGCCGCCCTGGCGCTCGTCGCCGCGTGCGGCACCTCCAGCTCCGACGAGGGCGAGGACGACGCGGCCGATCCGGCCGACGCCGCCGCCCCGCTGGACCCGGAGACCGAGGTCACCCTGACGATCGACTGCATGCCGCCGGCGGCCGAGAAGGCCGAGCTCAAGGAGTGGAACGAGGACGTAGCGGCCTTCAACAAGGAGTACCCGAACGTCACGATCGAGGGGAAGCAGACCGACCCCTGCCTGGAGCCGCCGCGCTTCACGGCCATGCTCAAGGCCAAGTCCCAGCCGGACGCCTTCTACACGTACTTCACCGACCTCCAGCAGGTGCTCGACAACGACGGCGCCGCGGACATCACCGCGTACGTCAACGACAAGACGGTGCCGGCGCTCGCGGACATCGACCCGCAGGTCCTCGACGTGCTCAAGCAGGACGGCAAGCTCTACGGGCTGCCGACCAGCAACTACACCATGGGTCTGCTGATCAACCGCAAGCTCTTCGAGGAGGCCGGCCTGGACCCCGACAACCCGCCGACGTCCTGGGACGAGGTGCGTACCGCCGCCAAGGCGATATCCGGCCTCGGCGACGGCATCAGCGGCTTCGGCGAGTACAGCGCCGGCAACAACGGCGGCTGGCACTTCACCGCCTCGATGTACGGCCTCGGCGGCGACATCGTCTCCGAGGACGGCACCAAGGCCGCGTTCAACGACGAGACCGGCCGCGAGTACGTCGAGACCCTCCACGCGATGCGCTGGGAGGACGACAGCATGGGCAAGACCCAGTTGCTCAAGTGGGGCGACCTGCAGAAGCAGATGGCGACCGGCAAGCTCGGCATGTTCCTCGCCGCGCCCGACGACATCACGTACATGGTCCAGCAACTGGGCGGCGACTACGCCGACTACGGCATGGGCCCGATACCTGGCGGCGAGGCGACCCTCTTCGGCGGCAACGACTACCTGATCAAGAAGGGCAGCTCGCCCGACCAGATCAAGGCCGCCATCGCCTGGCTGAACTTCAAGTTCCTCACCCCCGGCAAGGGCCAGTTCGAGTGGGCCCGTACCAAGGCCGACGGGCTGCCCGTCGGGCTGCCGCAGCCGGACTTCTGGAAGGGCGAGAGCAAGCAGCAGGACGACAAGCTGCGCGCCGAGCACTCCACGATGCCGGTCGAGAACTTCCAGCCCTTCCGCGACGACCCGGTCCCCGGCCGCGCCGAGCCGCCCAAGGCGCAGGAGATCTACAAGGTCCTCGACACGGTGATGTCGGGCGTGCTCACCAACGAGGACGCCGACCCCGCGGGACTGCTCGACACCGCCGAGGACCAGGTCAACCAGGTCCTCGCGAACCAGTAGCCATGGCGGCGCCCACCCTGTCCCGGCCGGCCGCCCCGTCCGCGGGGCGGCCCGCCGGCCGCCGGCACGCGGGCCGCGAGAGCTTCGGCCGCGCGCTGCGCCGCAACCTGACCGCCCACGGCTTCCTCATCGGCGCCGTGCTCTGCTTCTCGCTCTTCTCCTGGTATCCGATGGTCAGGGAGTTCATCCTGGCCTTCCAGAAGAACGAGGACGGCGAGACCGTCTGGGCCGGCTGGTCGAACCTCAGTTACATCTTCAACGACCCCGCCTTCTGGGAAGCGTGGCGCAACACCTTCTTCTTCACCGGCCTGGCGCTGCTCCTCGGCTTCGCCGTGCCGTTCGCGGTCGCGATCGTGCTGAACGAGTTCCGGCACGGCCGGGCGTATCTGCGGATCCTGGTGTACCTGCCGGTGATGCTGCCGCCGGTCGCCTCCGTGCTGCTCTTCAAGTACTTCTACGACCCGGGCCACGGGCTCTTCAACCGCATCCTGGAGACCTTCGGCCTGCCCGCGCAGGACTGGCTGCAGTCGACCGACACCGCGATGCTGTCCGTCGTCATCGCCGCGACCTGGATGAACATGGGCGCCGCCACGCTGATCTACCTGGCCGCGCTGCAGGGCATCCCGGGCGAGCTGTACGAGGCCGCGGAGCTCGACGGTGCCGGGCTGTTCCGCAAGATCTGGCACGTCACCATCCCGCAGACAAGGCTCATCCTGTCGCTGATGCTGCTGATGCAGATCATCGCCACGATGCAGGTCTTCGTGGAGCCTTTCCTGCTCACCGGCGGCGCCGGCCCGGAGAACTCGACGCTCACCGTCGTCCAGCTCATCTACCAGTACGCCTTCACCTTCAACAACTACGGCAGCGCCGCGGCCCTCGGGGTCGTCCTGATGCTGGTGCTCGCCGTCTTCTCGGCCGCGTTCGTCCGCCTCGACCGCAGCAGCGAAGACTGAAGCCGGGAGATCCCAGATGGCCGAATCACAAAGGACGCTGATCTCGCCGGCGGTGCTGGCCAGGCCGCGCGGAAAGGCCCTGTACTGGGCCGCGTTCGCGCTGGTCATGGCGGTCTTCACGCTGGCGTTCATCGGGCCGCTGTACTGGATGGTGACCAGCGGGCTGAAGTCCTCCCAGGAGTTCGCGCAGACCCCGCCGACGCTGGTGCCCGGCGAGGTCCAGCCGGACAACTACTCCGAGGCGTGGAGCGTGCTGGACCTGTCCCAACTGCTCCTCAACACCTGCGTGTACGCCTTCGGCGCGCTGGCCTTCATGCTCGTCTTCGACGTGGCCGCGGCGTACTCGCTGTCCAAGCTCCGCCCCGTGCTGGGCAAGGTCATCCTCGGCGCGATGCTCGCGACCCTGATGATCCCGGCCACGGTGCTTGTCGTACCGCAGTACCTCACGGTGCTCGACGTGCCGCTGGTGGAGCGCAACCTCATCAACTCGCCGTGGGTGATCTGGCTGCCGGCGGTCACCAACGCCTTCAACATCTTCCTGCTCAAGCGGTTCTTCGACTCCATCCCCCGGGAGCTGATGGACGCCGCGGCCATGGACGGCGCATCGCCGATGCGCACCCTGTGGTCCATCGTCCTGCCGATGTCCCGGCCGATCCTCGGCGTGGTCTCGATCTTCGCGGTCGTCGCCGTGTGGAAGGACTTCCTCTGGCCGATGCTCACCCTGCCCGACCCGTCGAAGCAGACACTCAACGTCGGCATCTACTCGCTGGGCGCGAGCGTTCCGGAGAACCAGCTCATCGCGGCCCTCGCGATCGCTTCCGTGCCCACGTTGGTGATCTTCCTCGTCTTCCAGCGCAACATCATGCACGGCCTGACCGCCGGCAGCCTCAAGGGCTGACGGCACGGGCCCCCTTCCTGAACCAGTAGGGATTTCCTGTGAGGGATTCAGTGTCGGATACGAGCTGGTGGCGCGACGCCGCCATCTACCAGGTCTACGTACGCAGCTTCGCCGACGGCGACGGCGACGGCACCGGCGACCTCGCCGGCGTCCGCGCCCGGCTGCCGTACCTCGCCGAGCTGGGCGTGGACGCCATCTGGTTCACCCCGTGGTACGTCTCGCCGATGGCCGACGGCGGCTACGACGTCGCCGACTACCGGGCGATCGACCCGGCGTTCGGCACCCTCGACGAGGCCGAGAAGCTGATCGCCGAGGCCCGCGCCCTCGGCATCCGCACGATCGTCGACGTCGTGCCCAACCACGTCTCCGACGCCCACCCCTGGTTCCGCGCCGCGCTCGCCGCCGGGCCCGGCAGCCCGGAGCGCGAGCTGTTCCACTTCCGCCCCGGCCGCGGCCCCGACGGCGAGCTGCCGCCGAACAACTGGCCCTCCCAGTTCAACGGCGAGAGCTGGACCCGGCACGCCGACGGCGACTGGTACCTGCACCTGTTCTCCGAGCGGCAGCCGGACCTCAACTGGGCCCACCCGGTGGTGCGCCGCGAGCACGAGGACGTGCTGCGCTTCTGGTTCGAGCGGGGCGCGGCCGGCGTCCGCATCGACTCCGCCGCCCTGCTGGCCAAGGACCCCGAGCTGCCCGACTGGGACGAGGACGACCCGCGCGGCGAGCCGAACCCGTACGTGGACCGCGACGAGCTCCACGACATCTACCGCTCCTGGCGGGCCATCGCCGACGAGTACGACGGCGTCCTCATCGGGGAGCTGTGGGTGCCCGAGCCGGAGCGCTTCTCCCGCTATCTGCGCCCGGACGAGCTGCACACCGCGTTCAACTTCGACTTCCTCGCCCGCCCCTGGGACGCCGCCGAGCTGCGCGCGTCCATCGACACCACGCTCGAATACCACGCGCCGGTCGGCGCGCCCGCGACGTGGGTGCTGTGCAACCACGACGTGACCCGCACCGTCACCCGCTACGGCCGCGACGACGCCGACCCGGGCACGGGCTTCGACTTCGCCGCCAAGCGCTTCGGCACCCCCACCGACCCGGTGCGCGGCACCCGCAGGGCGCGCGCCGCGGCGCTGCTCTCCCTCGCGCTGCCCGGCTCCGTCTACCTCTACCAGGGCGAGGAGCTGGGCCTGCCGGAGGCGGAGGTGCCGCGGGACCGCATCGTCGACCCGATGCACTTCCGCTCCGAGGGCCGCGACCCGGGGCGGGACGGCTGCCGGGTGCCGCTGCCGTGGCGGCCGGGCGGACCGGCGTACGGGTTCAGCGACTCCGCGCACGCCGGCGGCGGGGACGACGGCGCCGGCGGGACCGGCGGCGCGCCGGCCGAGCCGTGGCTGCCGCAGCCGGCGGGCTGGGGCACGTACGCCGTCGCAGGCCAGGAGGACGACCCGCGCTCGATGCTGCGCCTGTACCGCGAGGCGCTGCGGCTGCGCCGCGGCGAGCCGGGCCTCGGCGACGGGCCGATGCGCTGGCTCGACGCCCCCGCGGGCGTGCTCTCCTTCGCCCGCTCCGACGAGTTCGTCTGCGTCGTCAACCTCGCCGCGGAGCCCGCGCCGCTCCCGGCACACCGAGACGTCCTGATCGGCAGCGGCCCCCTGGACGAGGGGCGGCTGCCGCGGGACACGGCGGTCTGGCTGCGCATCTAGCCGGCTGCGCCCCGCGCGGCCGGACCGCCGGCCCACACCCCCCACCCAACCCCCCACGGGAAGGTACGTCATGCGCACAGCACGCACAGGAAGGATCACGCTGGCCGCGGCCGTGGCCGCCGCCGCGGCGCTCGTCGCGTTGCCCGGCGGCGCCCACGGCGCGCCGGAGGCGGGCGCCGACCTGCCGTTCGTCTCGATCGAGGCGGAGGCGGCCGACACCAACGGCAGCCTCGTCGGCCCGGACTACACCCAGGGCACGCTCGCCTCGGAGTCCTCGGGGCGGCAGGCGGTGCAGCTCGACGCCCAGGGCGAGTACGTCGAGTTCACGCTCACGGCCCCGGCGAACGCCGTGAACGTCGCGTACAGCGTCCCCGACGGCAAGTCGGGCAGCCTCGCCGTCTACGCCAACGGCACCAAGCTGGACGCGTCGCTCGCCGTCACCTCGAAGTACTCGTACGTCGACACCCCCTGGATCCCCGGCGCCAAGACCCACCACCTGCTGGACAACGCCCGCGTCCAGCTCGGGCAGGACTTCCAGGCCGGCGACACCGTACGGCTGCAGGCGGACGACCTCGGCGGCGGCCCGTACACCGTCGACGTCGCCGACTTCGAGCAGGTCGCCGCGCCCGCCGGGCAGCCGGCCGGCTCCGTCTCCGTCGTCGACAAGGGCGCCGACCCGACCGGCGCGGCGGACTCCGCGGAGGCGTTCCGCGCCGCGATCGCCGAGGCCAGGGGCGGCGGCACGGTCTGGATCCCGCCGGGCGACTTCAAGGTGGGCGCCGAGCTGTCCGGCGTGGAGAACGTCACGATCCGGGGGGCCGGCTCGTGGCACTCCGTGGTCCGCAGCTCCCGCTTCGTCAACCAGTCGGGTTCCGCGGGCAACGCGCACCTCGCCGACTTCGCCGTCATCGGCGAGGTCACCGAGCGCGTCGACAGCAACCCGGACAACTTCGTCAACGGCAGCCTCGGCGCCGGCTCCACCGTCTCCGGCATGTGGCTGCAGCACCTGAAGGTCGGTCTCTGGCTGACCGGCACCAACGACAACCTCGTGGTCGAGAACAACCGCTTCCTCGACATGACCGCCGACGGCCTCAACCTCAACGGCAACGCCAAGGGCGTCCAGGTGCGGAACAACTTCCTGCGCAACACCGGCGACGACGCGCTCGCCATGTGGTCGCTGAACGCACCGGACGTGGACTGCACCTTCGCGAACAACACCGTCTCGCAGCCCAACCTGGCCAACGGCATCGCGATCTACGGCGGCACGGACATCACCGTCGAGAACAACCTCATCCTCGACACGAACGCCCTGGGCAGCGGCATCGCGATCTCCAACCAGAAGTTCCTGGACCCGTTCCACCCGCTGGCCGGCACCATCACCGTCGCCGGGAACGAGCTGGTGCGTACCGGCGCGATGAACCCCAACTGGAACCACCCGATGGGCGCGCTGCGCGTCGACGCCTACGACAGCGCCATCGAGGCGGACGTGAACATCACGGACACCGTCGTCACCGACAGCCCGTGGAGCGCCTTCGAGTTCGTCTCCGGCAGCGGCACGGGCAAGGCCGTGCAGAACGTCACCATCGACGGCGCCACCGTCACCGGCGTCGGCAGCGTCGTCGTGCAGGCCGAGACGCAGGGCGAGGTGAGCGCGGGTAACGTCACCGCGACAGACGTCGGCGTGGCCGGCGTCTACAACTGCCCGTACCCGGAGGGCAGCGGCACCTTCACGCTGACCGACGGGGGCGGCAACTCCGGCTGGGACAGCGTGTGGGAGGACTGCTCCACCTGGCCCGGCCAGGACTGATCCCGGCCTCTACGGCACAGCGCTCCCGCACGGCGCACCACGGCACAGCGGTTCCTTCGTCCGGGCTCCCGGTTCACCCCCACGGGCCGGGAGCCCGTTCCCCCCATGAGAGGAGCACCACCGTGACCACCCGAAGAGTCTTCCTCGCCGGCGCCGCGGGCGCCGGCCTCGCCGCGGCGGCCGGCCTGCCGTCCGCCACCGCGGCACCCGACCCCGGACCGCAGCCGGCGTACGCGGCCGAGCCGTCCCCGCACGTGCACGCCTTCTACTACTCCTGGTACGGAAACCCCGACCACCACGGCTCGTGGGTGCACTGGCAGCAGGGCGGGCACACGCCCCCCGACGACATCGGCGCCGACTTCTACCCCGTCCTCGGCGCGTACGACTCGGGCGACTACGACGGCGCCGTCGCGCAGCACATGACGTGGGCGCGGCAGGCCGGGATCGGCGTGCTGGCCTACAGTTGGTGGGGCCGCGGCGGCTACGAGGACCGGCTGGCGGCCGGCGTGCTGGACGCGGCGGCGGCCAAGGGGCTGCAGATCGCCTGGCACATCGAGCCCTACTCGGGGCGCGACGGGGCGTCGGTCGTCGATGACGTGGCGTACCTGGAGGAGACCTACGGCGACCACCCCGCCTACCACCGGGCGGCCGACCGGGGCGGGCGCTGCGCGTACTACGTCTTCAACAGCCTGAACGTCACCGACTGGGCGCCGATCGCGGCGATCCGGGACAGCGCGCTGGTGATGGCGCAGACCACGGACGTCTCCCGCGTCGAGCACTTCGGCGGCATCTACACCTACGACGCGATCGCCGGCGCGAACAACCCGGACTGGGCGGGCGTCGCCGCCTGGTGCCGCGCCAACGACTACGTGTGGGCGCCGTCCATCGGCCCCGGCTACCTCGACGACCGGGCCGTGCCGGGCAACACGACGCCGACCGTGGACCGCGCGGACGGCGAGGTGTACGACCGGAGCTGGGGCTACGTGCTGGACCCGGCGAAGGGCGGGCCGGCGGACTGGGTGACGCTCACGTCGTTCAACGAGTGGCACGAGGGCAGCCAGTTGGAGCCGGCCGCGTCCGCACCGCCGGAGCCGGTCTACGTCACGTACGACGGCGCCTACGGGCGTACGGGCGCGGCGGCCGAGACCGCGTACCTGGACCGGACCCGGCACTGGGTGACCGAGTTCGAGGCGGCGTCCGGCCGGGGCTGAGGCGGGCCTGAGCCCGCGGGCGGACGCCGCCGGGCGGGCTCAGGTGTCGATCCGCGAACGGTCCAGGGTGGCCGCCGAGTTGGTGATGAACTCCTTGCGGGGGGCGACCTCGTTGCCCATCAGCAGGTTGAACACCTGCTCGGCGGCCTCCAGGTCGCTGATGTTGATCCGCCGCAGCGTGCGGTACCGCGGGTCCATCGTGGTCTCCGCGAGCTGGTCGGCGTCCATCTCGCCGAGGCCCTTGTAGCGCTGGATGGAGTCCTTGAAGCGCGTGCCCCTGCCCTGCAGGTCGAGCAGGGTCTCGCGCAGCTCGGTGTCCGAGTAGGTGTAGATGTACTTGTCCTGGCCCTTCTTGGGCTGGGTCAGCTCGATGCGGTGCAGCGGGGGCACCGCGGAGAAGACGCGGCCCTCCTCGACCATCGGGCGCATGTAGCGCTGGAAGAGGGTGAGCAGCAGGGTGCGGATGTGCGCGCCGTCGACGTCGGCGTCGGCGAGGAAGATCACCTTGCCGTAGCGGGCCTGGTCGATGTCGAACGTCCGGCCCGAGCCGGCCCCTATCACCTGGATGATCGCGCTGCACTCGGCGTTCTTCAGCATGTCCGCGACCGACGCCTTCTGGACGTTGAGGATCTTGCCGCGGATCGGCAGCAGGGCCTGGAACTCGGAGTTGCGCGCGAGCTTGGCGGTGCCCAGCGCGGAGTCGCCCTCGACGATGAACAGCTCGGAGCGCTCCACGTCGTCGCTGCGGCAGTCGGCGAGCTTGGCGGGCAGCGAGGAGGACTCCAGCGCCGTCTTGCGGCGCTGCGCCTCCTTGTGCTGCCGGGCGGCGATACGGGTACGGGCCGCGGCCACGGCCTTCTCCAGCACGGCGCGCGCCTGCTGCTTGGCGTCCCGCTTGGTGGAGGTCAGGAAGGCCTTCAGCTCCCTGGCGACGACCTGCGCGACGATCCGGGAGGCCGCCGAGGTGCCCAGCACCTCCTTGGTCTGGCCCTCGAACTGCGGCTCGGCGAGCCGGACGGTGACCACGGCGGTCAGCCCCTCCAGCGCGTCGTCCTTGACGATGTCGTCCTCGGCGACGCGCAGCAGCTTCAGGCTGCGCAGGGCGTCGTTGACCGTGCGGGTCAGGGAGCGGTCGAAGCCGGTGAGGTGCGTGCCGCCCTTGGGGGTGGCGATGATGTTGACGAAGGAGCGGATCGTGGTGTCGTACCCGGTGCCCCAGCGCAGCGCGATGTCGACGCCGAGGTCGCGGGTGACCTCGGTCGGCGTCATGTGCCCGCGGTCGTCGAGCACCGGGACGGTCTCCTTGAACGTCCCCTGCCCGGAGAGCCGCAGCACGTCGCAGACCGGCCGGTCGGGGGCGAGGAACTCGCAGAACTCACTGATCCCGCCGTCGAAGCGGAAGGTCTCGGTGGTGTGCTCGGCCTTGTCGGCGGAGCGCTCGTCCCGCACCACGAGCGTGAGGCCCGGCACGAGGAACGCGGTCTGCCGGGCGCGCGCGTGCAGGTCGTCCAGGGACAGCGCGGCGTCCTTGAGGAAGATCTGCCGGTCCGGCCAGAAGCGGATGCGGGTGCCCGTCCTGGTCTTGGGGATCTTCTTGCCCTTGACCAGGCCGCTCCCCGGCTCGAAGGAGCCGTCCGCGCCCTTGCCCGAGAACTGCCCGGGCACGCCGCGGCGGAAGCTCATCGCGTGCGTCCTGCTGGAGAGGTCGACCTCCACGTCGAGCCGCGCGGACAGCGCGTTGACCACCGAGGCGCCCACGCCGTGCAGACCGCCGGAGGCCGCGTACGCGCCGCCGCCGAACTTGCCGCCGGCGTGCAGCTTGGTCATGACGACCTCGACGCCGGACAGGCCGGTCTTCGGCTCGACGTCGACGGGGATGCCGCGGCCGTCGTCGTGGACCGCGACGGAGCCGTCGGCGGCGAGGATGACCTCGATGTTCCGGCAGTACCCGCCGAGGGCCTCGTCGACCGAGTTGTCGATGATCTCCCACAGGCAGTGCATGAGGCCGCGGCTGTCGGTGGAGCCGATGTACATGCCGGGCCGCTTGCGGACGGCCTCCAGACCCTCCAGGACGAGCAGGTGCCGCGCGGTGTAGTTGGAGCCGTCGCGCTCGGCGGCGGCCAGCACGGACGGCACGGACGTGTCGGCGGTCACTCAGTTCGCTCCTCGCTGAATTCGGGCCCGGGTGGCGGTGGCGGGCCTCATCTGCCGGTCAGAGGGTACCGAGGCTCTATAGAGCCGGTACGCAGCCACCCGCATGTGACTCGATACTAGTCCCGCTTCGAGTGCATGTTCGATCCCTCGGAGGGGTGATTCGTTTATCACGTTCCCTTACGCGCATGAACCATTTAGGCTCCGGGCACGTCCTCATGAACAACCGGCAACCCAGCCGGGGAGGTCAAAAGGAACCAAAGGCGCTCAATACGGCACAAGCACGACAAGCACTACGGCTCATCCGCCGCCACCTGGCGACATCGGGCCTGGTGACGAAGGCTTTCCCGATCCCCGGCCACGAGCGGGAACGTTTTCGGCCTGGTTGGATGTTGACCCTGGTACGACAGCTCGTCGAGCTAGAGAAGAGGCGACGTGACTACTGTTCTGACTCCCGCAAGCCCGCTGACGGCCGCCGACCGGTGCGACCGCTGCGGCGCCCAGGCTTACCTGCGTGTTGTCCTGACGAGCGGCGGCGACCTGCTCTTCTGTGCGCACCACGGCCGTAAGTTCGAGCCGGAGCTCAAGAAGATCGCTGCCGAGATACAGGACGAGACAGAGCGGCTTCAGACCACTCCCGCGTCGGCAGCCGCCGACGAACGCTGACGCGCCGACGTCAGCCCGACGAGCCTCGTACGGTCCCCGGGACCGGACACAGGCGGTCATTCCCGGACGGGGTGGCCGCCTCGTCGGTTTCCGGGGCGGTACGGGCCCGTGAGGGGGCTGACGCGGCGCGTCTGACGGAGGACCCCGTACGAGAGCCGTGGGCGGCGCCTGTGTTCCTCAGGACGCCTTGCCGGGCCTGTGTGCCATGACGGTCTCCACGGCCGCCGAGATGCGCGTGTAGACGCCCGGGCGGCCCCTCTCACCGCAGCCCTCGCCCCACGAGACGAGGCCCACCAGCCGTCCCCGTACGACCAGCGGGCCGCCGCTGTCTCCCTGGCAGGCGTCGCGGCCCCCGCGCATCAGCCCCGCGCAGACCATGGACGCGGCCAGGTAACGGCCGTCCCGGCTGCCCGGGTACGCCCGCTCGCACGCGGCGTCCGGCAGCACCTCGACGTCCGCGGCGTGCAGCGTGGTGGGGTATCTGGCGTCACCCGCGGTGTCACCCCAGCCGTAGACGCGGGCCGGCGAGCCCGGCGCGTACGCCGGGTCGTCCGGCTTCTTCGCCAGCTTCAGGAAGCGCCCGGCCGGAGCCGGGCGCTTCAGGCGCAGCACGGCGAGGTCGCCGGCATTGGTCCAGCCGTCGTAGTCCGGGTTCACCCACACCCGCTCGATGGCGAACTCCTCACCCGCGGTGCTCGCCAGGTCACCGCGGCCGGCCACCACGCTCAGGTCGCCGGCCTTGCTCCAGTGCACGCCGAGGGTCTCCTCCCCCAGGCAGTGCGCGGCCGTCAGCACCACCCGGCGGGACACGAGCACCCCCGCGCAGAACTGCCCCGACCGCTCGTCGCCGAAGAGTTTCCTGCTGGTCAGCGCGACGGTCCAGGGGCTGTCCGCGATACGCACCGGACGCCCGCCCACCACCACGCCGTCCGCCGCCGCCGGCGGCGCCTGGCCGAGCACGGCCGGGGGCAGCAGCACGGCGACGACGGCGGCGGCGAGGGAGCGAAGACGCGGGCGCATGGGGTCTCCTGACGGGGTGAGGCTGGAGCGGTCGTGCACTCAAGCCTCAGCCAGCAGGGCGCGGGCCGCACCTCAGCCGGGCCGGCCGCAGGACCCCGGGCATAGCGTCTGACCTGCGGCGACACGGGTCCGGGGGCGGCGTGGCATCCGAACTACCCGCGGCTCGCGCACGCCGCCCGCCCGGTCACGCCGCCCCGCCCGGTCACGGCGTCGCCCGCGCCGCCGCGGGCGCCGGCACCGGTGGGGTCGCCGGGGTCGCCGTCGCCGCCGGAGCCGGCAGGTGGCGCAGCCGTTCGGAGGCGAGACAGGCGCGGGTCAGGATGGTGCGTACCTCGTCGGCGGCGCTGCCGCTGCACCGGGCGATGTAGAAGATCACGACGTTGATGGCGGCCACGGAGCCGGCGTAGATGTAGACGTCCTTCGCGGTGTCCGCGTAGATCGACAGCCCGATGCCCCAGCAGGCGACGGCGTAGAAGCCGGCCGTCAGCGTCCAGCTGTAGAGCGCGTCGAGGCCCGCGATCCGGCCCTGCGGCACCGTGCCCAGTTGCCTCCCGCGGGCCTCGGCGATGGCGGCGCGGGCGAAGACCAGGCAGGCGGCGTTGCACAGCGCGGTGGAGAGGATGCCGATCGCCGTGCAGATCGGCCACCAGTCGCGGTGGAACAGCGTGGTCGACAGCACCAGCACCGCGGGGATGAGGGTGAACAGCCGCATCGCGACCTCGGCCAGCACGGCCCGCCGGCTCAGCCTCCCCTGCTGCCGGCCGGCGACGAGCGGGGTGAGGCCCGCGAAGAGGTTCTGGTAGTACCGGGCACCGGCCAGCAGGAAGCTCATGGCGACCATGCGCACGGGTGCGTTGGCGGAGTGGTCGGGGATGGTGTAGCCGTCCAGCCGCAGCGCGTCGAGCAGCGGAAGCTCCTCCTCGCCCGCGCTGTTGGTGCGCTGCAGCAGGGTGACGTAGGTGTTGCCCCAGCTCCAGTTGAGGTCGCGCAGCCAGTACGTGATGACGATGCTGGCCGCGACGTACCAGGCCGCGGCCGACAGCCAGGAGAAGAACAGCAGCCATCGCACGTGCATGCCGCGGTGCGGGTCGCTGTAGAGCGACTGGCTGCGCCGGATCCGCCACATCTGGAGCTGCTGCCTCGGCGCCCCGGCGAGCGGCGTGTACAGGCGGACGAAGCGGGTGCCGGCGCTCTGCGCACGGGTCGCCTCGACGGCCGCCAGCTCCTCTTCGTAGAAGTGCAGCAACTGCGGGTAGAGCCGCTCCCCCGGCGTGGGCCGGAACAGCAGCAGCCGGTTCTCGGGGACGCGGTCGGTGAGGTCCTCGATGAAGCGGGCCAGCAGCGGCGTCTCGGCGTAGAAGGCGTCGGGTACGGTCACGGCGCGGGCGCCGGCCGCGGCCGTCTCGCGGTGCCCGCCGCCGATGGCGATGAGGAGTTGCCCGACGGAGTACAGGTCGGCCTGCCGGGGGTCGACCACCATGGTCTCGCTGCGCACCTCGGGCGCGACGAACGCCGCGTCCGGGCCGCCGGAGCCGGGGACCGCGTGGGAGTACAGGTAGTTGACGCCGAGGTCGATGAGGACGAAGCGGCGGTCTCCGGCACCCGTACCGCTGCCCGGTCCGGAACCGGAGCCGCTGAGGATGACGTTGGACGGGGAGAGGTCACCGTGCCGCAGGCCGCACCGGTCGAGCTCGTCCAGCACGCCCAGCAGCCGGGGCCCGAGGTCGCGCAGCAGATCGAGCCGGATGCGCGGGCTGTCCGGCTGGTGGCTCAGGTACTCCGCCAGCGTCTCGCCCGGCACGAAGTCCATCAGGATCCACCGCCCGCTGCTCGCCCAGGCGCGCGCCAGCGGCAGCGCCTCGGTCGCCGCCTCCTCTCCGGCACGGACGTCGCCGTAGGCGGAGCGGTAGTCGCGGGTGGCCCGGACGATGGTCGGCACCCGCAGGTACGGGAAGACGATGCACTTGAGCGCGAACGGGATGCGCCGGCCGTGCGCCTGGCGCAGCGGGAGGCCGGTCAGGATGAACGACGTCGTGCCGTGGCGGTGGAAGCGCAGCGTGTCGAAGTCGACCTCGCTCCAGGCGTCGAGGGTCGCGGCGTCCTCGTCCGCGCTGCCCTCCACGTCGGGTAGGGGGGTCCCGGGCGCGTACAGCGTGCGTATCGCCTCCCGTACGGCCGGGTCCGCCACCGCCGGCGCGCACAGGGCCTCGCAGTCGTGCGGCGTCCGCTCACCCTGGTCGTAGCGGCGCTGGTAGGAGTGGGACAGCGACACCAGCGTGAGGAGGAGCAGGCCGAGATATCCGCCGACCGAACGGAACTCGCTGCGAAACTGCTCCGGTCGGGAGGCGAATTCCGTACGCCAGCGCGTCACCTGTTCGATGACGGTTTCCCACGACAGCTCGAACTCACCGCTAAAGCTGTGCGCCTCGAACGGCAGGCCGAAAAGGACCCTGGCCCAGTCCTCCCGGCCCCACGCACTTAACTCGTTCTCTTCCCGGGTCGCCGCCCCGGCGCCGCCCTGTGCGGGCGAAGGCGGGGATAAGGCGCGGATGATCGCGCGGAGATTACGCGCGCTGCCGGTTGTTGGCATCGTCCTTCGTCACGATGGTCAGTTGGGGTACGGCACGAATACGGCCGTTCTTTATCAGCTCGGGGTCTTTGCCCTCGACGGCGCAGAACATCACCTCGTACCCGCCGCGGGCGCCGCTGAGGATCCGGCCGGGATCCAGCTCGTGCCGCTTGACCTGCGGCATCCACGACATGGGCGCGAGGTCGAGCACGTACGGGGCGTCGCCCGGCTCCGTCATCCGCCGCTGCAGCGTGACGCGCTCGTCCCGGTAGCGGACGATCGCCTCGCCGTAGCCCCGGCCGAGGCCGTCGCGGATGCGGTCGAGATGGCGGATCGCCCAGCGCTGCGAGACCGAGAGCTTCTGCGAGGGCGGCTGGATGGGGCGGGTGCTCAGGGAGAGCACGTGCGTGCAGCCGTCCTCCAGCGCCAGCTTGTACGGGTGCGGGGTGAGGACGCCGCCGTCGACCGCCCGGTCACCGCGGAAGTCGGCCGTGCCGCGCAGCGCGACCGGGAGCCAGGCGCTGGCGACCAGGGCGGCGCGCAGGTCCGCGCGCGAGGTGAAGTCGTTGACGGCGGCGGTGCGGATCTCGTCGACGAGGGTGACGGCGACGTGGAGCCTGGTCGGGGAGGCGATGACCTTCTCGTACCCCAGGGGCTTGACGTTGTCGACGACCTCGAACGCGTAGTCCAGGTCCATGATGCGGCCGCGCAGCACGCGCCGGAAGTCGACGAACGTCCGGGTGGCGAGGTCGTCGTAGTAGATCGAAAGCGGATACCAGGTCTCGCCGTTGAGGAAGTACGCGCTGTTGATGGCACCGGAAGATGCGGAGTATATGGTGTCGAACGCCTGATTGAGCCCGCAGTCCTCCAGGGCGCAGAGCATCGCGGCCGAGACCACGCCCCGGATGCCGCCCCCCTCGACGGCCAGCCCGATCTTGAGGTCGTCCACGGGCTTGTCGTGCGTGTGTCCCTTTTCCCGGCGATGCCGTAAGGCGGTCAGCACAGGATGGTCCGCGTGCCACGGCATGGCACTACTCATGAGTCATGTCCTCCCTGGGGATCCGAGATTGTCATGCCCGGCAAGTGGCGTCAATTCCCGGAGAGTTCACGGAGACGTACCGTCTTATGCCGTCTCTCCGGGGCGGCCGGGGGCGGCGCGCGGCGCCGAAGAAAACGCCCCCGACCCGCGGCATGGCAGGTCGGGGGCGTCGAAGTCCGCCCGGCTCAGTCGAGGTAGTCGCGCAGCACCTGCGAGCGCGACGGGTGCCGCAGCTTCGACATGGTCTTCGACTCGATCTGGCGGATGCGCTCGCGTGTGACGCCGTACACCTTGCCGATCTCGTCCAGGGTCTTGGGCTGCCCGTCGGTGAGCCCGAAGCGCATGGAGACCACGCCCGCCTCGCGCTCGGAGAGCGTGTCGAGGACGGAGTGCAACTGCTCCTGCAGCAGGGTGAAGCTGACCGCGTCGGCCGGGACGACCGCCTCGGAGTCCTCGATGAGGTCGCCGAACTCGCTGTCGCCGTCCTCGCCCAGCGGGGTGTGCAGGGAGATGGGCTCGCGGCCGTACTTCTGGACCTCGATGACCTTCTCCGGGGTCATGTCCAGCTCCTTGGCCAGCTCCTCCGGGGTGGGCTCGCGGCCCAGGTCCTGGAGCATCTGGCGCTGCACCCGGGCCAGCTTGTTGATGACCTCGACCATGTGCACCGGGATGCGGATGGTGCGGGCCTGGTCGGCCATCGCGCGGGTGATCGCCTGCCGGATCCACCAGGTGGCGTACGTGGAGAACTTGTAGCCCTTGGTGTAGTCGAACTTCTCGACGGCGCGGATCAGACCGAGGTTGCCCTCCTGGATGAGGTCCAGGAAGAGCATGCCGCGGCCCGTGTAGCGCTTGGCGAGGGAGACCACGAGGCGGAGGTTGGCCTCCAGCAGGTGGTTCTTGGCGCGGCGGCCGTCCTCGGCGATGATCTCCAGCTCGCGGCGGAGCTTGGGTGCCAGCTTGTCGGCGGCGGCGAGCTTGTCCTCGGCGAAGAGACCGGCCTCGATGCGCTTGGCGAGCTCCACCTCCTGCTCGGCGTTGAGCAGGGGGACCTTGCCGATCTGCTTCAGGTAGTCCTTGACCGGGTCGGCGGTGGCGCCGGCCGCGGCGACCTGCTGGGCGGGGGCGTCGTCCTCGTCCTCGTCGGAGAGCACGAAGCCCTCCGCCTCGGCCTCGGCGGGCGGCTGCTCGTCCTTCTCCGGCGGGCCGTCGTCCGGGCCGGCGGGGCCGGACTCGCCGTCCTTCGCCGCGGTCTTCTTGGCGGCCGCCTTCTTGGCGGGGGCCTTCTTGGCCGCGGTCTTCTTGGCGGCCGTCTTCTTGGCGGTGGTCTTCTTGGCGGCGGCCTTCTTCTCCGGCTCGTCCGCCGGGTCGCCCAGGCCCGCGGGCACCGGATCGTCCATGGGGGCCTCCTGGACCGCGTGCGCCGTGGCCGTGGCCGTCGGCTTCTTCGTCGCGGTCTTGGCGGGGACGGCTTGCTTGGCGACCGCCTTGGTGGCGGTCCGTTTCGCCGGGGTCTTCGCCGGCACGCTCTTGCGGGTGCGCTTGGGCGCCTCTGCGGCACTGACCATCAGTGTCACACCCTCCTCTTCGAGGATCTGATTGAGGCTGCGCAGGACGCTCTTCCACTGGGTGGGCGGAATCTGGTCAACCTCGAAGGCACGACGCACGTCATCACCGGCGATCTGCCCTTCGGCCTTCCCCCGCTCGATGAGTGCCATCACGGACTCAGCTTCGGCGATCTCCGGCGGGAGCGTACGGGATGTGCTGGCCGACACGAACAACCTCTCGAAACGATGGGAACGACCGGTGGCGGGGATGGACCACCGGCGTAGAGGCGGTACCGCGACACGTGCGCCACCACCTCTTAGGTCATCGCGCCTTCCCGCACAGCGTTACGCCCAATCCACGTGGCCCAGGTCACAATCTACCGCCACCTGCCCGGCGGCACGAAGGCCGCCCGGCAGGTACCCGCCCCTCCGGACGCCCGGAGGGCGCATGGGCGCCAGGGCGGAGCACGCCGTACGCCTGCTGTCCGGCGGTCGTGCGCCGGGGTGCGCGGGGCGCACGGGGCCGGTGGGGCAGGGTGCCGCCGGCGGGGCGCCCAGGCGGGTGAATCGAGGGGGCCGGGGTCTCCGGGAGGGCGTCCGGGTGGTGTCCGGGGGATTTCCGAGGGACCTCCGAGGACCTTCGACGGGTGGTCCGTCCGTGCAGGGCCGGAGCGTCACGGTACGTGCCGGGGCGGCTGCCCGGCGCGTACGCCCGGGTCGTCCCGGCCCGTCCCGGGCCCGCCCGGCGGTCGGCCGGGCCGGCCCGGGGCCGGCGGAGCACGGCGCCGCCGTCCCCGGGCGGGGCCGGCGGCGGTGTCGGTGCCGTACCGGCGGGACGCGCGGGGCCGGGCCTCGTGCCCGTGCCCCGCGTCAGTGCTCGCGGGGCGCCGGCACGACGCGGTCGCTCGCGCCGATCTCGGTGTGCACGCCGAGCAACTGCCGCATGGCCGCCTCGGCGGCCGCGCCGTCGCCGCTGCCCAGCGCCTCCACGATGTGCACGTGGTGGGTGACGGAGGTCTCGCTCGGGCGGTCGCAGCCGCCGGCGGGGCCGCCGGAGACCTGCAGCGCGGCCGTGACCACGCCGGCCAGGTGCTCCAGCATCCGGTTTCCCGCGACCTGCAGCACCAGCGCGTGGAACTCGGCGTCGGCGCGGGCGAACGTGACCGTGTCGCCCTGCACCAGCGCGTGGCTCATGATCTCGGCCATGTCGGTCAGCCGCTGCTGGACGGCGCCGCGGCCGTGTCCGGCCGCGAGCCTGGCGGCCAGCGGCTCGATCGTCCAGCGCAGCTCGCACAGCTCCCGGCGCTGGTCCTCGCGCTGCGGGCCGAAGGCCCGCCACTCGATGATGTCCGGGTCGAGGAGGTTCCAGTCGCTGACCGGGCGGACCCGGGTGCCGACGTTGGGGCGGGCGCTGACGAGGCCCTTGGCCTCCAGCACGCGCAGGGACTCGCGCACCACGGTGCGGGAGACCTCGAAGCGCTGCCCGATCTCCTCGGGCACGAGCGGACGGTCGGCGCCCAGATCGCCGGAGACGATCATCTGGCCGAGCTGTTGGACGAGTTGGCCGTGGAGGCCACGGCCCCGGCTGGTGGCCGCGCGGCGGCCGACGCGGCCGATCTCCGGCTCCCCGGCCTCCCACGCGGGCGGCGCCGGGGCGGGCGGCGGGGTGGCGGGGCCGGGGGCGGCCGGGGGGACGGGAGCGGCGGGGGCGGCGGCCGCGGGGCCGTCCGCGTACGGGTAGCGGTCCAGATCCCCGTGGCCGGCGAAGCCGGAGTCGGAGGAACGGGCCGTCATCATGGTCTGCGCAAGGGTACTCACGAAACCTTTGTCGGCGGACGTCCCGGCCGCCTTGAGGGCTTTGGTGAAAAGCACACGAAAGGGTGATCGCCCAGCGTCCCTTCATTGACGCCCGGCCGCCATCAAAACGGTGGGAAACCGGCTAATCACCAGGCAAGTTGAAAACCCTCCGTACGAAACTCGGACACCCGCTCCGCTCCAGCACGCGCCCCCGGGAACGGGCACGGCCCGCGGTCAGGACGTACGCGCCGAGGAGGGCGCCGAGCGACAACACGAGTGCGTGCCCGAAGGGTTGGGCGGGCACGGCGAACACGCCGCCGAGGTCCGGTCCGCCGCCCGGCCGCGGGATGTGCAGCACGCGCATGAGCTGCAGCGGGAGTTCTCCGAGGCGGCGCACGGCGCCGGTGCCGGCGAGCGCGTGGATGCCCGGGGCGACGGCGACGGGCACGGTGAGGACGGCGGCCAGCCCCAGCGACGCCGACGTGAACAGCCCGGCGGCCAGCACCCCGGTCCACGCGCAGCCCACCGTCACGCCGGCCCAGCTCAGCAGTTGCGGGCCGCCGTCCGCGGGCATGTCCACGACGTCGCCGAAGAGCACGAGCAGCGCGGTGGCGTCGGCGAGCAGCACCGCGACGAAGAGCAGCAGCGCCACGCCCGTACTCACGGCGAGCTTGGCGAAGAGCAGGCCGAGGCGGCGCGGCGCGGCGCCGACGGCCGGGGTGAGCGAGGGGAAGCTGAACTCCTGGCCGAAGGCGTGCGCGCCGAGCAGCCCGGCGCCGATCGCGGCGGGCGGCAGCGGGAGGACCGGCGCCCAGCCGGTGAGCATGCGGACGGCGGAGGCGTCGGAGACGGCGGAGCCGCCCGCGGAGTGCGCGAGGAGGGCGGCGCCGGCGACGGAGGCGGCGAGGGTACCGGCGGCGGCGACGCGGGGCAGGCGGGAGCCGGAGGCGGCGCGGCGCAGCTCGTAGCGCAGGGGGTGGGCGGGGCCGGACAGCCAGCGGTGGCGGAGCGGGCCGGCGAGGGGAGCGTCGTCGGGTGCGCTGTCGGGTGCGTCGTCCGGGCCGGCGAGGGGGGCGGGGATGAGGGTCCCGGCGGGCGGGGTGTCGCCGGCGTTCGCGGGCTCGGCGCCGGGGCCGGCTCCGGAGCCGGTGCCGGTGCCGGGTTCCAGGGTTGCCGTGGCGGTACGGGCGTTCGCGGGGGCGGTGCGGACGGCGGCACCGGTGGTGGCGGCGGCTGGGGCGGCGGTGGCGGGGGTGGCCGTGAGGACGGACTCGTTTGAGGAGTCGGTGAGTTGGTGGAGCAGGATGCCGTTGCGGTAGGCGAGCTCGCCGACGGCCGCGCTGTCGGTCCCGTAGACGGCCAGGGCGCCGCCGTCGCGGCGTACCACCTCGATGCGCCGTTCCGGCGTGCTCGCCTGCCGTGTCAGATAGCTGGCGAACCGCTCGGACTGCGGCGTCCTGATGATGACGCAGGGGCGCAGCCGCAGCCGGGCGAACTCGTCGGCCTCCTCGTCGGCGACGAGCCGGCCGGCGCGCAGCGTCAGCACCCGGTCGGCGAAGCGGGCGGCGACGCGCGGCTGGGCGGTGGCGAGCACGACGCAGACGCCGGCGGCGGCCAGTTCGCGCAGCAGCGCGTAGTAGAACGCGGCCTCGCGGCGCGGCAGATCGCGGACGGGGTCGTCGAGCAGGAGGGAGTGCGGCTGGCCGAGGAGCGCGGTGGCGAGTCCGAGCCGGCGGTCCATGCTGAGGGACAGGGCGTCGAGCCGGTCGTCGGCGAGCGCGTCGAGGCCGACGTGCGTGAGCAGGGCGTCGGCGCGGGCCGCGGGAACGCCCACGGCCGCGGCGAGCATGCGCAGGTGGGCGAGCACGGTGCGGGCGGGGTGGCCGGAGACATCGCCGAGCACGGCGCCGACCTCGCGGGCGGGGGCGGGCAGCCGGCTCAGCGGGCGGCCGTCGTAGAGCGCGATGCCGCGCCCGCCGTCCAACTGGAGCATGAGGCGCAGCGCGGCGGTCTTGCCCGCACCGGGCTCGCCGAGCAGCGCGGTGACGGTGCCCGCGTCGGCCTCGAACGTGAGGTCGCGCACGGCCGGCGGACGGCCGCCGCGGGGCCTGCTCGTGAGTCCGATGGCCTGGATCACCGCGCCTCCCAAAATCGGTTGATATCCGACATATAGGGATGATTGCGCAGAGGGCGCGCCGGGAGGGGGATTTCACGCCGGGGCGCGGTGCGGCGTCACGGATGTGTGCTCGTACGACTCGTATGCCCGGAAGGCACAACCCGGAGGCGGGAAGGCCCGGAGGTCAGACCTCGGGGCGCAGCATCGGCGGATTGAGGATCGTGGCGCCGCCGGCCTGGAAGAGCTGCGCGGGACGGCCGCCCTGGCGGGTGGTGGTGCCGCCGGTGGGCAGCAGGAAGCCGGGGGTGCCGGTGACCTTGCGGTGGAAGTTGCGCGGGTCCAGGGCGACGCCCCACACCGCCTCGTACACCCGGCGCAGCTCCCCGACCGTGAACTCCTGCGGACAGAACGCCGTGGCCAGCGACGAGTACTCGATCTTCGACCGGGCCCGCTCCACGCCGTCGGCCAGGATCCGGCGGTGGTCGAAGGCCAGCGGCGGGTGCTCCTCGTCGTCGGACGGACCGACGAGGCTCCCGACCGGAGCCCAGCGCGCGCCGCCGACGTCACCGCCGGGGCGCGGCGCGGGCAGGTCCGGGGCCAGCACGAGGTGGGCGACGCTCACCACGCGCATCCGCGGGTCGCGCTTGGGATCGCCGTAGGTGGCGAGCTGTTCGAGGTGGGCGGCGTGCGCGGGAGTGTCCTCCTCCACCGGGCCGTGGGCGTGCAGGCCGGTCTCCTCCGCGAGTTCGCGGGCCGCCGCCTCGGCCAGGTCCTCTTCCTCGCGTACGAAGCCGCCGGGCAGCGCCCACCGGCCCTGAAAGGGGGCCTCGCCGCGGCGGACGATCAGGGCGCTCAGGGCGTGCCGGCGCACGGTGAGCACGACCAGGTCGACGGTGACGGCGAACGGCGGGTACGCCGACGGCTCGTAGGGGGGCATGGCGGGGATCTTAGTCGTCTGCCTGACGATAATCAGGACTTCGTGCGGAGAGGGGCCGGAGGGCCCGGGGACGGGGTTTCAGGAGCCGAGTCGAGGGCCGGGGTGGCCTCTTCGACGACGGCGAGACCGGGCCGGCCGACCCCTGCGGCGAGGGACTCGCCGGCCGGCCGCCGCCGTCGGAACGCCCACCGGCCCCTCCGGCTCGCGCCGCCGGCGGGCCGGCCGACCCACACCGCCCCTCTCACGCCGTTCTCATGCCGTTGCCGTCATCGCTCCTCCTTGCTCCGCACGTCGCGGCGCCGGGCGGTGCGACGCGACGTGCGGCGGCCGGGCGGGCGGCGGGAGCCGCGGGTCGACGGCCGGGCGGGCGGCAGGCACAGCGGTCGCGCCCGTGCCCCGGACTCCGCCGCCGGGGACGGCAGGGACCGCGGCTCCGCCGACGCCGGCGAGGCGGCATCCTGGGCGCGGCGCTGACGGCGCAGGGACCGCCGCAGCGGCTCCGGGTCCAGCCCCTCGTTGACCGCCTGGTGGAGGAGCCGCGCGAACAGGTACTCCGGGTCGGACTCCAGGGCGCGGCCGAACGCGACCCGGGCCGCCGCCTCGTCGCCGCTCGACCAGGCCACCCAGCCGGCGAGCGTCAGCGGCGCCGCGGCGTGCTCCACATACGCTCCGACGCAGCGGCGGGCCAGCGCCCGCCACAGCCGCAGCGCGCCCGTCGCCTCCGTGTCCTCCATCCGCTCGGCGGCGCGGTCGCGGGTGAGCCGGTCCTGCAGCCCGACGATGAGGGCCGCGCACTCGTCGTCGGTGAGCAGCGCGTCGTCTCGCGCGTCGGTGTCCGCCGCCGCCTCCCCCGCGGGCGGCGGAGCCCCGGTGAGCCGGGCGATGAGCCGGTCGGTCAGCGCCAGGGTCGCCTCGCGCACGGTGTCGCGGCCGGCGTGCTCCAGGATGCGCGGCACGAGCGAGCCGCCGGCCGCGTCGAGCGCCCGCGTCTGCCGGTCCACGTCCGGGTGCCGGGGCGCGAGCCTGCTCTCCAGCGCACGCAGGGACCCGGGCCGCTGCACCCCCGCGTATGCCGCCGCGGCGGCCATGGCGGAGCTGCCGGGTGCGACCAGCTCCGTGCCCTCCGGGGGGCAGCAGCGCTCGTCCGGGCAGAGGTAGGACCAGAAGCGCCCGGCGGAGATGCACAACGCCTCCACGACCGGCACCTCGAGCCGTCCGCAGGCCACGCGGAGTCCCTGGGCGAGCGACCGCAGCCGCTCCATCACCTCCCGCGGCTGCTCACCCGCGCCGGGGTCCTGGCAGAGGAAGACGACGATGCCGTCCGGCTTGTCGCCCCGCTTCGCGCTGCCCTCCACGAGGCACTCCGCGAGCTGCGCGGCCACGTCCGGCCAGCCGTCGCGGTCCGGCGGGATGCCGAGCCGAAGGCGCCCGCCGAAGCGCCCCCGCTCGCCGTGCAGCGCGGCGAGGACGACGCTGTCGTCCGGGTGGAAGCCCATCAGGTACGGCAGCGCGTCCGCCAGCTCCGCCGGGCTGCGCAGCACGACCTGCGTTTCGTTGTGCGATGTCATGGCAGGAGGGTTTCGTGTCTCCGCGGGATCCGCGACCCCTGTGGATAACCCCTGACCGGGCCATGCCATAAACCCCGAACCCGGGAAATCCAGCCAATCCGGGAGTTGACCGGATCGGTCCGGGCGTGTCGCCGCGGCCGGCTTCTACGGTGACGCGAGGCAGGCGACGTCCGCCGACACGAAGGGGCAACGCGCATGGCACCGGACGCGCACGACAGCGACAGCGGTCTCACTCCCCCGTCACCCGAAGAGGTCGGTTCGGCCTACGACCGGTTCGGCCCGTTGTACGACCTGACTCAGGGCACCTCCGCGATCCACGTGGGCCGCTGGTCGGCCGACGGCACGGGCCTTCCCGCGACGACGCTCGGCGAGCTGGCCGACCGGGCCATGGACCGGCAGACGGACTACTACATCGCCGCCCTGGCGCCGGGCTCGACCGACCACGTGCTCGACGTCGGCAGCGGCACCGGCGGTCCCGCCGTGCGGCTGGCCGAGCGCACCGGCGCGCGGGTCACGGGCATCACCGTCAGCGAGACGCAGGTCGCCCGCTCCCGGGAGCGGGCCGCCGCGGCGTCGCTCACCGACCGCGTGTCGTTCACGCTCGCCGACGCGCTGGAACTCCCCTACGAGGACGAGTCGTTCGACGCGGCCTGGGCCATCGACTCCTTCGCCCACATCGCCGACCGGCTGCGCGGACTGCGTCAGGTGTGGCGCGTGCTGCCGCGCGGCGGGCGGTTTCTGATGACGGAGTTCACCCGCCGCGGCGACCCGCCGCGCGCGCAGTTGGAGACGTTCCGGGAGGTGTGGACGTCGCCGCCGCCGCTGCCGCTGGCGGAGGGGCTGCGGCTCGCGTACGAGGCGGGCTTCGAGCTCGTACGGCTGGAGAACCAGACGCACGATGTCATCATGAACGGCGAGGTCATGACCGTTCTCTACCGGGACCATCACGACGAGATCCTGGAGCGCTACGGGCCCGAGACGACCGCGGCGATGGACGCGTCGATCCCGCTGTTCCGCGCGTTCGTCCGCGACCACCTCGGCTACTTCGTCTACCTGCTGCGCAAGCCGTAGGGCGCCGCGCGGCCCGGACGGCCGCTCGCACCCCCTCAGCCGCCGGCCGCGAGGACCAGCGGCAGCACTCCCTCGGCGCCCGCCCGGCGCAGCAGGCGGGCGGCGACGGCGAGGGTCCAGCCCGAGTCGGTGTAGTCGTCGACCAGCAGCACCGGGCCCGGGGTGCCCGCCAGGGCGGCGGCGAGGTCGTCGGAGACGACGAGGGCGCCGGTCAGCGTGGCGAGCCGCTGCGCGGAGTTGCTGCGGCGCACCGGAGGGCCGCCGTCCGGGCCCGCGTACGACAACGCGCCGAGGTACGGCAGGCGGCCGACGGTCGCGATGCCCCGGGCGAGCGAGCCGACCAGCAGCGGCCGGGCCGCGGACGGCACGGCGACGACGCCCGCCGGCCGCGCCGTGGCCTCCGCCCCGCCCGACGCCCAGCCGCCCGGGGAGCGCGCCCAGTCGGCGAGGACGCCGACCGCGGCCCCCAGCACGTCGTCCGGCACGGGCGCGTCGGGCGTGTGCAGCGCGAGCAGCGGCCGCAGCCTGTTGCCCCACCCGATGTCGGAGAGGCGTCCCAGGGCGCGGCCGGTGGCGCACTGCTCGCCGGCCGGGATACGGCCCTTGAGGTCGATGCCCAGCGCGGCCATGCCGGTCGGCCACATGCGGCGCGGCTCGACCTCGGTCCCGGGCCGGTCCAGCTCCTTCTCCGCCCCCGTCAGCGCTTCCGCCGAGACGCCCGCGTCGATCCACGCGCCGGCGCAGTTGTCGCAGCGCCCGCACGGGGCCGCCCCCTCGTCGTCCAACTGCCCGCGCAGGAACTCCATGCGGCAGCCCGCCGTGCTCACGTAGTCGCGCATGGCCTGCTGTTCCGCGGCACGCTGGCGCGCCACCCACGCGTACCGCTCGGTGTCGTACTCCCAGTCGCGGCCGGTGGCCGTCCAGCCGCCCTTGACCCGCCGGACCGCCCCGTCGACGTCGAGCACCTTCAGCATCGTCTCCAGCCGCGTGCGCCTGAGGTCGACGGCCGCCTCCAGGGCCGGGACGGACAGCGGGCGCCCGGCGTCCGCGAGCGCGGCGAGGGTCTGGCGGACCTGCGCTTCCGGCGGGAAGGCGGTGTCGGCGAAGTAGCGCCAGATGGCCTCGTCCTCCCGGCCCGGGAGCAGCAGTACGTCGGCGTGGTCGACGCCGCGGCCGGCGCGGCCCACCTGCTGGTAGTACGCGATCGGCGAGGACGGCGAGCCGAGGTGGACGACGAAACCCAGGTCCGGCTTGTCGAAGCCCATGCCCAGCGCGGACGTCGCGACCAGCGCCTTGACCCGGTTCGCCAGCAGGTCCTCCTCCGCCTGCAGCCGGTCGGCGTTCTCCGTACGGCCCGTGTACGAGGCCACGGGGAAGCCGCGCTGCCGCAGGAAGGCGGCGGCCTCCTCGGCGGCGGCGACGGTCAGGGCGTAGACGATCCCGGAGCCCGGCAGCTCGCCCAGGTGCTCGGCGAGCCAGGCCAGGCGGTGCGCCGCGTCGGGCAGCCGGACCACGCCGAGCCGCAGGCTCTCGCGGTCCAGCGGGCCGCGCAGCACCAGGGCCTCGCCGCCGCCGGTGCCGAGCTGCTCGGCGACGTCGGCGGTCACGCGCGCGTTCGCGGTCGCGGTGGTCGCCAGCACCGGCACGCCTTCGGGCAGGTCGGCGAGCATGGCGCGCAGCCGCCGGTAGTCGGGGCGGAAGTCGTGGCCCCAGTCGGAGATGCAGTGCGCCTCGTCGACGACGAGCAGGCCGGTCGTGGCGGCCAGCTCGGGCAGCAGCCGGTCGCGGAAGTCCACGGAGTTCAGCCGCTCGGGGCTGACGAGGAGCACGTCGGTCTCCCCGCGCTCGACCTCCTCGTGGATGGCGCCCCACTCCTCGGGGTTGGCCGAGTTGATCGTACGGGCCCGGATGCCGGCCCGCGCCGCGGCCTCGACCTGGTTGCGCATGAGCGCCAGCAGCGGCGACACGATCACCGTCGGTCCCGCGCCGCGGCGCCGCAGCAGCGCCGTGGCCACGAAGTACACCGCCGACTTGCCCCAGCCGGTGCGCTGCACCACCAGCGCGCGGCGGCGCTCGCGCACCAGGGCCGCCACGGCCTGCCACTGGTCCTCCCGCAGCCGGGCCGGGCCGCCGGGGTCGCCGACGAGCCCGGCGAGAACGGCGTCGGCTTCGGCGCGCAGCTCCTGATCGTCCATGCCCCCATGCAACCCGATGGCACTGACAGTCAGCCACCTCACGCACGGTGACCGCTGCCGGCGCATGGCCGGACGCGGCGGACAGCGGCGGGACACGGGCCCCGCGGCGGCCGGAACGCGGCCCGAAGGCCCCGTACCGCGGCGGCCTGCGGCCGAGAACAGCGATCTGTCGACAATGCCGCATTGCCGCAGGCCAGTTCGGCGGGGAGAATTGAGCTTCGCTCCCAGCGCCGGCCCGGTCCCCCGGGCTGCTCGACGCTGCGCGCTCACGCCCGTTCGCCCCCGCCGTACGTTCCGTAAGCCCCCAGCCCCGGGAGGGCCCTTGGTCTTCGGCCCCGCCACCGGCGACACCGGCCCGTCCGGCCGCATCCTCGAACCCGCCGAGTGGGCGGCGGCCGGCATCCCCCTCCTGCGCAACCCCCGCGAGATCGTCACCGGCCTGCACGCCCGCCACCGGCCGCCCCCGCAGACGGCGGTGGTCGCCGTGGTGGGTCCCGACGAGCGGCTGCTGGCGAGCGCGTCGCTGGCGCGCCGCGAGGCGGGCCGCCCGGAGGCCGCCGCGGACGGCTGGGACCTGCGCAACGCGCTGCTGGCCCGGCTCCGCCGGGTCATCCCGCACGACCTGCGCCGCCGCTTTCCGGTCCGTACGGCCGTGCTGCTCTACTGCCGCGCCGGGGACGCGGGCTGGACGGAGGAGGACGGGGCGTGGATGTGGGGGCTGCGGGACGCCTGCACCCTGCACGGACTGCGCTGCGGCGCGTACATCACGCTCACCGGCGGCGGCTGGCAGGTGCTCGGCGAGGGCCGCGGCGGCCGGCGGCCGTACGCGGACGGGCCGGCGGCGGACGCGGAGATCGCCGCGGACGTGCCCGCGGCGCAGATCGGTACGGACCCGGGACCGCGGGCGCTGCAACCGCCTGAGGCGGCACCGCGGCAGGCGGACGGGGAGCCGGGCGTTTCGTGGGCCGTCTGAGCCGCCCGCGCCGCACCCGCGGGCGCGGCGCGGTCCTCAGGCCGAGACGCCCAGGACGCCGTTGATGTAGTCCGCGTCCCCGCAGAGGATCAGCAGCGCCGCCGCGCGCGTCATCGCCGCCGGCAGCGCCTCGGCCGTCGCCCGGTCGCCACCGCCGTTGACGGCGACGACGACCACCGGCCGCCGGGCCAGCCGCTCCGCGGCAGCGGCGGCGGCGTAGAAGACGTCGTCGCCGGCGGCTTCCTGCGCCCAGTAGCCGTCCTCGCCGAACGACAACTCGTGCGCCGCCCACGGGTGCGGCTCGCCGGTGGTGAGGACCAGGATCTCGGCCGGCGCGCGGCCGGACTCCAGCAGCAGGTCGACGGCTTCGTCGGCGGCGTCGACGGCGCCGTCGGGCGTCGCGGGGATCAGTTGGAGCTGCGGCCCGGCGGCGGGCCTGCCCTGCCCGCCGGCGGGTGCGGGACGGGCGCCGGGAGCGGTGGCGCCGGGACCGCGGCCGCCGGGGCCGGAACGGGAGCCGCCGCGCGGCCGGACTGGTCGGGGGCCTGGGATGGGACGAGGGGACGCACTGCGGCCCGGGACGCTCTCCTGAGTGGGAGAGTCCTCGGCAGGGAGAGGCATGGGCGCATGTCTATCAAACTGCCGTGACAAGCACATCAGCGGGTGGGCCACTGAAGGAGGCGCCGCGCTCGGCACGCCCCGCCCGCGGCGGGCGGCCGGCCCAACCCCCGGGCCGCGCAGGTCAGATGTCCAGCCCCAGTTGCCCGGCCGCCTCCAGCTCCGCCGCCTCGGGGGCGAGCCGGGGCCGCTTCAGGTGCTGCCACTTGGCCAGCGCGTCCATGTACGCCCACGAGACCCGGTGGTGGCCGGTGGGCCCGTACTCCCGGAGAGCATCGCGGTGCACGGGCGACGGATAGCCGGCGTTGTCGCCGAACGCGTACGGCTCGTACTCGGCCCGCTCGGCGCCCAGTTCGGCCATCCGGGCATCCCGGTGGACCTTGGCGAGCACGGACGCGGCGGCGACCGCGACGCACGACTGATCGCCCTTGATCACGGTACGGACCCGCCAGGGCGACCCGAGGTAGTCGTGCTTGCCGTCGAGGATGACCGCGTCCGGCCGTACCGGCAGCGCCTCCAGCGCCCGGCCCGCGGCCAGCCGCAGGCACGCCGTCATGCCCAGCTCGTCGATCTCCTGCGACGAGGCGTGGCCCAGCGCGTGCGCGGTGACCCACCCCGTCAGCTCGCCGGCCAGCTCCTCGCGCCGCTTGACGGTCAACAGCTTGGAGTCGGTGAGCCCTTCGGGCGCGCGGCGCAGTCCGGTGACGGCCGCGCACACGGTGAGGGGCCCGGCCCACGCACCACGGCCGACCTCGTCGACGCCCGCGACGACCTTCGCGCCCGTGGTGGCGCGGAGCGAGCGCTCGACGCGGTGGGTGGGCGGCTCGTAGGGACTCACAATTCCACCTTACGACCCGGCCACCCGGCGCCTCACGCCCACCCGCCGTGCGCCCGCGCGCCCCCCGTTCGCGCACACCCGCGAACCCGGGCTCGCGGAGCGTCAGTCGGCCTGCAGCAGCGGCACCATCACCTGATCGACCATCTCGTCCATGTCCTTCTCGCTGAGGTCCCGCCCGGTGGTCTTGTGCCGGTACATCATCATCGCCGGCAGCACGTCGAGCACCAGGTCCCCGTTGACCTCCGGCCGCACGTCCCCCCGCTCGACGCCCCGGCGCAGCAGCTCCGCGATGAGCTCCTTGCCCGGTTCGATGATCTGCCCCATGACCACCTCGTGGAACTGCTCCGCCTGCTCGCGGTCGCACTCGTCGAGCACGGCGCGCAGGGCCTGACCGCCGCTGGAGTACATCCGGTCGCGCATCGCCCGGCAGAACTCGGTGAGGTCGGCCCGCAGGCTGCCGCGGTCGGGCTGCGTCTCCATCGGCGGCACCCCGGCGCGCAGCGCGTCCTCGACCAGCGCCGACTTCGACGACCACCGCCGGTACACGGCCGCCTTCCCCGTCTGTGCGCGGGCGGCGACGCCCTCGATGGTCAGCCCCTTCCAGCCGGCGACGCCGAGCTGTTCGAGGGCGGCGTCCAGGATGGCGCGTTCGAGTACGTCACCGCGGCGGCGCACGCCGCCGCCCTGGCCCTGGCTGGTTTCGGTGCACGCTCCGGGAGCGGTCCGGCGCGAACTACCCATATCGGTCTCTCCGTCGGCGGTCATAGAGAACGCTTGCGTTCCCTCTCGGGGACGCCTACGCTCACTCCATCAGTGAACGCTACCGTTCACTATTTCACATGTATGGGGAACATGGTGACAACCTCTCAACTGGCTAACAAGCGGGAGGCGGGCAAGGCTCCCCGTGGTGACCAGCGCAACATGGCGCTCGTCATCATCGCGGCCTGTCAACTGATGGTCGTGCTCGACGCGACGATCGTGAACATCGCCCTCCCGCACATCCAGAACGACCTGGACTTCTCCACCACCGGACTGACCTGGGTGGTCAGCGCCTACACCCTGACCTTCGGCGGTCTGCTGCTCCTCGGCGGCCGGGCCGGGGACATCCTCGGCCGGCGCCGCGTCTTCACCTTCGGCATCGCGCTCTTCATCGTCGCCTCGCTGCTCGGCGGTTTCGCGCAGGAGCCCTGGCAGTTGCTCCTGGCCCGCGCGCTGCAGGGCGTCGGCGGTGCGATCGCCTCGCCCACCTCGCTCGCGCTCGTCACCACCACGTTCCCCGAGGGCCCGGAGCGCAACAGGGCGTTCGGGGTGTTCGCGGCGGTCTCCGCGGGCGGCGGCGCCATCGGCCTGCTGGCCGGCGGCATGCTGACCGAGTGGCTCGACTGGCGCTGGGTGCTCTTCGTCAACGTGCCCATCGGCGTGCTGATCATCGCCGCCGTCCCGTTGTACATCAACGAGTCGGAGCGGCACCCCGGACGCTTCGACATATCCGGCGCGCTGACGTCGACCGTCGGCATGGCGGCCCTCGTCTACGGATTCATCCGTGCCGCCGAGGACGGCTGGCGGGACAGCCTGACCATCGGCTCGTTCCTGGCGGCCGCGGTCCTGCTCGTGGCGTTCGTCTTCGTCGAGCGCGGCGCGAGGGACCCGATCACGCCGCTGAAGATGTTCGCCGACCGCAACCGCTCGGGCACGTACATCATCATGCTGAGCCTGTCCGCCGCCATGTTCGGTATCTTCTTCTACCTCGTGCTGTTCGTGCAGAACGTCCTCGACTACAGCCCGATCAAGGCGGGCGTGGCGTTCCTGCCGATCACCGTGGCGATCGTCGTCAGCGCGGGCCTCGCGCAGACGCTCCTGCCGAGGTTCGGGCCCAAGCCGTTCATGGTCGGCGGCTCGATCATCACCGCGGTCGGCATGGGGTGGCTGGTGTTCCTGGACACCGACAGCACGTTCCTGGGCGGGGTGCTGGGGCCCGAGGTCGTCTTCGGCTTCGGCATGGGCATGAACTTCGTGACGCTCACCATCACCGCCGTCTCCGGCGTCTCGCAGCACGAGGCGGGCGCCGCCTCCGGTCTGCTCAACGCCACCCAGCAGGTGGGCGGTTCGCTCGGCCTGTCCATCCTGACCACGGTGTTCGGGACCGCCAGCAGGGACGAGGCGGAGAAGCAGATTCCGGCGTTCATGGCGGAGGCCACGCCGGATCAGCAGGCGATCTTCGAGAAGACCGGCGAGCTGCCCCCGCCGTGGGGGCAGAAGGTGCTCGCGGAGGGCATGTCGATGGGGTTCGTCGCGGCCACGGTCATGGTGGTCCTCTCCGTGGTCGTCGCCGTGGTGGCGATCAAGGTGCGCAAGAGCGATCTCGAAGCGCTGTCCGGCACGGCGGGACCGGGCGTCGCCTGACGCGGCGCCCTCACGAGCCGGTGGCCCCGCCGGTAGCGGGGCGGGGCCACCGGGTATTCCACCTGTACGCGGCGGCAGCCGCCGCAGTGCCGCAGGCTGCGGGTGCCGAGGGTTTCGCGGCCCGGCTTCGTCAGAAGTCCGCGACCGCGGGAACCCACTCCGGCAGCGGCTCCACGTTCCGTACCCACGCCGCGGGCGGCGCCCCGGCCGCCGCGCCCGCGAGCACGCCGCCGACGATCGCGCACGTCGTGTCCACGTCCCCGCCCGCCTGCGCCGTGTCCCAGAAGGCGCCCGTGAAGTCGCCGAGGTGCCGGGCCGCCGACCAGAGGGCGAACGGCACGGTGTCGTGCGCGCTGGTGCGACGGCCGTTGCCCAGCACGGCGGCCACGGTGGCGACGTCGTCGTAGTCGAGCATGTCCCGCGCCCGTCGCAGCCCCTGGGCGACGGCGCTGCGCGGCACGAGCGCGATCACCTGGTCGAGCAGCGCGGCGCCGGCGGCCGCCCCGGGAGCGCCGCCCGCCGGGCCCGGCGTGCCGTCCGGCCGGTCGGCGGCCAGTGCAGCCGCCGCGGCGACCGCCATGCAGCCGGTGACCGCTTCGCGGTGCTGGTGGGTGACGTACGAGGAGACCTCCGCCTGCCGCACCGCCTCCTGGACGTCCTCCGCGTACCAGGCACCCAGCGGCGCCACCCGCATCGCCGCGCCGTTGCCCCACGAGCCCTGCCCGTCGAAGAGGGCGGCGGCCAGGCGGCGCCAGTCCTCGCCGTCGCGCACCTGGCGCAGGATCCGGTTCACCGCGCGCCCGTAGCCGCGGGACCCGCCGGCGTTCTGCCGGCCGGCGAACGACGCCGCCAGCGCGTCCTGTTCGACGCGGCCGTACTCGGCGAGCACCGCCACCACCGACGACGCCATCTCGGTGTCGTCGGTCCACCGCCACGGCGCGGGCGGCAGCTCGCGCCGGGCCAGGAGCGGAAAGCTGCCGGGCGCGGAGTACGCGGCGCCGAGCGCGTCGCCGACGGCCAGCCCGCGCAGGCTCGCGAGGGCGCGCGCAAGGCGCGCGTCGGGCCCGCGCGCGCCCGGGCCGTCGGGCACGATCGGACCCCGGCCCGGGCCGGCCGCCGCGGCCGTGTCCGGTGCCGGTTCCTGGGCCGTGTCCGGAGAGGGGAACGGGTCCGGCGGCGGGGCGGAAGCGGGGTCCGGTGTCATCTCGGGCACAGCGTAGCGGCCGGGCGCCCGGTCAGACGGTCCAGGACGCCTCCAGATCCACCACGTCCCCCGCCAGCGCCGCCACGTCCGCCGCGGTCTGCGCGCGCAGCGCCAGCCGCTCCACCCGCTCCACGCGGTACTTGCCGTGCTCCGCCGTCGACGACCACAGCGACAGCACCAGGAACTCCCCCTCCCCCGACTGCCCCAGCACCCCCCGCAGCATCCCCGGCGACCCCGCCATCGCCGGATTCCACACCTTCTCCTGCATCAGCGTGAAGTGCTCCACCCGCTCCTCGCGCACCCGGCAGTGCGCGAGCCGCAACACGTCGGCGCCGTCGAACTGCGGCTCGAAGCCCACCTTCACGTCCATCCGGCGCTCGAAGAGCCGCACCCGCATGTCCCGGAACGTGCCGAGCTGGGCCGCCGCGAGCCGGTCGTGGGAGCGCGCCATGAACGAGTCGTACAGTGCCCTGCTCTCCCAGAAGGCGACGAGGTGCACCACGCCTTCGCGAGCCCGGCTCCAGCCCCCGCCCTGCCCGAGAAAGCCCGGTTCACCGGGCAGCCCCGCCCACCTTCGCTGCCCCCGCTCGAAACCCCGGCGGTCCACCACGGTGCAGCGAATCCACTTGACCAGCACCGCGCCATCGTACGGCCTGGGTCAGCGGCGATCACCGGCGTGCGAGCGGCAGTTCACGCCCCCTGACCGCCGCTCACCGCCGCGACGACCTCGACCTCCAGCACCGCCCCGTCCCGGGCGAGCCGGGAGACCTCGACGGTGGTGCTGGAGGGCGGCGGGCCGGGGAAGTAACCCCGGCGTACCTCCGCATAGGCGTCGAGCCGGCTCATGTCGGTGACGAACGAGCGGATGTTCACCACGTCCGCGAAGGTGGCGCCGTGCGCGGCGAGGATCGCCTGCAGGCTCTCCATGACGTGCCGGGCCTGCGCGCGCATGTCCCCGGGGCCGACGACCCGGCCGTCGGCGTCCAGCGCGAGCTGCCCGGACAGGAACAGCAGCGCGTCGTCGCCGCCGAGGCCGAGGCGTACGACGTGGGAGAAGTGGCCGGCGGGCGGGGGGACGGCGGCGGGGTTGTCGAACATCTTCTGCAGTGTCATGAGCCCAAACGCTACGGGCCCGCCCCTTGTCCGGCCAACTCTCGTCCCGCGTGCCCGTGATGCGGAGACCGCACGCCTCGTTCCGCCACCGAAGTCCGGAGGGGACCGGCCGGTGGCCGGTCCCCTCCGGGACACGCGGTCAGTCGGGTGCGGGGCTCACGTCGTCCGTCGCCGGGACGCGGGCCCTGGGCGCCCTAGCTGCAGCCGCTGGTCGAGCCGCAGCCCTCGCAGATGTAGCAGCTTCCGGCCCGCTGCATCTTCGTGCCGCACGAGAAGCACAGCGGCGCGTCCGCCTGGATGCCGAGCTGCATCTCCACCAGCTCCGCGGAGGTGTGCGCCTCCTGCGGGGCGGGCTTGGCCTGCTCGATCGTCACCGGCGGGGCCGCCGGGAGGGGCGCCGGCTGGCGGGGCGCGGACTGGGCCAGGCCCTCGACGTCCAGTTCCTCGTCCGTCGGCTCGTACGAACCGGTCTCCAGGTGCCGCTCGCGCTCCTCCGCGGAGTGGATGCCCAGCGCCGAACGGGTCTCGAACGGCAGGAAGTCCAGCGCCAGGCGGCGGAAGATGTAGTCGACGATCGACTGCGCCATCCGCACGTCCGGGTCGTCCGTCATGCCCGCCGGCTCGAAGCGCATGTTCGTGAACTTCGAGACGTACGTCTCCAGCGGCACCCCGTACTGCAGGCCCACGGAGACCGCGATCGAGAAGGCGTCCATCATGCCCGCGAGGGTCGAGCCCTGCTTGGACATCTTCAGGAAGACCTCGCCCAGCCCGTCGTCCGGGTAGGAGTTGGCGGTCATGTAGCCCTCGGCGCCGCCGACCGTGAAGGAGGTGGTGATGCCCGGACGGCCCTTGGGGAGGCGGCGGCGCACCGGGCGGTACTCGACGACCTTCTCGACGGCGTCGCGGATCGTCCCCTCCGCCTTCTCGGCGGCCTTGTCGGCCTCCTTCTTCTTCGCCGACAGCGGCTGGCCGACCTTGCAGTTGTCGCGGTAGATGGCGAGTGCCTTGAGCCCCAGCTTCCAGCCCTCGTAGTAGACCTCCTCGATCTCCTCGACCGTGGCCTTCTCCGGCATGTTCACGGTCTTGGAGATCGCGCCCGAGAGGAAGGGCTGCGTGGCGGCCATCATCCGGACGTGCCCCATCGGGGAGATGGCCCTGTCGCCCATGGCGCAGTCGAAGATCTCGTAGTGCTCCTGCCGCAGCCCGGGGGCGTCGATGACGCTGCCGTGCTCGGCGATGTGCGCGACGACGGCCTCGATCTGCTCCTCCTGGTACCCCAGCCGCTTCAGCGCCATCGGCACCGTCTGGTTGACGATCTGCATCGAGCCGCCGCCGACCAGCTTCTTGAACTTCACCAGCGCCAGGTCCGGCTCGATGCCCGTCGTGTCGCACGACATCGCCAGGCCGATGGTCCCCGTCGGGGCGAGCACCGACGCCTGGGCGTTGCGGTAGCCGTGCTTGTCGCCGAGGCGGACCACGTCCTGCCAGGCCTCAGTGGCGGCGGCCCACACGGGCGTGTCCAGGTCGTCCATGCGCTTGGCCGCGCCGTTGGCCTCCGCGTGCTGCTGCATGACGCGCTTGTGCGCGGTGGCGTTGCGGGCGTAGCCGTCGTACGCGCCGACGGCGGCGGCCAGGTGCGCGGAGCGCTTGTAGGCGGTGCCGGTCATCAGGGAGGTGATGGCTCCGGCGAGGGCGCGGCCGCCGTCGGAGTCGTAGGCGTGGCCCGTGGCCATGAGCAGGGCGCCGAGGTTGGCGTAGCCGATGCCGAGCTGGCGGAAGGCGCGGGTGTTCTCGGCGATCTTCTGGGTGGGGAAGTCGGCGAAGGAGATGGAGATGTCCATCGCCGTGATGACCAGCTCGACGACCTTGGCGAAGCGCTCGACCTCGAAGCTCTGCCGGCCGTCGGCGTCCTGCCTGAGGAACTTCATCAGGTTCAGCGAGGCGAGGTTGCACGAGGTGTTGTCCAGGTGCATGTACTCGCTGCACGGGTTGGAGGCGGAGATACGGCCCGACTCCGGCGCGGTGTGCCAGTGGTTGATGGTGTCGTCGTACTGGATGCCGGGGTCGGCGCAGGCCCAGGCGGCCTCGGCCATCTGCCGGAACAGCTTCTTCGCGCCGATCTCCTCGATGACCTCGCCGGTCATACGGGCGCGCAGGCCGAACTGCGCGTCGTTCTCGACGGCCTTCATGAAGTCGTCGGTGACGCGCACGGAGTTGTTGGCGTTCTGGTACTGCACGGAGGTGATGTCGTCGCCGCCGAGGTCCATGTCGAAGCCCGCGTCGCGCAGGGCGCGGATCTTCTCCTCTTCCTTGACCTTCGTCTCGATGAACGCCTCGATGTCGGGGTGGTCGACGTCGAGCACGACCATCTTCGCCGCACGCCGGGTGGCGCCGCCGGACTTGATGGTGCCGGCGGAGGCGTCGGCACCGCGCATGAACGAGACGGGTCCCGAGGCGTTGCCGCCGGAGGAGAGCAGCTCCTTGCTGGAGCGGATACGGGAGAGGTTGAGCCCGGCGCCGGAGCCGCCCTTGAAGATCATCCCCTCTTCCTTGTACCAGTCGAGGATCGACTCCATGGAGTCGTCGACGGAGAGGATGAAGCAGGCGCTGACCTGCTGCGGCTGCGGGGTGCCGACGTTGAACCACACCGGCGAGTTGAAGCTGAAGATCTGGTGCAGCAGGGCGTACGTCAGCTCGTGCTCGAAGATCTCGGCGTCCGCCGGCGACGCGAAGTACCCGTGGTCCTCGCCTGCCTTGCGGTACGTCTTCACGATCCGGTCGACGACCTGCTTGAGGCTCGTCTCCCGCTTCGGGGTGCCCACCGCACCGCGGAAGTACTTGCTCGTGACGATGTTGACGGCGTTGGCCTCCCAGAACTCGGGAAACTCCACGCCGCGCTGCTCGAAGTTGACCGAACCGTCGCGCCAGTTGGTCATGACGACGTCACGGCGTGCCCACTCCACCTCGTCGTACGGGTGCGTGCCGGGGGTGGTGTGGATTCGCTCGATGCGCAGGCCCTTGTTCCCCTTGGCGCCGCCCTTGCGGGATCCGCGCGCCGGGCCGCTCGTCGTCTCTGTCATGCCGCCTCCCTATACGGGCGTGAACGCCCTGATGTGCCCGCATCTTCCCGGGCACGATTCCTGTTCTTGATCTGCTTGTTCCGCAGGCGGACGGCGCGCTGCGCCGCGCACCGGCCGGGTGTGGATGACGGGGCCCGCGAGGGGCGTCAGCCGGCCGCTCTGCCGGGTGACGGGACTCCGGGGTCCCCGCCGCGGCCGGGACTGCGGCCGGGGCCGGGCGCGCCGGGGTCGCCCGGCGCGGGAGGTGGGGCCTGGCCGTGCTGTCCTTCCGGGCCGCCGGTGTCGGCGGGGGGCCTGTCCGCGGTCCGCAACTGTGTGATCGCGTCCTCGAAGTCCTCGAGGGAGTCGAAGGCGCGGTAGACGGAGGCGAAGCGCAGGTAGGCGACGAGATCGAGGTCCTGCAGCGGGCCCAGTATGGCGAGCCCGACGTCGTGGCTGGAGACCTCGGCGCTGCCGGTGGCCCGGATCGCCTCCTCGACCCGCTGGCCGAGCTGGGCCAGCGCGTCCTCGGTGACGGGGCGGCCCTGGCAGGCCTTGCGGACGCCCGTGATCACCTTGGCGCGGCTGAAGGGCTCGGTGACCCCGCTGCGCTTGATGACCATCAGGGACGCGGTCTCCACCGTGGTGAAGCGGCGCGAGCAGTCGGGGCACTGCCGGCGGCGGCGGATTGCGGCGCCGTCGTCGGTGGTGCGGCTGTCGACGACCCGGCTGTCGGGGTGCCTGCAGAAGGGGCAGTGCATCGTTCTCCACCCTCCCCTTCTCGCGCACGGCACGTCGGTCCGGCGACCCCCCGCGGCCCGCCGGAGCAGACCCCGAGCATATGGGATGCCCTTCCGCTGAGAGGAAGGGGGACCACAACTTGTGGGCTGCTGACACCCATCTAACCACTAGATCTGGGGTTTGGCTGCCATTGAGGGCAGAGAGCGTGTTGCCGCCGGGCCGGACACGGGCAGCCTACGTGAGCGCACGGACGGCGACACGAGAGGGGCGAGAGTGACAAACTGGACGCCGACACCCATGGGGCACGGCGGCAGCGGCGCCAGGGGTGACCGGCGGTCGACGCACGGTCATCAGGTCAGCGCCTTACACCTAGTTGATGGATCACGGAAGTAAAACCGAAGTTTTTCACTCGAACGTGTGTTTGGCGCAACCTTTCGAAAGCAACTACCGTTGGTCCTACGAGAGAACGACCCGTCTCGAGAGGGGCCCGCCGACGTGACCACCACCGCAGACACCGCACCCATCGCCGCCCACGAACGGCCCCAGCAGGCGGCGGAGCCGCAGCTCACGCCGCCTTCCGGGGAGGGCCGTGAGGGCGAGGCGCAGCCACCCAAGCGCTCGATGCCGGGGCGCCCTCCGGGCATCAGGGCCGACAGCTCGGGCCTGACCGAACGGCAGCGCCGGGTCATCGAGGTCATTCGCGACTCGGTGCAGCGCCGTGGCTACCCGCCGTCGATGCGTGAGATCGGCCAGGCCGTCGGCCTCTCGTCCACCTCGTCCGTCGCGCACCAGTTGATGGCGCTGGAGCGCAAGGGCTTCCTGCGCCGGGACCCGCACCGACCCCGGGCGTACGAGGTGCGCGGCGCGGAGACGCCCGCCACCCAGGCCGCCGCGGACACCACGGGCAAGCCCGCCGCGTCGTACGTGCCGCTGGTCGGCCGGATCGCCGCCGGTGGCCCGATCCTCGCCGAGGAGTCGGTCGAGGACGTGTTCCCGCTGCCGCGACAGCTCGTCGGCGACGGCGAACTTTTCGTGCTGAAGGTCGTCGGTGACTCGATGATCGACGCGGCGATCTGCGACGGCGACTGGGTCGCGGTGCGCCGCCAGCCGGTCGCCGAGAACGGCGACATCGTCGCCGCGATGCTGGACGGCGAGGCCACCGTCAAGCGGTTCAAGCGCGAGGACGGCCACGTGTGGCTGCTCCCGCACAACGCCGCGTACCAGCCGATTCCCGGCGACGAGGCGACGATCCTCGGCAAGGTCGTCGCGGTGCTCCGCCGGGTCTGAGACCCGGCACGGCATATCCGGCCCGGGACCCCGCCCGGGCCGCCGCCTTGCGCGGCGCGGAGTGTCGCGAACCGGCCGCGGCGGCGGCCGGCCCCCCGTGCCCGCTCAGTCGTCCAGCAGTCCCTCCGTGTCCTCGCCCTCGGACTCCAGTGCCTCGCGGACGACGCGGATCGCCAGCCCCTCCCCGTAGCCCCGGCGGGCCAGCATGCCCGCCAGGCGCCGGATGCGCTTCTCCCGGTCCAGGCCGCGGGTGGCGCGGAGCTTGCGGGCGACCAGCTCGCGAGCCGTCTCCTCCTCGGTGTCCGCGTCGAGGCGGCTCACCGCCTCGTCGACCACCGTGCCCGCCACGCCCCGGGTGCGCAGCTCCCGCGCGAGCGCGCGGCGGGCGAGGCCACGGCCATGGTGCCGGGACTCCACCCAGGCACCGGCGAACGCCGCGTCGTCGACCAGCCCGGCCGCTTCGAGGCGGTCGAGCACGGCCTCCGCGACCTCGGCGTCGACGTCCCGCTTGGCCAGCGCGTCCCCGAGCTGCTTACGGGTCCGCGGCGCCCCGGTGAGCAGGCGCAGGCAGATCGCCCGTGCCCGTTCCTCCGGGCTGAGCGACGTCTCCCGCACCCGGTCACCCGACGGCTCGCGCCGGCCCCGTGACCGCCCGCGCCGGGAGGAACCGCCGCGCTCGGCCGGCCGGCCGGTGCCGTCCTCCGGGCCGCCCCCGAACGGCGGAGGGCCGTCGTCCGGGGGCGGGAGCGGCCAGTCGGTGCGCCGGACCACGGATCAGCTCTTGGCGACGGCCTTGGCCGCCTTCGCGGTCTTGGCCGGCGCCGGCACCGTCTTCTTCCCCGCCGGGGCGGCACCGTCGACGGCCGCCCCGCCGGGGCCCACCGCCGCGGCGTCAGCCTGCACGCCCTCGGTGCCTTCCGCGCCCTCCGCGTTCTGCGGCTTCGGGCCGATGCCCAGCTTCTCCTTGATCCGCCTCTCGACCTCGTCGGCCAGGTCGGGGTTGTCCTTCAGGAACGTCCGCGCGTTCTCCTTGCCCTGGCCGAGCTGGTCGCCCTCGTACGTGTACCAGGCGCCGGACTTGCGGATGAAGCCGTGCTCCACGCCCATGTCGATCAGGCCGCCCTCGCGGCTGATGCCCTGCCCGTAGAGGATGTCGAACTCGGCCTGCTTGAAGGGCGGCGCGACCTTGTTCTTCACGACCTTCACGCGCGTGCGGTTGCCGACGGGCTCCGTGCCGTCCTTGAGGGTCTCGATGCGCCGGATGTCCAGGCGCACCGAGGCGTAGAACTTCAGCGCCTTGCCGCCGGTGGTGGTCTCGGGCGAGCCGAACATCACGCCGATCTTCTCGCGCAACTGGTTGATGAAGATCGCGGTGGTCTTCGACTGGTTCAGCGCACTGGTGATCTTCCGCAGGGCCTGGCTCATCAGGCGGGCCTGCAGGCCGACGTGCGAGTCGCCCATCTCGCCCTCGATCTCCGCGCGCGGGACGAGGGCCGCGACCGAGTCGATGACGATCAGGTCGAGCGCGCCGGAGCGGACGAGCATGTCCGCGATCTCCAGCGCCTGTTCGCCGTTGTCGGGCTGGGAGAGGATGAGAGAGTCGATGTCGACGCCGAGCTTCTTCGCGTACTCCGGGTCGAGGGCGTGCTCCGCGTCGACGAACGCGACCGTGCCGCCGGCCCGCTGCGCGTTGGCCACCGCGTGCAGCGTCAGGGTCGTCTTGCCGGAGGACTCCGGGCCGTACACCTCCACCACGCGGCCGCGCGGCAGGCCGCCCACGCCGAGCGCCACGTCGAGCGCGGTCGACCCGGTGGGGATGACTTCCACGGGCTCGTTCGGCCGCTCGCCGAGGCGCATCACGGCGCCCTTGCCGAATTGCCGTTCAATCTGGGCGAGTGCGGCGTCGAGCGCCTTCTCGCGGTCAGTCGCTGCCATGGGTTCCACCCGGGATGTCTGAGTCGATCGCTTCACGTGAACGACGCTAGCGCCTGCCACTGACAACACGCCCCGCGTCGGGCCGGCCCGGGGGAATCCCGGCCGAACCCCCATGGGAACCGATGTTCGATTTACGTGTCAACCCGCACCGCCGGTCCCTCCCGCCCCGCGCGTTCCCGGGGGGCAGGCCGGCCGGTCTCGAACTCGGTGGCCGTTCCGGCCCGGCTCCGCATACGTTCGACCGCATGGCTGACGACTGCTTCGCGCATCCACGGCTCGCCGCGATCTACGATCCGCTCCACCCCGACCGCAGCGACCTCGACGCATACCTGCGGATCACGGAAGAGTTCGGCGCACGCCGGGTGCTGGACATCGGCTGCGGCACCGGGGTGTTCGCACTCCTCCTGGCCGGCCGCGGGGCCGAGGTCGTCGGCGTCGATCCCGCCCCGGCGTCCGTCGACGTCGCCCGGGCCAAACCGGACAGTGAGCGGGTCCGCTGGATCTGCGGTGACGCGACGGACCTCCCGCCGCTGCAGGTCGACCTCGCGACGATGACGGCGAACGTCGCGCAGGCCATCGCCGACCCGCAGACCTGGGAGAAGACGCTGCGGGGGACCCGCGAAGCGCTGCGGCCCGGCGGGCGTCTGGTCTTCGAGACCCGCGATCCGGCCGGACGCGGCTGGGAGGAGTGGACGCGCGAGAGGTCCTACCGCGTGACGGAGATCCCGGGCACCGGCTCCGTCGAGAGCTGGGTCGAGCTGACCGAGGTGGACCTGCCCCTGGTGACCTTCCGCTGGACCTACGTGTTCGCGGCGGACGGCCAGGTGCTGACGTCCGATTCGACGCTGCGTTTCCGCGGGCGGGAGGAAGTCGAGCAGGACCTGGTCGCACACGGCTACGCGGTGGACGAAGTCCGCGACGCGCCCAACCGGCCGGGAAGAGAGTTCGTGTTCCTGGCACGGCGTCCGTGACCTCCGGTGATCCGTGGCACCCGGGCTCCGGGCGCACAGGACTTCCCGCCGCTACGGCTTCTCCTGCCGGTAGTAGCGCGCCGCCCCCTCGTGCAGCTCCAGCGGGTCCGTGAAGACCGCCGTGCGCAGGTCGACCCGCTGGGCCGCGTGGACCACGCGGCCGATCCGGTCCCGGTCCCGTATCACCGTGCCGGTCACGCTCTCCGTCAGCCGCGGATCCTCCCGGTCGGTGGTGACCAGCAGGTTCGCCACCGCGAGCGTCGGTACGGCGGTGTCGCGCTGGACCGTGGGGTAGGCGTCGGGCGGCATCACCGCGGCGCGGTAGTAGCGGGCCAGCTCGCCCTGGGCGTGGAGGGCGCCGAGGAGGTCGCCGAGCGGTACGAGCTCGATCTCGGTCTGCTGCGCCAGGCGTTCGACGGCGTCCGTGGGCAGGCCGCCGGACCAGAAGAAGGCGTCGATCTTCCGGGCGCGCAGGAGTTCCGGCATCGAGTCGAGGCCCTCGCGGACCGCCGTCACGTCCTCGTCGAAGTCGAGGCCGGCCGCCGACAGCAGCCGGCGGGTGATCAGTTGGACACCGGAGCCGTCCTCGCCGACGCCGACCTTGAGGCCGCGCAGGTCGGCGGCGCCCCGTACGGGTGAGTCGCGCAGGACGACGAGCTGGACGTAGTCGTCGTAGAGCCGGGCCACCGCGCGCAGCCCGTGCCAGCCGGGCATCCGGTCGCGCCGGTAGGTGGCCACGGAGTCGGCGGTGGCGACGGCGAAGTCGGCCCGGCCCGTGGTGACCTTCCGCAGGTTGTCGAGGGAGCCCTGGCTGGTGTCCAGCCGGACGTCGAGGCCCGGCTCGTCCCGGGCGAGCCCTTCGCGCAGCAGCCGGCCGTACTCGGCGTAGACGCCGGAGCGCACCCCCGTGGCGAAGACCACCTTCCCCTCCGGAGGGGAGTCGCCGCCCAGCGGCATCAGCCACCACAGGAGGAGCCCGAGCACGGCCGCCGTCGCCACGGCGGCCTGCAGCGCTCGGCGCCTGCCGGGGCGGCGCGGGACGAAGGGGACCACGCGGCGATCCTGCCAAACCGGGGCCTCACACGGCCAGCGCGCCGGGCTCCCGGTGGGAGCCCGGCGCGCCGTCGGGCCGGGTACGGCGGACGCCGTCGCGTCCGGCCGTGCGGTACGGGCGGCTAGCCGCCGCTCACCTCGTCGAAGACCCCCTGGGCCTCCTTGTCCAGGCGCGGCCCGGCCAGCCAGGTGGACTGGAGCGGGCCGATGGACGTGACGGACACGAGCTGTTCCTCGCCGTCGTTCGACGCGGTCCAGCCGCCGCCGGAGGCGCCCGCGGTCATGGTGCAGCCGATGCGGTACATCGTGGGCTGCGACGCCTGGATCGACAGCCGGCCCGGCGCGTCGGTGCAGGAGTACAGGCGCCCGCCGTCGTACGGCGCGGCGGCCGGGTAGCCGGTGGCGGTCAGGTCACCGACGTCCTGCACGGCCGGGGCGTCGAACCAGACGGGCACCGCGGCGCCGACCGTCTCCTCCAGCGACTGCCCGCCGCCGTCCTTCGGCTGCACCTTCATCACGGCGAAGTCGTACGGGGCGCCCACGCCGCCCGCCGTCTTCCCCTCGGAGATCCACTCGTCGGTGGTGCGGGCCTCCTCGGCCCAGAACGTGCCCAGGGGCGCGATGTCGGCCTCGGTGGCCTGCTCGGCCTCCAGCTCGGCCACGGTCTTGCCCTCGGGGTTGAAGGAGGGCACGAAGATGATGTTGCGCCACCAGCCGCCGTCGGAGCCCTTGTGGACGCAGTGGCCGGCGGTGGCGACCAGGTTGGACTTGCCCGGGTTGGCCGGGTCGGCGACGACGGTGCCGGAGCAGACCATGGGGCCCTCGGGGGTGTCGAAGAAGATCTTCCCCGCGGCCGGCTGCGACTCGTTGTACGGCGTGGCCGCCTCCTCGGCCTCGACGGGCTGCGGCTCCGGGTCGGTGACGCCCTGGTCCTCCGACACGTCGGCCTCGTCGACCCGGTTGGGCGGCTGCTCGGCCTCCCACATCCGGTCGGGCTTCCACAGGTCCTCGATGATCGGGTTGATGAACTCGCGCGCGTCGCGCAGCCAGTCCTCCTGGGCCCAGTCCTCCCAGCCGCCGTCCTTCCACTTGTCGAGGTCGATGTCCTTCAGCGAGTCCGGGATCCCTTCGGGGAGCGTCAGCTCCTTCTCGGGCGCCTGCTCCTGCTGCTGCTTGTCGTCGGCGGCGCTGTCGCCGTCCTCGCAGGCACCGGCGGTCAGCGCCAGCGTGACGGCGAGAGCCGCCGCGGCCAGCGCCTTCCTCGGTATACGACGTTTCCCGTTGGCGGGCATGGATCGACTCCCCCAGTTCCTCGACGCAGGTGTCCCGGCGGGACACGAGCCCCCACTATGCCGGTGCCGTTGTGGACGGCCGCACCGGGCCCCGCGGTTCCACCGCGCCCAAGGATCTTGGCTGCGGGCCGTGTTCCGGCGGCGGCGGCGTCGTTGGTAGGGCGGGGGATGCGGACCCGTATCCGGTGCGAGGGGGTGGGGCTGTGCCCGCGGTTCGCGAAGCGGTCGTGTACGCGCGCGTCTGCCGTACGCGCCGTTCCGCCCGGCGCGCCCCCGGCATCCGGACCGTCGTCCCCCGCTCCCGGCCGCGCCGCGCGGCCCGGGGGCGCTCGTCCCGTACGCGACCCATCCCGAGGTGCACGTCTGTGAACGCGAAGCCCGCCGGCGACGAACTCCCCGCCGGCAGCGGCCGGCCCCCGGTGCGCCGGCGGCTGGCCCGGCTCATCGAGCCCGCCGTCCCCCGCCAGTACCGGCGGGGCGCCGAGGGCGGCGGGGCGCGGCCCGAGCCCGACCCGCTGGAGCACCCGGACGCCGGGGCCGCCGCCGACGCGGCCGCCGCCGAGAACCTGCTGCGCTGCTGGGCGCGGGAACAGGGCCTTACGGAGCCGGAGAGCGGGACGCTGCGGCTGCTGCTGCCCGCCAGCGGGGCGTGCCTGCGCGTCCCGGTGCGGTACTGGTCGGCGGCGGGCTGGCACCGCTTCGGGCGGCCCGTGCTGCACGGCGCCCCCAAGGACGCGCCGCCGGTGGACGCCGTGACGCTGGCGGCGCTGCTGGGCCGGGAGGCGGCGTACGCGGCCGAACGGGCCGCCGGCGCCGGCGTCGCGCGCGCACGTACCGCGCCCGGGCCTTCCGACGGCTCCGCCGACCTCGTCGGCCGGGTCGCCGACTCCGTACGCCACACCGCGGTGTTCCTCGCCGCCCGCCGCGCCGGCTCGCCGCCCGCGACCGCGGACCCGTTCCTGACCGGCGAGCAGTCCCTGCTCCTCGGCCACCCCCTGCACCCGACGCCCAAGAGCCGCGAGGGGCTCTCGGAGGCCGAGGTCCGGCGCTACTCGCCCGAGTTGCGCGGCAGTTTCCCGCTGCACTGGCTGGCCGTCCACGACAGCGTCCTCGCCGGCGACTCGGCGTGGACCGAGCGCGGCAAGGGCGTGCCCGCGCGCAAGCTGGCCGCCCGGCTGGCGGGTCCCGGGCTGCAGGTGCCGCCGGGCTGCACACCGCTGCCGGTGCATCCCTGGCAGGCCCGCGAGGTCCGCGAACGCCCCGACGCCGCCGCGCTGTTCGACGCCGGTCTGCTGCGGGACCTCGGCCCGCACGGCGATCCCTGGCACCCGACCGCGTCGGTGCGGACGCTGTACCGCCCCGGCGCGCCCGCGATGCTGAAGCTCTCCCTCGGCGTACGGATCACCAACTCCCGCCGCGAGAACCTCCGCAAGGAGCTGCACCGCGGCACCGAGGTGCACCGCCTGCTGCGCTCCGGCCTCGGCAAGGAGTGGCAGGCCTCGTTCCCCGGCGGCTTCCCGGGCGCGCCGGGCTTCGACGTCGTACGGGATCCGGCGTGGCTGGCCGTCGACACCCCGGCCGGCGAGCCCGTCGCGGGCCTGGACGCGGTCGTACGGCACCAGCCGTTCGCGGCGCAGGACGACGCGGTGTGCATCGCGGCGCTGACGTCCCCGGTGCCGCGGTCCCCGAAGGGCACGATGCGCTCGCGTCTCCAGGAGGTCGTCGAGCAGTTGGCCGACCGCACGGGGCAGGGGACGGCGGCGGTGGCCGCGGAGTGGTTCCTGCGCTACCTGGAGGTGGTCGTGCGGCCCGTGACGTGGCTGGACGCCGAGGCGGGCGTGGCCCTCGAGGCGCACCAGCAGAACACCGTGCTGCTCCTCGACACCGACGGCTGGCCGGCCGGCGGCCGGTACCGGGACAACCAGGGGTACTACTTCCGCGAGTCCCGCCGCGCCGACCTGGAGCGCCGGCTGCCGGGCCTGGGTGGCGCCAGCGACACGTTCGTCCCGGACGACGTGGCCGACGAGCGCTTCGCGTACTACGTGGGCGTCAACAACGTCCTCGGCCTCGTCGGCGCCTTCGGCGCCGCGGGGCTGGTCGACGAGCGCGTGCTGCTCGCGGCGTTCCGCCGCTTCCTGGAGCAGTCCGCGGCGGGCGGCGGCCCCGGCCGGGGCCGCTGCGCGCTGGCGGAGCAACTGCTGAGCGGCACGACGCTGCGCTGCAAGGCGAACCTGCTGACCCGGGTGCACGGCCTGGACGAGCTGGTCGGTCCGGTGGACACGCAGTCCGTGTACGTCAGCGTCCCCAATCCGCTGATCTCCTGACCTTCCGGCCTCGTGACCTCCTGACCGCACCCTCGACTCCCTTCCGTCCGACGAGAACGAGAAGAGGCGCCCCGTGCCACCCGATCCCCCGCCCCCTACCAGGCCCCCGGAGCTGCTCCCCGACGACACCATCGACTTCGGCGTCGACCTCGCCCGGATCCTCGGGGACCCTGCCCGGTCCCCCGTGCCGTACGACATCTGCTGCTGGACGCCCGCGGGCACGCCGGCCGGTCCGTTCCGGCTGGAGCCCGTCGACCCGGCCGGGCCCGAGCGTGACCTGCGACTGCTGCACCGCTGGATGAACGACCCGTCCGTGGCCGCCTTCTGGAAGCTCGCCGGGCCCGTGGAGGTCACCGCGCGGCACGTGCGCGCGCAGCTCGAAGCGGGACACAGCGTGCCCTGCTTCGGTGTGCTGGGCGGCGAGCGGATGAGCTACTGGGAGGTCTACCGCGCCGACCGCGACCCCCTCGCGCGGCACTACCGCGCGCGCCCCCACGACACGGGTGTCCACCTGCTCCTGGGCGGCGGCGCCGACCGCGGCCGGGGGCTCGGCTCCCTGCTGATCCGCGCGGTCAGCGACCTCGTGTTCGACAACGAAGCGTCGTGCGCGCGGGTGCTAGCGGAGCCGGACGTGCACAACGTGCCGTCGGTCGCCGCCTTTCTGAACGCCGGTTTCCACTTCCAGGAGGAGCTGGCCCTTCCCGACAAGCGGGCGGCCCTGATGGTCCGTGAGCGCGCGTCGCGCGACGGCGGCGCCGGTCCCGTGCCGCCGCCGGACCCGCCCGCGAGCCCACCGGGGCCGCCGCGGCCCCATCTGCCGTAGGACGGAGAGGAGCCAACGCCCTTGTCCGACGCCGCGCACACCACCCACCAGACCGACTGGGACCTGGCCGCCAGCAGACTGCTGGCCAAGATGCTGGGCGAGTTCGCCTACGAGGGCATAGTCACCCCGGAGGCCGACCCGGAGCCCGGATCCGGCCCCGGCCCCGCGACCCACGGCGGACGCCCCTACCGCCTCCCCGTCGCCGACGGCGTGACGTACCGCTTCACCGCTCGCCGCGGTCCGTACGGCCACTGGCGCGTCGACCCCGGCTCCCTGGCCCCGGACGGCGACCCGCTGCGCTTCCTGGCCCGCGCCCACGACGGCCTCCTGCGGCTGGCCGGCGACACCACCGGCCACCTCATCCGCGAGCTGACCGCCACCCTCGCCGCCGACGTCCGCCTCGCCCGCGGCGCACCGTCCGCCGCCCGCCTCGCCGACCTCGGCTACGCCGAACTGGAGGGCCACCAGACCGGCCACCCGTGGCTGGTCGCCAACAAGGGACGCATCGGCTTCTCCGCCGCCGACGCCGCCGCGTACGCCCCGGAGGCCCGCGTCCCGCGGCGGCTGCCGTGGCTGGCCGTGCATAGCTCGCTCGCCGAGTACCGCGGGGTGCCCGCCCTCGCCCGCCCGGAGGAGCTGTACGCGCAGGAGCTGTGCGCCCCCACGCGCGCGGTGTTCGCCGGCGCGGTCACCGCGGCCGGCCGCGACCCGGACGACTACCTGTGGCTGCCGGTGCACCCGTGGCAGTGGGACGAGACCGTCGCCACGCTCTACGCGCCGCAGGTCGCCGCCGGGCTCGTGATCCCGCTGCCGGCGGACGAAGGACCGGCCGACATGTGGCTGCCCCAGCAGTCGGTGCGTACGTTCCTCAATCTCAGCCGTCCGCGGGCGCGTTCCGTGAAGCTGCCGCTGTCCGTGCTCAACACCCTGGTCTGGCGCGGCCTGCCCACGGAGCGCACCCTCGCGGCCCCCGCCGTCACCCGCTGGGTGCACGGCCTGCGCGACGGCGACCCGTTCCTCGCCGGGGAGACGCGCGTCGTGCTGCTCGGCGAGACGGCGAGCGTGACCGTGCGGCATCCGCTCTACGACTCCCTGCCGGCCGTCCCGTACCAGTACCGGGAACTGCTGGGCTGCATCTGGCGGGAGCCCATCGGCCCGCTGCTCGACCCCGGGGAGCGGGCCAGGACGCTGGCGGCCCTGCTGTGGACCGACGCCGGCGGGCGTTCGCTGACCGCCGAGCTGGTACGCCGCTCCGGGCTCGCGCCCAGGCTGTGGCTGGCGCGGCTCTTCGCCGCCCTGCTGCCGCCGCTGCTGCACTTCCTGTACCGCTACGGGACCGTCTTCTCGCCGCACGGCGAGAACGCCGTCGTGGTCTTCGACGGCGCGGACGTGCCGGTGCGGCTGGCGGTGAAGGACTTCGTCGACGACGTCAACGTCAGCGCCAAGCCGCTGCCGGAGCACGCCGGGATGCCGGGAGACGTACGCCGCACGCTGCTGACCGAACCGCCCGAGTTCCTGCCGCAGTTCATCCATTCCGGCCTGTTCGTCGGCGTGTTCCGCTACCTGGCACCGCTGTGCGCGGACGAACTCGGCGTGCCGGAGGCGGAGTTCTTCGGCCTCGTACGGGCCGAGATCCTGCGCTACCAGCGGCGGTTCCCGGAGCTTGCGGAGCGCTTCGCGCTCTTCGACCTGCTGGCGCCGCGCATCGACCGGCTCTGCCTGAACCGCAACCGGCTCTACCTCGACGGCTACCGCGACCGGGCCGAGCGCCCGCACGCCGCCGTCGACGGCACCGTACCCAACCCCCTTCACTCGACGTGACGGCCGTCACTGTCAGTGCCGCCCCTTAGGGTGGCGTGCCATGGCAGACCAGAACCTCCTCGCGCCCGACGACGGCGCCGGCACGCCCGCGCACGACGCCCCGGGCGGCCCCGAGGGCCCGGAGGGCCCGGACGACAGCGGTGACCGCGGCGAGCTGCGCGAGCTGCTCCATGCGGCCGTGGCCGCCGTCGGCGGCCACGAGCGGGAGGGTCAGGTGGCGATGGCCGAGGCGGTCGCGGCGGCGATCGCGGACGGCTCGCACCTGCTGGCGCAGGCCGGGACGGGGACGGGCAAGTCGCTGGGCTATCTGGTGCCGGCGCTCGCGCACGGCGAGCGCGTCGTGATCGCGACGGCGACGCTGGCGCTGCAGCGGCAGCTCGTCGAGCGCGATCTGCCGCGCACGGTGGAGGCGCTGCACCCGCGGCTGCGCCGGCGCCCCGAGTTCGCGACGCTGAAGGGCCGGTCGAACTACCTGTGCCTGCACCGGGTGCACGAGGGCGTGCCGCAGGACGACCCGGACCTGGGCGCCGGGCTCTTCGACCCGTTCGAGAGCGCGTCGTCGCAGCCGTCGAGCAAGCTCGGCCAGGATCTGCTGCGGCTGCGCGACTGGGCGGACGAGACGGAGAGCGGCGACCGGGACTCGCTGACGCCGGGGGTCTCCGACCGCGCCTGGTCGCAGGTGTCGGTGTCGGCCCGGGAGTGCCTGAGCGCGGCGCGCTGCGCGTACGGTCCCGAGTGCTTCGCGGAGGCGGCGCGGGAGCGGGCGAAGCTGGCGGACGTGGTGGTCACGAACCACGCACTGCTGGCCATCGACGCCCTGGAGGGCGCCCCGGTGCTGCCGTCGCACGAGGTGCTGATCGTCGACGAGGCGCACGAGCTGGTCTCCCGCGTCACCGGCGTGGCCACCGGGGAGCTGACGCCGGGGCGGGTCAACCGCGCGGTGCGGCTGTCCGCGAAGCTGGTCAACGAGAAGGCGGCGGACGCGCTGCAGACGGCGGCGGAGAGCTTCGAGCGGCTGATGGAGCTGGCGCTGCCGGGCCGGCTGGAGCCCGTTCCGGAGGACCTGGGGTACGCGCTGCTGGCGCTGCGGGACGCCTCGCGCACGGTCATCTCCGCGCTGGGCACGACGCGCGACTCCTCGGTGCAGGACGAGGACGTGGTGCGCCGCCTCGCGCTGGCCTCGGTGGAGAACGTGCAGGAGGTCGCCGAGCGGATCACGCAGGGCTCGGAGTTCGACGTGGTGTGGTTCGAGCGGCACGACCGGTTCGGGGCGTCGCTGCGGGTGGCGCCGCTGTCGGTGTCGGGGCTGGTGCGCGAGAAGGTGTTCAGCGACCGTTCGGTGACACTCACCTCGGCGACGCTCAAGCTGGGCGGCGACTTCGCGGGGATCGGCGCCTCGCTGGGGCTGCCGCCGGAGGGCGGCGGCGAGGAGGGCGCCCCGGTCTGGAAGGGCCTCGACGTCGGCTCCCCCTTCGAGTACCGCAAGCAGGGCATCCTGTACGTCGCCCGGCATCTGGAGCGGCCCGGCCGGGACGGCACGCGCAAGGACATGCTCGACGAGCTTGCGGAGCTGGTGGAGGCGGCCGGCGGGCGCACGCTGGGGCTGTTCTCCTCGAAGCGGGCGGCCGAGGCGGCGGCCACGGAGCTGCGCGGCCGGCTCGACGTCCCGGTGCTGCTGCAGGGCGAGGAGACGCTCGGCGAGCTGATCAAGCGCTTCGCGGCGGACGAGCCGACGTGCCTGTTCGGCAGTCTGTCGCTGTGGCAGGGCGTCGATGTGCCGGGTGCCGGCTGCCAGTTGGTGGTGATGGACCGCATCCCCTTCCCACGGCCCGACGACCCGCTGGCCACCGCGCGCCAGGAGGCGGTGGAGAAGGCCGGCGGCAACGGCTTCATGGCGGTCGCGGCGACGCACGCGGCGCTGCTCATGGCGCAGGGCGCCGGCCGGCTCGTCCGCGCCACGGGTGACCGCGGTGTCGTCGCCGTGCTCGATCCGCGGCTGGCGACGGCCCGTTACGGCAGCTATCTGCGCGCGTCCATGCCCGACTTCTGGTATACGACCGACCGCAACCAGGTACGTCGTTCGCTGGCCGCGATCGACGCGGCGGCACGGTCGGATCGCTCGAATGGGTGATCTGGACCACGCTGAGCGAGAGGCGCCCGGCGCTGCGTGATGGGCTCGGTAGCATCAAGTACCGGCACGGGAGCCGGTGAGCTGCCGGAGGTGCCGATTGAGCGCAGGGGTCCACAGTCCGGGCAATCCGGCGGGCGGCGCCCGCCGACGCGGCAGGGCCCGCCTCGATCTCCGTCGGCTGGGCCGCGTGGCTCTGCTGGGCGGCGCCTCGTCGCGCGACGGCCTGCCGCACGCCCTGGAGCATGTGGCCAAGGCGCACCGCGGGTTCTATCCCGACGCCGACATTCCCACGCTGCGTACGGCGTACCTGCTCGCCGAGGACGCGCACCGGGGCCAGACGCGCAAGAGCGGTGACCCGTACATCACCCATCCGCTGGCCGTCACCCTGATCCTCGCCGAACTCGGCGCGGAGACCACGACGTTGACGGCGTCGCTGCTGCACGACACCGTCGAGGACACCGAGGTGACGCTCGACCAGGTGCGGGCGGGCTTCGGCGAGGAGGTGGCGTACCTCGTCGACGGAGTCACCAAGCTGGAGAAGGTCGACTACGGCGCCGCCGCCGAGCCCGAGACGTTCCGCAAGATGCTGGTGGCCACCGGCAGCGACGTCCGGGTGATGTCGATCAAGCTCGCGGACCGGCTGCACAACATGCGCACGCTGGGCGTGATGCGCCGGGAGAAGCAGGTGCGCATCGCGCGGGTGACGCACGACGTGCTGATCCCGCTGGCCGAGCGGCTCGGCGTGCAGGCGATCAAGACCGAGCTGGAGGACCTGGTCTTCGCCGTCCTGCACCCCGAGGACTACGCGCGCAGCCGGGAGTTGCTGCTCGCGAACGCCGGGCGGCCGGACCCGCTGGAGGAGACCGCGGCCGAGATGCGCGAGGTCCTGCACGCCGCGGGCATCACCGCGGAGGTGGCCATCCGGCCGCGGCACGTCGTCTCGGTGCACCGGGTGCTGAAGAAGCGCGGCGAGCTGCGCGGGACGGACTTCGGCCGGCTGCTGGTGCTGGTGCCGGAGGCGGCCGACTGCTACGCGGTGCTGGGCGAGTTGCACACGTGTTTCAAGCCCGTGCCCGCGGAGTTCAAGGACTTCATCGCCGTACCGAAGTTCAACCTCTACCAGTCGCTGCACACGGCCGTCGCCGACCAGCGCGGGTACGTCGTCGAGACGCTGGTACGCAGCCGGCAGATGCACCGCGTCGCCGAGGCCGGCGTGGTGGCCCTGGCCAGCCCGCTGGCACGGCCCGCGGCCGGTCAGGTGGGCGACTGGCTGAAGCGGCTGCTGGAGTGGCAGCGCGCCACGCCCGACCCCGACGCCTTCTGGTCCGCCTTACGCGAGGACCTCGCCCCCGATCAGGAGATCACGGTCTTCTGCGACCCGGGCGGGCCGCTGGTGCTGCCCGCGGGGGCCAGTTGTGTGGACGCGGCGTACGCGCGCCACGGGGAGACGGCGCACACGCTGGTGGGCGCGCGCGTCAACGGACGGCTCGCCGGCCTCGGGACGCGGCTGCGTGACGGTGACACGCTGACGCTGCTGCTGGCGCCGGAGGCGTCGGGGCCCGCGCCGGAGTGGCTGGACCACGCGCAGACGCCGGCGGCGCGGATCGCCATCACGCGCTGGCTGGCGGACCACCCGGCGGCCCGGATCGCGGACGCGGCGCTCCCCCTCCCGGCCGACTACGCCCCGGCAGCCGCGGTCGCGACGGCGCTGCCCGGTTCCCCCGCGGACGACGTCACGGCGGACGTCACGGCGGGCGCCCCCGCCGTCCTACCGGCTGAGGGCGTGCCGCGCGCCGCCGAGCCCGCCGTCGCCGAGCTGCCGGACGCCGCGCTCCGCCTCGCCCGTTGCTGTACGCCCGTGCCCCCCGACGCCGTCACCGGCTTCGTCGTCCGCGGCGGCGCCGTCGCCGTGCACCGGGCGCAGTGCGCCTCCGTGGCCCGCATGGCCGCCGCCGGCCGCCGCGAACTGCGCGTCCACTGGCGTACGGGCGAGGGCGCACCCCCCGCCGACCTGCGGGTGACGCTCAAGGCGGAGGCGTTCGTACGGGCCCACCTGCTCGCCGACCTCACCGAGGCCATCGCCGCCGAGGGCGTCGCCATCGTCGCCGCCGACGTCGAGCCGCCGCGCCAGCAGCGGGTACGGCACACGTACACGCTCCTGCTCCCCGACCCGGCGGGGCTGCCGGGCCTGATGCGGGCGATGCGCCGGGTGCCCGGGGTGTACGACGTCTCCCGCGCCCAGCACCCCCCGGGCGCGGACCGGCAGGCGCCCGGCGTGCGGGCCCGCACTCGTTAGAGTGCACCGCTGCCGCGTCGGCGGGGCGCGGCGTCCGCCCGCTGATAGCGGTAGCGCATGCTCCGCTCCGTCCGCCGGCGCCGTGCGCCGCGCCACGCCCTGCTCGCCGTCACCGTGCTCGCCACCCTGGCCGCCGCACCGGGCGCCCCGCCCGCGCCGGCCCCGCCCGGCGGGGCTGCCGGGCCCGCCGTCCAGCCGCCGCCCCGCCCCGCCGGCATCGGCGACCCGCTCTTCCCGCACCTCGGCAACCCCGGCTACGACGTCCGCGCCTACGACATCGCCCTCACCTACCGCGGCCGCAACGACGTTCCCCTGAGCGCCCGCACCGAGATCACGGCCCGGGTCACGGCCCGGCTGCCCCGCCTCAACCTCGACTTCACCCACGGCACGGTCCGCGACGTCACCGTGAACGGCCGGCCCGCCGCGCACGCCCGCGCCGGCGAGGACCTCGTCGTCACCCCGGCCCGCACCCTGTACCCCGGCGACACGCTGCGCGTCGCCGTACGGCACACCAGCGACCCCCGCGGCGGGGGCGGCGGCTGGATCCGCACCGGGGACGGCCTGGCGATGGCCAACCAGGCCGACGCCGCGCACCGCGTCTTCCCCGGCAACGACCACCCCGCGGACAAGGCCCGCTTCACCTTCCGCGTCACCGCGCCCGGGGACCTCACCGTCGTCGCCAACGGCCTGGGCCTGGACCGCGAGCGGGCCGGCGCCCGCACCACGTGGACGTACCGCACCGCGCACCCCATGGCCACCGAGCTGGCCCAGGTCTCCATCGGCCGCTCCGCCGTGCTGCGTGGCACGGGCCCGCACGGGCTGCCGCTGCGCCACGTCGTGCCCGAGCGCGACCGGCGCGCGGCCCGGCCGGTCGTCGACCGCACGTCCGCGCAGATCGCCTGGATGGAGCGGCAGGTGGGCCGCTACCCGCTGGAGTCGTACGGGGTGCTGTCCGTGGACGCGCCGCTGAACTTCGCGCTGGAGACGCAGACCCTGTCGGTCTTCGGCCGCGACTTCCTGCGGTCGGCGGCCGGGCATCCGGAGCGCGCCGAGCGCGTGTTCGTGCACGAGCTGGCCCACCAGTGGTTCGGCAACAGCGTGACGCCGCGCAGGTGGTCGGATCTGTGGCTGAACGAGGGCCATGCGACCTGGTACGAGGCGCTGTTCACCGACGAGCGGCACGACCGCGGCAGCCTGGTGCACCGGATGCGCGCGGCGTACGAGCTGTCCGACGCCTGGCGGAGGGAGGGCGGCCCGCCGGCCGCGCCCCGGCCGCCCGCGGGTGGCGGCCGGCTGGAGCTGTTCCGTCCGGTGGTCTACGACGGCGGCGCACTGGTGCTGTACGCGCTGCGCCGGGAGATCGGTACCCGGGCGTTCGGCGAGCTGGAACGCGCCTGGGTGACGCGCCACCGGGACGGCACCGCCGGCACCGCGGACTTCGTCGCGCTCGCGTCCGAGGTCGCCGGCCGCGACCTGGAGGGCTTCCTGCACGCCTGGCTGTACGACGAGCGCACCCCGCCGATGCCGGGCCACCCCGGCTGGAGGACGGCCGAGCCGGCGCAGACGGCCAAGACAGCCAAAAGGGCCAAGACGGCGGAGACAGCCGAGACAGCCGAGACAGCCAAGACGGCGCCGACCGCGCGCTGAGCCGTCGGGTCCGCGGGGCCGGCCGGGCGCGCCCGGGCGGGCCCCGCGGGTGGTAAAGCGGGTGACGCCCGTGCGGCAGCGTGCGACCATCGTGGATGCCACGACGCCCGCCGTGCGAGGAATCCTCCCGGTCTGCTGGGCGTTGTCGTAGAAGCAGGCAACCGCTCTCACAGACAAGGATCCGATGACTTCTCCCACCCACCTTCCCCAGGACGATCAGCGTCTCCCGGAAGGCCTGCGTGCCGACGCCCTCATGGAAGCCGAAGCCGCGTGGAGTCCCGGATCCGACGCCGGTCGTGACGGCGATCAGTTCGACCGCGAGGACCGTGCGGCCCTGCGCCGCGTGGCGGGTCTGTCGACGGAGCTGGAGGACGTCACCGAGGTCGAGTACCGGCAGCTCCGGCTGGAGCGGGTCGTGCTCGTCGGCGTGTGGACCTCCGGTACGGCCCAGGACGCCGAGAACTCGCTCGCGGAGCTGGCCGCGCTCGCCGAGACGGCCGGCGCGGTCGTGCTCGACGGCGTGGTGCAGCGCCGCGAGAGGCCCGACCCCGCGACGTACATCGGTTCCGGCAAGGCGCTGGAGCTGCGCGACATCGTGGTCGAGACCGCGGCCGACACGGTCGTCTGCGACGGTGAGCTGAGCCCCGGCCAGCTCATCCACCTCGAAGACGTCGTCAAGGTCAAGGTCGTGGACCGTACCGCCCTGATCCTCGACATCTTCGCCCAGCACGCCAAGTCCCGCGAGGGCAAGGCGCAGGTCGCGCTGGCGCAGATGCAGTACATGCTGCCGCGACTGCGCGGCTGGGGTCAGTCGCTGTCCCGGCAGATGGGCGGCGGCGGCTCGGGCTCCGCGGGCGGCGGCATGGCCACCCGCGGCCCCGGCGAGACGAAGATCGAGACGGACCGGCGGCGCATCCGCGAGAAGATGGCGAAGCTCCGCCGCGAGATCGCGGACATGAAGACCGGCCGCGACGTCAAGCGGCAGGAGCGCAAGCGGCACAAGGTGCCGTCGGCCGCCATCGCCGGTTACACGAACGCGGGCAAGTCCTCGCTGCTCAACCGGCTCACGGGCGCGGGCGTGCTGGTGGAGAACGCGCTGTTCGCCACCCTCGACCCGACCGTGCGCCGCGCGGAGACGCCCAGCGGACGGCTGTACACGCTGGCGGACACCGTCGGTTTCGTACGGCACCTGCCGCACCACCTCGTCGAGGCGTTCCGCTCCACGATGGAGGAGGTCGGCGACGCCGACCTGATCCTGCACGTGGTCGACGGCTCGCACCCGGCGCCCGAGGAGCAGCTCGCCAGCGTGCGCGAGGTGATCCGTGACGTGGGTGCGACGTCGGTGCCCGAGATCGTGGTGATCAACAAGGCGGACATCGCCGATCCGGACGTGCTGCGCCGGCTGCTGCGCATGGAGCCGCGGGCGATCGCGGTCTCGGCCGCGACCGGCGCCGGGATCGAGGAGCTGAAGGCGCTCGTCGACGTGGAGCTGCCGCGACCTCAGGTCGAGATCGAGGCGGTCGTGCCGTACACGAAGGGGGCGCTCGTCTCCCGCGTGCACGACGAGGGCGAGGTGCTCGTGGAGGAGCACATCGCCGCGGGCACGCTGCTCAAGGCCCGGGTGCACGAGGAACTGGCCGCCGAGCTGAAGCGCTACGCCCCCGCGGGACAGGCCGACTGAGGCGTCCGCGGAAGTCGTAGACTGACGGACGGGCCGCCCCGGGCGGCCCGTCCGTGAACCACCCGTCGCCGTTTGGATGATCCCTGGCATGCCCGAGGAAGTCGCACAGCCGCGCACGTACGAGGTCAGGACGTTCGGTTGCCAGATGAACGTCCACGACAGCGAACGGATGTCGGGGCTGCTTGAGGAGGCGGGCTACGTCCGCGCGGAGCCGGGCTCCGGCACCACCGACACCACCGCCGACGTCGTCGTGTTCAACACCTGCGCGGTGCGCGAGAACGCCGACAACCGGCTGTACGGCAACCTCGGCCAGCTCGCGCCGAAGAAGGCCGCGAAGCCGGGCATGCAGATCGCGGTCGGCGGCTGTCTGGCACAGAAGGACCGCGACACGATCGTCAGTCGCGCCCCGTACGTCGACGTCGTCTTCGGCACGCACAACGTCGGCAAGCTGCCGGTGCTGCTGGAGCGGGCGCGGGTGGCGCGCGAGGCACAGGTCGAGATCGCCGAGTCGCTGGAGGCGTTCCCCTCGACGCTGCCGACCCGGCGCGAGAGCCCGTACGCCGCGTGGGTCTCGGTCTCCGTGGGGTGCAACAACACATGTACGTTCTGCATCGTCCCGGCGCTGCGCGGCAAGGAGAAGGACCGCCGCAGCGGCGACATCCTCGCCGAGGTCGAGGCGCTGGTCGCGGAGGGCGTCAGCGAGATCACGCTGCTGGGACAGAACGTCAACGCGTACGGGTCCGACATCGGCGACCGGCAGGCGTTCGGCAAACTGCTGCGGGCCTGCGGCCGCGTCGAGGGTCTTGAGCGGGTGCGCTTCACCTCGCCGCACCCGAGGGACTTCACCGACGACGTGATCGAGGCGATGGCCGAGACGCCGAACGTGATGCCTCAGTTGCACATGCCGCTGCAGTCCGGCTCGGACACGGTGCTGCGCGCGATGCGGCGCTCGTACCGGCAGGAGCGGTACCTGGGCATCATCGAGAAGGTGCGGGCCGCGATCCCGGACGCGGCGATCACCACCGACATCATCGTCGGCTTCCCCGGCGAGACCGAGGCGGACTTCGAGCAGACGCTGCACGTGGTGCGCGAGGCGCGCTTCGCGCAGGCGTTCACGTTCCAGTACTCGAAGCGGCCGGGGACGCCGGCGGCGGAGATGGCCGGGCAGGTGCCGAAGGCGGTCGTTCAGGAGCGGTACGAGCGGCTGGTGGCCCTCCAGGAGGACGTCTCCTGGGCGGAGAACAAGAAGCAGGTGGGCCGGGTGCTGGAGGTCATGGTCGCGGAGGGCGAGGGCCGCAAGGACGGTGCCACGCGCCGGTTGTCCGGCCGGGCGCCGGACAACCGGCTGGTGCACTTCGCGCGGCCGGAGGAGCCGGTGCGGCCGGGCGACATGGCGACGGTCGAGATCACGTACGCGGCGCCGCACCACCTGCTCGCCGAGGCCCCGCCGCGGACGGTGCGGCGCACCCGCTCCGGCGACGCCTGGGCGGCGCGGCAGGCCGCGCCGGACGCGGGCGGCACCGGCGGCAAGGGCGTGCTGCTGGGGCTGCCGAAGGTGGGCGTCCCGGACCCGCTGCCGGCGGCGGAGGGCTGCGCGGCGCACTGAACGGCTCCGCCGGGCGGATGGCGGGCTGCTCCCGGGGCAGCGCGGACGCGGGGCAGACCGCCGCGGCGTCCGGGCGTACACGTGACGGGCGTGCACGCGCCGCCCGCGGACTTTCCGACCGCCGCGGCCCGGCGGCTAGGCTGCCGCTCATGCTCGTCGCCGCCGCCTGCTGCCCGTGTCCGCCCCTGCTGGTGCCCGAGGTGGCCTCCGGCGCCGCAGGCGAGCTGGAGGCGCTCAGAGCGGCGTGTATGGACGCCGTGGGGGTGCTGGCGGCGGCGCGGCCGGACGTGCTGGTCGTCGTCGGGCCCGCGGACCAGGCCGGGCGGGGGCCGTATCCGCAGGGGGCCGGCGGCTCGTTCCGCGGCTTCGGCGTGGATCTGGCGGTACGGCTCGGGCAGGCCGACGATACGGAGCCGGAGCCCGCCGAACGGGAGCTGCCCCCGTCACTGGCGGTGGGCGCATGGCTGCTGGAGCGGGCGGAGTGGAACGGCACGCCCGTGCGGGGGCTGGGCGTCGGCGAGCCGCTGGCGCCCGAGCGCTGCGCCGAGACGGGCAGGGAGATCGCCGCGGGGGCGCGGCGGGTGGCGCTGCTGGTCCTGGGCGACGGCAGTGCGCGCCGCTCGCAGAAGGCTCCCGGCTACTACGACGAGCGGGCCGCCGGCTTCGACGCGGAGGCGGCCCGCGCCCTCGGGGACGCGGACACGGCGGCCCTGGCGGCGCTGGACGCGGAGCCGGCCGCCGCCCTGCAGGCCACGGGCCGCGCCTGCTGGCAGGTCGCCGCGGGCGCCGCGGAGAACGCCGAACTGAGCGGAGCGCTGCTGTACAACGAGGCGCCGTACGGCGTGGGTTACTTCGTCGCCACCTGGTCCTGACCCCGGCCGGCACGCCGCACCGGACGGCACACCGCACCGGACGGCACGGCGGCGACCCGGAGGCCGCGGGCCCCGGGCGGGGCCGCGGCCTTTCCGGGTGTTACTTGCGGGCTTCGTCGCCCGCGTCGCTGTCCGCGGCCCCCTCGGCCGACTGCTGCTTGGGGATCCCCGCGGTGCCGGCATCCGTGCTCGCCGGCTCCTCTGCGGCCTCCGGCCGCGCCCCGGTCGTCCCGGTCGCCGCCGTCTCCCCGGCCGCCTCGGTCGCCGCGGTCGCCTCGGCCTCCCCGGACTGCGGTTCGGCCGCGGGAGCCGGCTCCTTCGCGGCCTGCCCCTCACCGCTCGACCCGCCGCGACGAAGAAGCTTGGCAAAAACGCCCATCTTCACTCCATAACTGACTTGTGTGGGCGAAATTCCGCGCCGCCCGGAGCGTCCCATTGCGCCGCCCGGGGGCCCGGTCCGTAAACCGGCGTCCGGAACCTCGGAACGGCAAACGACGCCGCGGCCACCGCGTTACGTCACTCGTTCGAGGGGCGTCCCGTCGTTTGCGAGACTTGCCCCGTGACAGAGACCACCCCCCGTCCCCAGGTCGTCGCGGTCGTCGGGGCCACGGCCACCGGCAAGTCCGAGCTGGGTGTCGCGCTCGCCCGGCGCCTCGGCGGCGAGATCGTCAACGCCGACTCGATGCAGCTCTACCGGGGGATGAACATCGGCACGGCCAAACTGACGCCCGCCGAGCGGCAGGGCGTGCCGCACCACCTGCTCGACGTGTGGGACGTCACGGAGACCGCCAGCGTCGCCGCGTACCAGGGGCTGGCCCGCGCCGAGATCGACCGGCTCGGCACGCTCGGCCGCACCGCGGTGCTCGTCGGCGGCTCCGGGCTGTACGTGCGCGGCGCCGTCGACGCCATGGACTTCCCCGGCACCGACCCCGCCGTCCGCGCCCGGCTGGAGGCGGAGCTGGCGGCCGGCGGGCCCGGACCGCTGCACGCCCGGCTCGCCGCCGCCGACCCCGACGCCGCCCGCGCGATCCTGCCGGGCAACGGCCGCCGGATCGTCCGAGCGCTGGAGGTGATCGAGCTGACCGGCCGCCCCTTCACGGCCAACCTCCCGGCGCACGAGTCCGTCTACGACACCGTCCAGATCGGCATCGCCGTGCCGCGCCCGGAACTGGCGGACCGGATCGAGCGGCGCGTGCACCGGATGTGGCGGGCGGGTCTGGTGGACGAGGTGCGGCGGCTCGAAGCGGAAGGGCTGCGTGAGGGCCGTACCGCCGCCAGGGCCCTGGGGTACCAGCAGGTGCTGTCGTTCCTCGCCGGCGAGTGCACGGAAGCGGAGGCCCGGGACGAGACCGTGCGGGCCACCCGGAGGTTTGCGCGGCGGCAGGACACGTGGTTTCGGCGCGACCCGCGCGTGCACTGGATCAGCGGCTCGGAGACCGATCGTGACCGCCTTCCGGACACCGCGTGTGACCTACTCGAACGGTCGGTCACAGGCTGATCACGTCATGGCATCGGGACGCCTCGGTGGCACTGCGGATGTTCCCGCCCGTGCCATCATCGAGGCGAGCTGGGAAGCCTGAAAGTCGCCGGAGGTTGGGAGGGCACGTGGCTATGGAGGCCGGCCCTCGTGACAGTCGACGGGAGCCGCAGGACGACCGGATCGCCGGGCCCGTGGCAGAGCCCGCGGACGACCTCGCGGGGGACCTCACGGAGGCGCCGGAGCCTGTGGGCCAGGAGTCGTTCCGTGAGCTGCGCCCGCCGCGGCTCCTCCGCTTCTGGCAGCTCGCCCCCATCGTCGCGCTCGCCGCGCTGGGCTCGCTGATGTTCGCCTTCCCGCTGGCCTTCGAGTTCGGCGGCGGCGGCCCCGTCGTGGCGATGCTCGGGCTGCTCATCAGTTGCTGCGCAGCCGGGTGGGCCATGATGGCCGCGCGCCGGGTCGGGCTGGCGCTGCCCGGGCTGCCGCGGCGCGGCTCGGGGCGGCGGGCGGACTGGCGGATCGTGCTGCTGTACGCGGCGGCGGTGGCGGGCGTCGTGGCGCTCGCCGTGTGGCGGGTGGCCCGGCTGGGCTGACCGGCGCCCGGCGCCCGGTCGCTTCCCGTCGCCGGGGCGATGTCGGCGCGAGCGGTTACGATCGCAGAGTGAGCACCGCGCACCTGCACTTCCTCAAGGGACACGGCACCGAGAACGACTTCGTGATCGTCCCGGACCCGGCCGGTCTCATCAACCTGTCCCCCGCCGCGGTGGCGCGGCTCTGCGACCGCCGGGCGGGCATCGGCGCCGACGGCCTGCTGCGGGTCGTACGGTCGGAGGCACACCCGGAGGGGCGGCGGATGGCCGCCGACGCGGAGTGGTTCATGGACTACCGCAACGCGGACGGCAGCATCGCCGAGATGTGCGGGAACGGGGTGCGGGTCTTCGCCCGCTACCTGCAGCACGCCGGGCTCGCGGAGACCGGCGACCTGGCGGTCGGCACGCGCGCGGGGGTGCGGCGCGTGCACCTGGCGAAGGACGGCGACGTGACGGTCGGCATGGGCCGGGCCGTGCTCCCGGCCGGCCCGGACGCCGAGGTGACGGTCACGGTGGGCGAGCGGAGCTGGCCCGCGCGCAACGTGGGGATGGGCAACCCGCACGCGGTGGCGTTCGTCGCCGACCTCGCGGACGCGGGGCGGCTGTACGAGGCGCCCGGGGTCGCGCCGGCGGCGGTGTACCCCCAGGGGGTGAACGTGGAGTTCGTCGTGGACCGCGGCCCGCGGCAGGTGGCGATGCGGGTCCACGAGCGCGGCTCGGGCGAGACCCGCTCGTGCGGTACGGGCGCGTGCGCGGTGGCCGTCGCGACGGCCCGCCGCGACGGCGTGGACCCGGCGGTGACGGGCCGCCCGGAGACGTACACGGTGGACGTGCCGGGGGGCCGCCTCGTGGTGACCGAACACCCCGACGGCGAGGTGGAGATGACGGGCCCGGCCCTCATCGTCGCCGAAGGCGACACGACGGCCGACTGGCTGTAGCGCCACCGGCTCACGGCCCGGGCCCGTGCGCGTCCGCGCTACTCGTCCGCGTCGTCCGCCCGCCCCAGCATCCGGTTGGCGCACAGCCGCATCGACTCCTCGCGCACCCCCGCCAGCGCCGCCATCAGGTGGCCGTCCGGGCGGATGTACAGCACCGTGTGCGCCGCCGCGCCCGGATACGCCTCCGCGACCAGCAGCCTGGCGCGGACGGGGAGTTCGCCCACCAGCCGCGTGAGCTTCGGCATCAGGCCCGCCTGCAGCCAGCGGCTGCGGTCCCAGACGCCGGTGCCCGGGGCGATCAGCACCACCAGCGGGTCGCCCCCCAGCCGCTCGGAGAGCCGGCCCGTCCAGCCGTCCGGCGCGATCACCTGGACGTCGTCGACCCGGGCGCCGGGGGCCGTGCCCACCTCCACCGCCCCGGCCAGCCCCGTCGGCGCCGTGTCGTACACCGGCGGGCCGCCTATCCGGCCGCGGCCCAGGTGCCCGTCCGTGAGCAGCTCCGCCGCCGACCTGCCGCGCACCGCCGCCCGCAGGCCCCCCGCCCGCCGCAGCAGCGGGCGGACCTGGTCGGCGGCGCGCAGCCGCGCGCTGATCGCGCCGCGGCGCTCGGTGACGTAGGTGTCGACGAGGTCGTCGCCGGAGTCGTCGCGGCCGGCCTGGTGCCAGACGCGGCCGAGCTTCCAGGCGAGGTTCTCGGCGTCGGCGAGGCCCTCGTCGAGCTGCTGGGTGCCGAGGGAGCCCACGAGGTGGGCGGCGTCGCCGGCGAGCAGCACGCGGCCGCGGCGCCAGCGGCGGGCGAGCCGGTGGTGCACGGTGTGCACGCCGGTGTCGAGGAGTTCGTACGACGGGTGACGGGTGCCCGTCCAGGCCCGCAGGGTGGCCTCCAGCCGCGCGACGAGGGCCTCGGGGGTGACGACGCCGCCGCCCGGCGGGAGCAGCCAGTCCAGCCGCCACCGGTCGTCGCCGAGCGGGCGGGCGACGCACTCGGCGCCGGGCCCGCTGCGCGCGGTGCCGCGGTACAGGACGCCCTCACCGGGCCACGGCAGGTCGGCGCGTACGGCGGCGACCGCGTGCCGCTCGACGGCCGTACGGCCGGCGTAGGGCACCTCCAGCAGCTTGCGCACGGTCGACCGGGCGCCGTCGCAGCCGACGAGCCAACTGCCGCGCCACCAGGTCCCGGCCCGGGTGCGGACGTTGACGCCGTACGGCTCCTGCGTCAGCTCCGTCAGCCGGCTGCCGCGGAAGACCTCCACGTGGTGGGAGTTGTCGGCCAGCCCCGCAAGCGTGCTGGTCAGAGCGGACTGCGCGACGTGCAGCGGGGCGGGGCCCGGGGCCTCGCCGAACTCGACCCGCACCTGCGTCCGGCCGCCGCGCAGCACGCGCCAGCCGGTGAGCCGGGCGCCGTGCTCGCGGGCGCCGGCGGCGCCGAGGCGGTCGAGGAACGCGGCGGCGGGCGGGCGCAGCACGGCGGTACGGGCCGGGCGCGGACCCGCGGGCCTGCCGTCCTGGTCGGCGTCGCCCGCGGGCCGGTCGTCGAGGAGGACCGTGGGGACCGCGTGCCGGGCCAGAGCCAACGACAGGGCGAGCCCCACAGGGCCCGCCCCGACGATGATCACCGGGTCCACGGCGAAGCGCCTCCGGCGCGATGGTGCCTACGTACGAGGGGGGTTGGAGCCCGGTGCGCGATCACACGAGGTATGCAACCCACTGCCGGACACCCCAGTCAAGCTGAGGGCCGACGGCCGCCCCTTCGGGCTACGTCCCGCCGCCGTCTCCCCCGCCACCGCCGCCGTCCGCCCCGTCCACGAGGGTGCCGCCACCGCCCGCGACGCCGGGCGCTCCGCCCGCCGCGCCGGTGCTCAGGTCGTCCACGGCCGCGACCCCGACCACCGCGCCGGTGGTCCGCTTGCCGCGCCGGACCACGCGCTCCAGCCAGCTCGCGAGGGACGTGAGGATGAAGTTCACGATGACGTAGATCACCGCGACGACGACGAAGCTGGCGAACACGTTGGAGTAGTTCGACGCCAGCGTGCGCCGCTCGATGAGCAGTTCGCTGAAGCCGATCATCACGCCGCCGAGCGCGGTGTCCTTCACGATGACGACGAGCTGGCTGACGATCGCCGGCAGCATCGCGGTGACGGCCTGGGGCAGCAGCACGGAACCCATCATCTGGCCCTTGCGCAGGCCGATGGCCTTGGCCGCCTCGCTCTGCCCGCGGGGCAGGGAGAGGATGCCGGCGCGGACGATCTCGGCGAGCACGGCGGCGTTGTAGAGCACGAGCCCGGTGACGACGGCGTACAGCGGGCGCTGCTCGCTGCCTATGTCGGTGTACTCCGCGTAGAACTGGTTCGCGAACAGCATCAGGAGCAGCACGGGGATGGCGCGGAAGAACTCCACGACCGCGCCCGCCGGGATCCGCACCCACGCGTGGTCCGACAGCCGCGCGATGCCGAACAGCGCCCCCAGCGGCAGCGCGATGAGCAGCGCGAGGCCGGCCGCCTTCAGCGTCTCGCCCAGGCCCGGCAGCAGGTACGTGGTCCACGCCTGGGAGTCGGTGAAGAACGGCTTCCACAGCCGCCACTCGAGCTGGTCCTTCGCGTTCAGCTTGTCGAGGACCCACCACACGCCGAGGGCCAGCACGACGAGGAAGACCGCGCTGTAGACGACGTTGCGCGCCTTGGCCCGCGGGCCGGGGGCGTCGTAGAGAACGGAGCTCATCGCTTGACCGCCACCTTCTTGCCGACCCAGCCGAGAACGAGCCCGGTCGGCAGGGTCAGCACGACGAAGCCGAGGGCGAAGATCGCCGAGATGAGGAGGAGCTGCGCCTCGTTCTCGATCATCTCCTTCATGAGCAGGGACGCCTCGGCGACCCCGATGGCGGCCGCCACCGTGGTGTTCTTGGTGAGGGCGATGAGGACGTTGGTGAGCGGGCCGACGACCGAGCGGAACGCCTGGGGCAGCACGATGAGGGAGAGGACCTGGGTGAAGCTCAGCCCGATGGCGCGGGCGGCCTCCGCCTGGCCGACCGGCACGGTGTTGATGCCCGAGCGCAGCGCCTCGCAGACGAACGCGGCGGTGTACGCGGACAGTCCGAGCACCGCCAGCCGGAAGTACTTGGAGTCGAAGTCGACGCCGGCGCCCAGGGTGACGCCGAAGATGTCGGAGAGTCCGAGGGCGCAGAAGACGATGATGACCGTCAGGGGGATGTTCCGGATGACGTTCACGTAGACCGCGCCGAAGCCCCGCATGAGCGGAACGGGGCTGACCCGCATGCCCGCCAGGATCGTCCCCAGGATGAGGGAGAACAGGCCCGACAGCAGGGTGAGTTTCACCGTGACCCAGAACGAGTCCAGGATCTGTGAGTCGTATTCCGAAATGATGTCCAACGTCAGTCCAGCGCTCTCGCCTTAAGTGGACGCGGTGGTGCGCCACCCGGACCGGGGGCGCACCACCGCTCTGCCAGTGCGGCCGCACCGCCGCGGTGGCGGCGGTGCGTTCGGCTCACTTCTTGATGTCGCCGATCTTCGGCGCGGGCTCGAAGTCGTAGTTCGCGGGGCCGAGGTTGGCGTCCATGAACTTCTCCCACGAGCCGTCGGAGACCATCTTCTCCAGGGCGGCGTCGATGTCGGTCTTCATCTTCTCGTCGCCCTTCTGGACGCCGATGCCGTAGTTCTCGTTGCTGAGGTTCAGCCCGGCGAGCTTGAACTTGCCCTTGTTCTCCTCCTTCGCGGCGTAGCCGGCGAGGATGGAGTCGTCGGTGGTCAGGGCGTCGATCGAGCCGCCGGCGACGGCGTCGAGGCACTCGGAGTAGCCGGGGCGCTCGGCGAGCTCGGCCTCGGGCGCGATGGTGTCCGTGACGTTCTGCGCCGAGGTGGAGCCGGTGACCGAGCAGAGGGTCTTGCCGTTGAGGTCCTCGCCCTTGGTGATGTTGTCGTCGGCGCGGATCAGCAGGTCCTGGTGGGCCAGCAGGTACGGGCCCGCGAAGTCAACCTTCGCCTCGCGCTCGTCGGTGATCGAGTAGGTGGCGGCGATGAAGTCGACGTCGCCGCGCTCCAGCATGGTCTCGCGGTCGGCGCTGATCGCCTCCTTCCACTCGATCTGGTCCGCGGAGTAGCCGAGTTCCTTGGCCACGTACGTGGCGACGTCCACGTCGAAGCCCGAGTACGAGCCGTCGGGCTCCTTCAGGCCGAGGCCGGGCTGGTCGAACTTGATGCCGATGGTGATCGAGTCCTTGCCGCCGCCGTCACCGCTGTCACCGCCGTCGTCGTCGGAGCCGCACGCGGCCGCGGTGACGGAGAGGGCGAGTGCGCAGGCAGCGGCCGCGCTGACCTTGCGGAGATTCATGGTGAGCATCCTTCTGTCTGGTGTGTTGCCGGCAGCTCAGTGGTGCAGGATCTTCGACAGGAAGTCCTTCGCCCGGTCGCTGCGAGGGTTGGTGAAGAACTGGTCGGGCGTCGTCTCTTCCACGATCTGGCCGTCGGACATGAAGACCACCCGGTTCGCCGCCGAGCGGGCGAAGCCCATCTCGTGCGTGACGACGACCATAGTCATACCGTCCCGGGCGAGTTGCTGCATGACTTCCAGCACCTCGTTGATCATCTCGGGGTCGAGGGCCGAGGTGGGCTCGTCGAAGAGCATCACCTTGGGCTCCATCGCCAGCGCGCGGGCGATGGCCACCCGCTGCTGCTGGCCGCCGGAGAGCTGCGCGGGGTACTTGTCCGCCTGGTTGCCGACGCCCACCCGGTCGAGCAGGGCCCTGGCGGAGGTCTCCGCGGCCGCCTTGTCCTTCTTGCGGACCTTGACCTGCCCGAGGGTCACGTTCTGCAGCACGGTCTTGTGGGCGAAGAGGTTGAAGGACTGGAAGACCATGCCCACGTCGGCGCGGAGCTTGGCCAGCTCACGGCCCTCGGCGGGCAGCGGCTTGCCGTCCAGGGTGATGCGGCCGGAGTCGATGGGCTCCAGCCGGTTGATCGCACGGCAGAGCGTGGACTTCCCGGACCCGGAAGGTCCGATGACGACGACGACCTCACCGCGCGCGATCGTCAGGTCGATGTCCTGGAGCACGTGCAGCGCACCGAAATGCTTGTTGACGTTGTCCAGCACGACCAGCGGTTCGCCCGCCGCCGGAACGGCGTCCTTGGCCATCGAAACCTCGGTCATCCGCGTCTTGCTCCGTCCTCTTCGGTTGCCTGGACCTTAGTGAGCAGCCTCGACCAGCGTCATCACATCTGAGGGGAAATTGAGCATAACGATCCGGCCGCAATCGGACACAATAGAAGAAATCGGGACGCCGCTCTTCCCTCCTGTCACATAACGGAAACCGCTGGGTGACCTGGCCGGACTTGACGGGAGAGGGCCGTATCCGCATGTATTCGAGTGCGGGCTGATATTCGAGTGCGGGCTGAGACGATACGCGAGTCAGGGAACAGGAGGGCCGATGAGGCTGCTGCTCGTCGAGGACGACGACCACGTGGCCACCGCGCTCTCCGCGGTGCTGGCCCGGCACGGCTTCGAGGTGGGCATGGCCCACAGCGGCCAGGAGGCGCTGCAGGAGCTGCTGCACAGCGAGCTGGCCCCGTTCGACGTGGTGCTGCTGGACCTGGGGCTGCCCGACCAGGACGGCTTCGAGGTGTGCGGACGGATCCGCAAGCTGACCGGCACGCCCGTGATCATGGTGACCGCGCGCTCCGACGTCCGGTCCCGCATCCATGGGCTCAACCTGGGCGCCGACGACTATGTCGTCAAGCCGTACGACATGGGCGAGCTGCTCGCGCGCGTACACGCCGTCGCCCGGCGCACCGCGGCGGCGGAGCCGGAGCCCCCCGCCGGCACGGGCGGCGCGGGCGGCGCGGGCGCGGCCGGGGAGCGGGCCGACGATCCCGCGGCGCCGCTGGTCGTGGGCCCCGTGACGCTGGAGCCCCACGCCCGCCGGGTCAGCGTCGGCGGCGCGGAGGTGCAGCTCACCCGCAAGGAGTTCGACCTGCTCGCGCTGCTCGCGGCGCGCCCCGGCGTGGTGTTCCGGCGGGAGCAGATCATCAGCGAGGTGTGGCGCAGCAGTTGGGAGGGTACGGGCCGGACCCTGGAGGTCCACATCGCCTCCCTGCGCAGCAAGCTCGGTCTGCCCGCGCTCATCGAGACGGTGCGGGGCGTCGGCTATCGCCTCGTGCCCCCGCCGGCCGGCTGAGGCCCTGTCCGTATGCGTACCCGGCTGCTCCCCCTGCTCATCGTGCTCATGGCAGGCATGCTGCTCGCGCTCGGCTTTCCGCTCGCCGACCGCATCGCCGGGCAGGAGCAGCAGCACGTGATCGTGGACCGTATCGACGACACCGCCCGTTTCGCGTCCCTCGCGCAGTACGTCTCCTCCCGCAACGAGGCCCGCCCGCCGTCGGAGGACGAGCGGCTGCGCGCGCTGCAGGAGGAGCTGCGCCGGTATCACGACCTCTACGGCATCCGCGCCGGCGTCTACTACCGCGATCGCACCGCGATGGCCGCCGCCCCCGCGGGCTGGCGGGCCATGGCCGGCGCCGAGGGCGAGCGGGCCTACTCCGAGTCCCTGGCGGGCCGCCGCAGCCACGACCCCCCGCAGGTGTGGCCCTGGCAGCAGCACAGGCTGACGGTCGCCTCCCCGGTCGTACGGGACGGGGACGTGGTCGCCGTCGTGGTCACCGAATCGCCCACCGGGGCCATGCGCTCGCGCACCCTCACCGGCTGGCTCTGGCTCGGCGCCGGCATCGCCGCGGCGATGACGGCCGCGGTGGCGGTGGCGTACCGGCTGACCGGCTGGGTGCTCAAGCCGGTGCGCGTGCTCGACAAGGCCACGCACGACATCGCCACCGGCCGGCTGAAGTCCCGCGTCGCCGCCGCCGGCGGGCCGCCGGAGCTGCGCCGCCTCGCCGGTTCCTTCAACGAGATGGCCGACAACGTCGAGGACGTGCTGGAGCGGCAGCGCACCTTCGTCGCCGACGCCTCCCACCAGCTCCGCAACCCACTGTCCGCGCTGCTGCTGCGCATCGAGCTGCTGCGCCTGGAGGCGCCGCACGCCGCCGCGGAGATCGAGTCGGTGCAGGCGGAGGGCACCCGGCTGGCCCGGGTCCTGGACGACCTGCTGGACCTGGCGCTGGCCGAGCACTCGCCCGCCGACCTGCGGGTGACCGACGTGGCCCGGCTGGCGGCCGAGCGGGTCGCGAGCTGGCGTCCGCTGGCCGGGGGACACGACGTACGGCTGTTCCTGTCCGGCGTCCCGGCCGTGACCGGCTGGGCGGACCCGGTGGCGCTGTCCAGCGCGCTGGACGCGGTGGTGGACAACGCCGTGAAGTTCTCGCCGCGGGGCGGCGAGGTGGAGGTGCGGGTGGACGCGGACGGCGACGAGGTGACGGTCGTGGTCGCCGACGGCGGGCCGGGGCTCACCGACGAGGAGCTGGGCCGCATCGGCGACCGCTTCTGGCGCAGCGGACGGCATCAGAACGTCTCCGGCTCGGGTCTGGGGCTGTCCATCGTCCGGGCGCTGCTCGCGGCGGGCGGGGGACGTATCTCGTATGAACGTAACGAGCCGAGGGGGCTCCGGGTGACGATCGCGGTGCCGCGGAACGCGCCGGAGGGCGGCGGGCGGGATCTGCCGGACGGGGGCTAGGTGTCGCGGGGGGCGTCGCCGGACGGCCCGCCGGGGTCCTGGCCGGAGTTCTTGCGGGAGTCCCCGCCGGAGTCCCCACCGGACGCTCTGCGGGGGTGGCGCCGCAGCGTGGTGCGCATCCTGGCGAGCCGGACGGGGCCGCCGCGGCGGCGCCTGGGCCGGTCGTCGTGGACGCGTTCGTCGACCTCGTAGCGGCGTACGTACGCGGAGAGGAACGCCTGCAGCGTCGCCGTCGCCGGGATCGCGATCAGCGCGCCGACCGCGCCCAGCAGCGCCGCGCCGGCGACGACCGAGCCGAAGGCCACGGCGGGGTGGACGTCCACGGTCCGCGCGGTGATCCTCGGCTGCAGCAGGTAGTTCTCGAACTGCTGGTAGAGGATCACAAACCCGAGCAGCCAGAGCGCGGTCCACGGCCCGACGGTGAACGCCAGCAGGATCGGCAGGGATCCGGCGATGTACGTGCCCACGGTCGGCACGAACTGCGAGACGACCCCCACCCACACCGCGAGCGCGGGCGCGTACGGCACGTCCAGCAGCAGCATCACGATGTAGTGCGCCACGCCCGAGACGATCGCCATCAGGCCGCGCGAGTACAGGTAGCCGCCGGTCTTGGCGACCGCGATCTCCCAGGCCCGCAGCACCTCGGCCTGCCGCGCGGGCGGCAGTACGGAGCAGATCGCGCGGCGCAGCCGCGGACCCTCGGCGGTGAAGTAGAAGGCGAAGAGCACCACCGTCAGCGCGGTGAACAGGCCGCCGAGGACGGTGGTGGAGATGCCCCAGACGTTGTCGGCGCTGCGCTGCAGGTAGTCGCGTACGGTGTCGGACTTCAGGAAGTCCTGCTGGAGGTCGTCCACGCGCAGTTCGGTGCCGAACTGCTCGTTGATCCACTCCACGAGGGACTCGACGTAGTCCGGGAAGTTCTCGACGATCAGCCGGATCTGGTCGGCGACCAGCGAACCGAGGGCGGCGATGAACGCCGCGGCGGCCGCCAGCACGCCGAGGAAGACGAGCGCGGTCGCGGTGCCGCGGCGCATGCCGCGGGCGGCGAGGCGGTCGACGGCGGGCTCGCAGGCCAGCCCGATGAAGAAGGCCACCACGATGTTGATCAGCAGCCCGTACAGCTCGTGGAAGGCCCATTCCGCGACGTGGAAGCAGGCGACCAGGGCCAGCGCGAGCACTATCGCGCGGGGCAGCCAGGGGGGCATGCGCTCGCGGGAGGCCGGGGGCGGGGCGCCGTCGCCCGGGGGCGGGCCGGGCGCGGCGGATTCGGCGGGGGTCTCTGGTGCGCGAGCGGTGTCGTCAGAAGCAGCCGATGGAGCCATGAACGAACAGTGTGGCCGACCGCCGTCGCGGCATCGTCAGCGCATCTCCCCCGGGATGTCCATCGCCGCGCACACCCCGCGCCAGACGTCGCGCGCGTCCCACCCGGCGTCCAGCGCCTCGTGGACCGTACGGCCGCCCAGCTCGGACATCACGTGGTCGCGGGCGAAGGAGTCGACGTAGGGCTCGCCGAAGTAGTCGCGCATCCGCTGCCAGAAGACCGTCAACCGCATGCGTCCATTATCCCGCCCGTAACCGCACCTGAGAGTGCTCCCGGCCCGTTGGCCTCCCGGCCGGGCCCGCCGGGCTCGTAACGTCGCCCCATGGCTGACTCCCCGCAGGTCCGCGCCGCAGAGTTCATCTGGCTGACCGCCCGTGTGCTGGAGCAGCGCCGGTTCGCCCACCACTTCGTGCCCGGCGCCGCCGACGCCGACGGGGTGGAGAAGGCGCTGGAGGCGTACCGGAACGCCGACGGCGGCTACGGGCACGCCCTGGACCCCGACCTGCGCGGTCCGGGCAGCCAGCCGCTGCACACCGCGCACGCGCTGCGGGTGCTCGACTCGCTCGGCCGCTGCACCGGCCGCCGCGCCGAGGACGTCTGCCGCTACCTGACCGCCGTCTCCAACGCCGACGGCGCCCTGCCCGCCGTGCACCCCTCGCTGCGCGGCTACCCGGCCGCCCCGTGGCTGCCGGTGCCCGCGGACCCGCCGAGCGCGCTGCTGACCACCGCGCCGGTCGTGGGGCTGCTGCACCGCAACGACATCTGGCACGCCTGGCTCTTCCGCGCCACCGACTTCTGCTGGCACGCCGTCGAGACACTGCGCGGGAGCCATCCGTACGAGGCGGAGGCCGCGGTGTCCTTCCTCGACCACGTGCCCGACCGGAGGCGCGCCGAGGCCGCGGCGGACCGGCTGGGCCGGCTGGTGCGCGCCGAGCGGCTGGTGCTGCTGGAGCCGGGCAGGGCGGGCGCCGAGCCGGCCGCGGAGGGGCACGCGCCGGGCGAGCACCACCACCCGCACGACTTCGCCCGGCGGCCGGGGTCGCTGGCCCGGCGCTGGTTCAGCGACGCGGAGATGGCGCGGTCGCTGGACTTCCTGGCGGCGAACCAGCGGGCGGACGGCGGGTGGCCGGTGGCGTGGCGGCGCTGGTCGCCGGGGGCGGAGCTGGAGGCCCGGCCGCTGGCGACGCTGGAGGCGCTGCTGACGCTGCGGGCGTACGGGCGGATCTGACGGCGCGCGGTGCGGGGCGGTCAGCCGGTCAGCCCCTCGGCCGGCCGGTCAGGCGCTCACGGCCCGTACCGCCGCCGTGACGACCACGGCGGCGGTCACGACGAGCAGGAACGGCGCCCGCAGCAGCAGCGCGACGCCGGCGGCCCCCAGGCCCGCGGCGCGGGCGTCGAGGACCAGCGCCGTGCCGTCGGCGAAGGTCTGCTGCGCGGTGAGCGCCGCCAGCAGGGCGACGGGCAGCAGGGCGGCCAGGCGCCGCACGAGGGGGCGCTCCAGGGCGCCCGAGGGCACGGAGAGGCCGAGCAGCTTGACGGCGTAGCAGCCGGCGAAGGTCAGCCCGATCGCAAGCCAGGTGGTCACGCGGCACCCTCCCCCTTGTACGCGTCCGGGCCGTCCGCGGCCTCCCCGGAGACAGCCGGCGCGCGCCCGCGCGCGTGCCTCCCGTGCAGCGCCAGCACCAGCGGCGCCGCCAGCGCGGCCACCAGCACCGGCGTCCCGGCGGGCAGCGCGGGCAGCGCGCCGAGCACGAGCGCGACGGCGACGACCGCGGTGGCCCGCTCCACGGTCCCCGTGAGCATCGGCCCCACCAGCGCCAGGAACACCGCGGGCCCGGCGGCGTCCAGGCCCCAGGCGGCGGTGTCGCCGATGGCCTCGGCGCCGAGCACGCCGGCGAGGGTGGTGAGGTTCCAGCACACGTAGAGGGTCAGCCCGGTGACGGCGAAGCCGAGGCGCTGGGCGCGGCGGGTGGGCTGGGCGATGGTGACGACGGCCGTCTCGTCGATGACCCACTGGGCGGCGAGCGGGCGCAGCGCGCGGGGCAGCCGGAGCATGGGGGCCAGGCGCAGCCCGTAGAACGCGTTCCGTACGCCGAGGAAGAAGGCCCCGGCCGCGGCGGCGAACGCGCCGCCGCCCGCGGCGACCGCGCCGGCGAGGGCGAACTGCGAGGCGCCGGTGAAGATCAGCAGGCTCATCGCGCAGGCCTGCGCGGCGCTGAGCCCGGCGCCGGCCGCGGTGACGCCGAACGCGAATCCGGAGAGCCCGACGGCGACGCCGACTCCGAGCCCGTCGCGCAGGGCGGCGCGGTCCTCGGGCGCGGGCTCTGCGGTGGGCGGAGGCTGTGCTTCTGTGGCCATGCGCCGGACGTTATGCGGCCGGGGTGCGACCGGTCTTGTACGTTCTTGCACGTCCTGACCGGCGCGGCTGGCCGGGTCCGGGTCTCGGCCGGCCCGCTCGGGCGAGCCGGTCAGCCGGCCCGCTCCCGCCGGTACGCGCCCGGGGGTACGCCCACGATGCGGGTGAAGTGCCGGTTCAGGTGCGGCTGGTCGGTGAACCCCACGGTCACCGCCGCCTCCGACGGCCGCAGCCCCTCGTCCAGCAGCCGCCGCGCGCGCCGCACCCGGGCGTCGGTCAGCCAGCGGTGCGGCGGGGTGCCGTACGCCTCCTTGAAGGCCCGCAGCAGCGCGAAGGGCGACGTGCCCAGCTCCGCCGCCAGCGCCTCCAGCGTCGGCGGCGCCGCCATCCGCTCGTACAGCACCGCCCGCGCCCGGGCCGCGGTGCGCGCGCCCGCGGACGCCACCGCGCGCCCCGGGAGCCGCGCGCCGTGGCGGCGCAGCAGGCGGGCCAGCACGACGCGCAGCACGCTGTCGGCGGCCAGCGGGTCGTCCTCCTCGGCGGCGCGGTGCACCTCGGCGATGAGGCCCGAGGCGCCGGGGTCGTCGACCATGGTCTCGCCGAAGCCCGCGGTGCCGCGAATGGCGGTGACCTCGGCGGCCACCTCGGCGACCAGGCCGGCGGACGGGTAGAGCGTCGCGTACGACCAGCCCTCCGCGACACCGGCGCGGGCCGTGTGCGGCACCTCCGGGTTGATCATGACGACGGTGCCGGGACCCGCGAGGAGCGTGCCGTCCGGCATGCCGACGGCCTCCACGCCGGCGGTGACGGCGCCGAAGACGTAGCCGTCGTGGGAGTGGGCCGGGAAGGTGTGGCCGACGTAGCGGGCGCGCAGCAGATCGAGGCCGGGCAGGCTGGTGTAGCGCCAGTGCCGGGCCCACTCGCGGTCGGCGCCGTCCGGCGCCCGCGCCGTACGCGACCCCATGGGGACGAGTGTGCTGGGTGTCAGTGGTCGGGTGCACGATGGTTCACATGGCGAGATCGGTGCTGGAGACGTTCGACCCGGCGACGCGGGCGTGGTTCGAGGGTGCCTTCGCCGCGCCCACGGCCGCCCAGGAGGGCGCCTGGCGGGCGCTGGGCGAGGGCTCGGACGTGCTGGTCGTGGCGCCCACGGGCTCGGGCAAGACGCTGGCGGCCTTCCTCTCCGCGCTCGACGGGCTGACGTCCGCCCCGCCGCCCGCGGAGGCCCGCAAGCGCTGCCGCGTGCTGTACGTGTCACCGCTGAAGGCCCTCGCCGTGGACGTCGAGCGGAACCTGCGCAGCCCGCTCACCGGCATCCGCCAGGAGGCGGTCCGGCTCGGCCGGCCCGAGCCGGAGGTGCGGGTCGCGATCCGCTCCGGGGACACGCCCGCGGCCGAGCGCCGGTCGATCGCCAACCGCCCCCCGGACATCCTCATCACCACGCCCGAGTCGCTGTTCCTGATGCTCACGTCGGCCTCGCGGGACGCGCTGGCCGGGGTGGAGACCGTGATCCTGGACGAGGTGCACGCCGTGGCGGGCACCAAGCGCGGTGCCCACCTCGCGCTCTCCCTGGAGCGGCTGGACGAGCTGCTGCCGCGCCCCGCGCGCCGCATCGGCCTGTCGGCGACGGTCCGGCCGGTGGAGGAGGTGGCGCGGTTCCTGTCGCCGGGCCGGCGGGTGGAGGTCGTGCAGCCGCCGTCGGAGAAGCGGTTCGACCTGTCGGTGGTCGTGCCCGTCGAGGACATGGGGGAGCTGGGCGGCTCGCCCGTGGCCGACGACGGCGCGGGTGCCGACCGGCCGTCCATCTGGCCGCATGTGGAGGAGCGCATCGTCGACCTGGTGGCGGAGCACCGCTCGACGATCGTCTTCGCCAACTCGCGCCGGCTCGCGGAGCGGCTGTGCAACAGGCTGAACGAGATCGCGTACGAGCGCGCGGTCGGCGAGCCTCTCGCGGAGGATGCGCCGCCGCCCGCCGAGATCATGGCCCAGTCCGGCGCGGCGCAGGGCGCGCCGCCGGTGATCGCCCGCGCGCACCACGGCTCGGTCTCCAAGGAGCAGCGGGCGCAGGTGGAGGAGGACCTCAAGGCGGGGCGGCTGCCGGCGGTGGTCGCCACCTCCAGCCTGGAGCTGGGCATCGACATGGGCGCGGTCGACCTGGTGGTGCAGGTCGAGTCGCCGCCGTCGGTGGCGTCCGGGCTGCAGCGCGTGGGCCGCGCGGGGCATCAGGTGGGCGCGGTGTCGCGCGGCGTGGTCTTCCCCAAGTACCGGGGTGACCTGGTGCAGTCGGCGGTGGTCACGGAGCGGATGCGCGAGGGCGCCATCGAGGCGCTGCGGATCCCGGCCAACCCGCTGGACGTGCTGGCGCAGCAGATCGTCGCGATGACGTCCATGGACGTGTGGGACGTGGGGGAGCTGCTGGCGCTGGTGCGGCGGGCCGCGCCGTTCGCGGCGCTGCCGGAGTCGGCGTTCACGGCCGTGCTCGACATGCTCGCCGGGCGCTATCCCTCCGACGCCTTCGCCGAGTTGCGCCCGCGCCTGGTGTGGGACCGGGTGGCGCAGACGGTCAAGGGCCGCCCGGGCGCGCAGCGGCTCGCCGTCACCTCCGGCGGCACGATCCCGGACCGCGGCCTCTTCGGCGTCTTCCTCGCCGGCGCCGACCCGAAGAAGGGCGGCGGCCGGGTCGGCGAGCTCGACGAGGAGATGGTCTACGAGTCGCGGATCGGCGACGTCTTCACGCTGGGCACGACGTCGTGGCGCATCGAGGACATCACCCGGGACCGGGTGCTGGTCTCCCCCGCCCCCGGGGTGCCGGGCCGGCTGCCGTTCTGGAAGGGCGACCAGTTGGGGCGGCCGCTGGAGCTGGGGCGGGCGCTGGGCGCCTTCCTGCGCGAGCTGAGCGGCATGGACCGGCAGGCGGCTCAGGAGCGGCTGCGGACGGCGGGGCTGGACGCGTGGGCCGCGGGGAACGTGCTGGCGTACCTGGAGGAGCAGCGCGCCGCCTGCGGGCACGTGCCGGACGACCGGACGATCGTCGTGGAGCGCTTCCGCGACGAGCTGGGCGACTGGCGGGTGGTGGTGCACTCGCCGTTCGGCGCGCAGGTGCACGCGCCGTGGGCCCTGGCGCTCGGCGCCCGCCTCACCGAGCGATACGGGATGGACGCCCAGGTGATGCACGCCGACGACGGCATCGTGCTGCGGCTGCCGGACACCGACCTGATGGGGCTCGACCTGCTGGACGTCGATCCGGCACCCGGCGGCGTCTCTTCGGACGCGGCCGGGGACGACGGGCAGTCGCCGGTCGGCGCGGCCGACGTCCTCTTCGACAAGGGCGAGGTCGACCAGGTCGTCACCGACCAGGTGGGCGGCTCGGCGCTGTTCGCCTCCCGGTTCCGCGAGTGCGCGGCCCGCGCGCTGCTGCTGCCCCGCCGCGACCCGCGCAAGCGCACGCCGCTGTGGCAGCAGCGGCAGCGCGCCTCCCAACTCCTCCAGGTGGCCAGCGAGTTCGGCTCGTTCCCGATCGTGCTGGAGGCGGTGCGCGAGTGCCTCCAGGACGTCTTCGACGTCCCCGGGCTCACGGAGCTGATGGGCGACGTCGAGAACCGCCGGGTGCGGCTGGTGGAGGTGACGACGCAGGAGCCGTCGCCGTTCGCCCGCTCGCTGCTCTTCGGCTACGTGGCGCAGTTCCTCTACGAGGGCGACTCGCCCCTGGCCGAGCGCCGGGCGGCGGCGCTGTCGCTGGACTCCCGGCTGCTCGCCGAGCTGCTGGGGCAGGCGGAGCTGCGCGAGCTGCTGGACGCCGAGGTGCTGGCGGAGCTGGAGCGCGAGCTGCAGTGGCGTACGGACGAGCGGCGGATCAAGGACGCGGAGGGCGTCGCGGACGCGCTGCGCGTGCTCGGGCCGCTGACGGACGAGGAGTTGGCCGAGCGCGGCGCGGAGCAGGCGTGGGTGCGGGAGCTGGAGGGCGCCCGCCGGGCGATCCGGGTGCGGCTGGCGGGGGCGGCGCACTGGGCGGCCGTCGAGGACGCCGGCCGGCTGCGGGACGCGCTGGGCACGGCGCTGCCGGTGGGCGTGCCGGAGGCGTTCACGGAGCCGGTGGCCGACCCGCTGGGCGACCTGCTGGCGCGCTTCGCCCGTACGCACGGCCCGTTCACCTCCGGACAGGCCGCGGCGCGCTTCGGCCTGGGCGCGGCGGTCACCGACGGCGCGCTGCAGCGGCTGGCGGCGGCGGGCCGGACGGTGCAGGGCGAGTTCCATCCGGCGGGCATCGGCCAGGAGTGGTGCGACGCCGGGGTGCTGCGGCGGCTGCGGCGCCGGTCGCTGGCCGCGCTGCGGGAGGAGCTGGAGCCCGTCGCCCCGGCCGCGCTCGCGGCGTTCCTGCCGCAGTGGCAGCACCTGGGCACGCACAGCCTGCGCGGCCTCGACGGCCTCGTCCGGGCCGTCGAGCAACTGCAGGGCGCGCCGGTGCCGGCGTCGGCGCTGGAGAAGCTGGTGCTGCCGTCGCGGGTCGCGGGGTACGGGCCGACGATGCTCGACGAGCTGACGAACTCGGGCGAGGTGGTCTGGGCGGGCGCCGGTGCGCTGCCCGGCAAGGACGGCTGGATCTCCCTCTATCCCGCGGACTCGGCGCCGCTGCTGCTGCACGAGCCGCATCCGCTGGAGCTCACACCGCTGCACGAGGCGGTGCTGGCCGCGCTGACCGGCGGGTACGGGCTGTTCTTCCGGCAGATCGCCGAGCAGGTGCGCGCCGCGCACCCGGACGCCACGGACGCGCAACTCGCCGACGCCGTCTGGGACCTGGCCTGGTCCGGGCGGCTGACGAACGACACCCTGGGCCCGCTGCGCGCCCTCCTCGGCTCGGGCCGCACCGCGGGCGCGACCGCGCACCGCGCGAAGCGGCCCACGCCGCGCGGGCGTTACGGCAGCCTGGCGGTCGCGGGTGGCACGCGCACGGCGTCGCGGAACGGGCCGCCGACGGTCTCCGGCCGCTGGTCGCTGCTGCCCGAGCGCGAACCGGATGCCACGCACCGCGCGCACGCGCTGGCCCGCACGCTGCTGGACCGGCACGGGGTGGTGACCCGCGGCGCGGTGTCGGCGGAGGGCGTGGAGGGCGGCTTCTCCGCGGCGTACCGGGTCCTGTCCGCGTTCGAGGAGACGGGCCAGGCCCGCCGGGGGTACGTCGTGGAGGGGCTGGGCGCGGCGCAGTTCGCGATGGACGGCGCGGTGGACCGGCTGCGGGCGGTGGCCACGAGCCGGGAGCGCGGGGGCGGAGGTGCCGCCTTCGCGGGGGCGGCGCGGGACGACGGGTTCGCGGACGCGGAGGGGCCGGCGGGCCCGTACGGCGGGCACACCCTGAGCGACGGTCGCGGCGGGCGCCCGCGGGGCGGCGGCCCGCGGGCGTACGGAGCCGGCGGTGCGGGCCGGAGCGGACAGGGCGCGCTGGTGCTGGCGGCGGCGGACCCGGCGAACGCGTACGGGGCCGCGCTGCCCTGGCCCGAGCCCCCGCCCGGCACGACGCACAAGCCGGGCCGGAAGGCCGGCGCGCTGGTGGTGCTGGCGGACGGCGACCTCGCGCTGTACGTGGAGCGCGGCGGCCGCACGCTGCTGGCCTGGCCCCCGGCGGACGACCCCCGCCTCGCCGCGGCGGCCGAAGCGCTGGCGGCGGCGGCCCGCGGCGGCGCCCTGGGCCGTACGGCGACGGTGGAACGCATCAACGCCACCCCCGCCCTGGACTCCCCCCTGGGCACGCTCCTGGAACACTCCGGCTTCCTGGCCACCCCGCGCGGATTGCGCATCCGCGCCTGACGGCGGGCCCGGGGGCCGCGGAACGGGAGAACCGGCACCGCGACGCACCGCTGCCCCTGAACCCGGGCCCCACGGCCGGCTCAGGGCGATCACGCAACGCCGAGACCGGCGGACCGACGCGACCACGTGCCCGCGGCCCCGCAACCCCACGCGCCCGCGGCCCGGCGCGACGCGGTGCGGCGTGCGGCATGCAGCGCCCGCGCACCGGGCGAAGTCCCGGGCCAGGACGGTCCCCGCAGGCGCTCCGCACCGCGGCCGGCACCCTCCTGGCGGGGCTGCGTCAGGCCGGGACCGACGCCCGACACCGGCCCCGCAGCGCGCACGCGCTCCCGAACGTCCGGCGCGGTCTCACCGCACCCGCAGCGCCCGCCGCAGGCGCTCCGTGCCTACTCCGCCCGGCCGTTCAGATACGTCAGCACCGCACGCACCCGCCGGTTGTCGTCGTCCGACGGGGCGAGGTCCAGCTTCGCGAAGATGCTCGTCGTGTACTTGCTCACCGCGCCCTCGGAGAGGAAGAGCTGTCGCGCGATCGCCGCGTTCGAGCGGCCCTCGGCCATGCCCGCCAGCACCTCCCGCTCCCGCGGCGTGAGCCGCCCCAGCGGCTCGTCCCGCGCGTTGCTCGCCAGCAGCTTCGCGATGACCTCCGGGTCCATCGCCGTGCCGCCCTCCGCCACCCGCCGCACCGAGTCCACGAACTGCCGCGCCGCGAACACCCGGTCCTTCAGCAGGTACCCCACCGACCCCCGCCCGTCCGCCAGCAGCTCCCGCGCGTACAACTGCTCCACGTGCTGCGACAGGATCAGCACCGGCAGGTCCGGCCGCTCCCGCCGGGCCGTCAGCGCCGCCTGCAGGCCCTCGTCCGTGAACGTCGGCGGCAGCCGGATGTCGACCACCGCGACGTCCGGCCGCTCGGCCCGCAGCGCCGCCAGCAGTTCCTCGCCGGACTCGACCGCCGCGCAGATCTCCATGCCGTACGCCTGCAACAGCCGCGTCAGCCCGTCCCGCAGCAGGTACTGGTCCTCCGCCAGGACGACTCGCACTGCCCCGCTCCTCTCCGCCCCGCCCGCCGCCGGGACGGCGGCCGTGCGCACCCCCGTCAACACCCCTGCGCCCCGCTGCCCTTGCGCCACCGCCGCAGCAGTGGCGGCAGCCCGGCGAGGCCCAGCGTCACCATCGCCAGCGCCGTCGGCCAGCGCAGCGCCTCCGGCATGTACAGCGCGAGGAACCACGACCTGTTGTCCGTGCCGAAGATCAACAGCACCCCTGCGACCAGCCCCTGGGGAACCAGTGCGACGGAACAGAGTACCGGGGCCAGAGCCGTCAGCCACAGCTCCCCGCGCCCGGCCGCCGCCCCCCGCGCTCCCGCGGCAGTCCCCGCGGCCCCGCCGACCGCCTCCGGCTCGCAGCACTCCTCCCCCAGCGGGCACGGGATCTCCACCGCCACCGTCGTCGGCCCGCCCTCGGGGCTGCTCACCGCCAGCACCCCGTCGAACGGCCTGAGCCGCCGCTCCACGCCCCGCAGCCCGCCCCCCGCCGTCGGCACCGCGCCCCCGCGACCGTCGTCGGTGACCGTCGCGCGCAGCACCCCGTCGCGGTGCCACAGGTCGATGTCCACCCGGTCCGCCCCGGCGTGCTTGCCCGCGTTGGCCAGGATCTCCGCCACCGCGAAGTACGCCGCGGACTGCACCGGGTCCGGCAGTCCCCCGCGCAGGTCGACCTCGACCCGTACGTCCAGCGCGCTGTCCAGCGCCAGCGCGCGTACGGCGTCCCCCAGGCCCCGCTCCGCCAGCACCGGCGGGTGGATGCCGCGGACGAGTCCGCGCAGCTCCCGCAGCACCGCGGACGACGACTCCTGGGCCTGCCGCAGCAGCACCTTCGCCGCCGCCGGGTCGTCGTCGACCAGTTCCTCCGCCGCCGAGACCGTCATGCCGAGGGCGACGAGCCGGGCCTGCGGCCCGTCGTGCAGGTCCCGCTCGATGCGCCGCACCTCCGCCGCCTGCCAGTCGGTGGCCGCGTTGCGCTTCTCGTCCAGCTCGGCGACCTGCAGCGCCAGCTCCGAGGCCCGGGCCGGCGCCAGCAGGGTCCGCGTCCAGCGCGCGTGCAGCGCCAGCGCCCGCGGCCCGGCCCACAGCCCGAGCGCGAGGAACGCCGCCCCCACGGGCACCAGCGCGACGGCGGTGTCCTGCGAGGCGACCTCGACGCCCGCGTAGTCGGCGAGCGTGTCCCCGGGGTACGACGGGTCCCACAGCAGCGGCAGCGCCATGCCGAACAGCCCGTAGCCGACGGCGATCAGCGGCAGCGCCGCCATCGCGAGGCCGACGACCGGGTCCGCGACCAGCCACAGGGTGTCCCGCCAGGTCGCGCGGTCGGACAGCAGCCGGTGGACGCGCTCGAAGAACTCCGGCAGGGCGGGGCTGCGGTAGCTGATGCCCAGGTGCCGGTAGCGGCCGTCGGGCCCGGGCCGCGGGTGCGGCGGCGCGGGCAGGTACGGCTCGGGGATCGGCCGCCCGGTCCAGCGGCCGGTCAGCGCGCGGGCGGCGCTCGCGGCGGCGCGGGCGCCCGCGACCCCCCAGGGGAAGAGGAACAGCAGCCCGAGCCCGAAGCCGAGCACCAGTGAGCCGAGCATCACGGCCTGCGCGGCGACCTCCACCACCGCCAGTGCCACCAGCACGACGGCGCGTCCCTGCGCGGTCACGTACGGCCGCAGCCTGCTCATGGAGCCTCCCCGTTCCGTCCTCATGATGCCGCCCATCGTGTCCCGCGCGGCAGCCCTGGCACCGCCCCCGCAGCCCCCGGACCGGGGTGGGTCTGTCCCCACCCGGTACGCCCGGCCCGTACCCCCCGCGCCCTGGCACGATGGACGGGTGCCCGAAGGAGACACCGTCTGGCGCACCGCCCGCCTGCTGCACGAGGCGCTCGCGGGCCGCCGGCTCACCCGCTGCGACCTGCGCGTGCCCAAGCTGGCTACGGCCGACCTCACCGGCCGCGAGGTCACCGAGGTCGTACCGCGCGGCAAGCACCTGATGACCCGCGTCGAGGGCGGCCTCACGCTCCATTCGCACCTGCGCATGGACGGCGCCTGGATGCTGTACGCGGACGGAGAGCGCTGGCGCGGTCCTGGCCACGAGATCCGCGCGGTCCTCGGCAACGCCGCCCGCACCGCGGTCGGCTACCGGCTGCCGGTGCTGGAACTCCTGCGCACCGCCGCGGAGGACCGCGTCGTCGGGCACCTCGGCCCCGACCTGCTCGGCCCGGACTGGGACCCGGCGGAGGCGGAGCGCCGGCTGCTCGCCGACCCCGCCCGCCCGCTCGGTGAGGCGCTGCTCGACCAGCGCAATCTCGCCGGGATCGGCAACGTCTACAAGTCGGAGCTGTGCTTCCTCGCCGGCGTCAGCCCGTACGCCCCGGTCGCCGCGCTCCCCGAGCCCGGCCGGCTCGTCGCCGCCGCGAAGCGGCTGCTGGAGGCGAACCGGGACCGCGTGGCCCGTACGACGACGCCCTCCCGGCGGCCCGACCGGCGGCTGTGGGTCTACGGCCGCGGCGGCAGGCCGTGCCTGCGCTGCGGGACCGCGGTGCGCAAGCGGGCGCAGGGCGAGACGGCGGACGAGCGCGTGACGTACTGGTGCCCGCGCTGCCAGTCGGACGGGTGAGCGCCCGGGAGGGCCCGCGGGCGGGGCGCACAAGCCGAGAGCCCGGCTCCGCCGACGGCGGACCGGGCTCTCGAACCAGGCTCTCTTCGCTCAGGCCGCCACGGGATCGGGCTCCTTCGGGGCCTTGATGGTGACTCGCTCGTCGGGCATCCCCGTCACCGACGTCACGGTGAACGAGCGCACAGGCGCGGGGATGGGCTCGGTGGCCGCGGCGGACTCGGCCAGCTCCGCGAGGGCGAGCTCGCCGCTCACCTCGCGCATCAGCTCCGACATCCGGACGTCCAGGGCCTCACAGATCGAGTTGAGCAGCTCGGAGGAGGCCTCCTTCTGGCCTCGCTCGACCTCCGACAAATAGCCGAGGGAGACACGCGCTGACGAGGAAACCTCGCGCAGCGTCCGGCCCTGGCGCTGTCGCTGCCGGCGCAGCACGTCACCCAGCAGGCGACGGAGCAAAATCATGCGTGGCTCCCTCCTAGGACCTCGGATCCGGATCCTCTCTGCTCCACCGTACCGCCTCGGACCGTGACAGTGCGGCGACGGAAGTCATCTTCACCGTTCGCCAAGCGAGGAATACGGGGCCTCCTGATCAGGATTTTCCGGGTATTTCCGCCCGTCTTGCCCCTTCGGCGTCGCGTCCAGGTGGCGCCCGAGGAGCGTCAGTGCCTCCCCCACGGCGGCCGCGCGGATCTCCGTGCGAGACCCCGTCAGGTTCAGCGACCGCGTCTCGCTGCGGCCCTCGGGACCGGCGACGGCGACGAAGACCGTACCCGGCTGCTGCCCGTCCTGCGGATCCGGCCCGGCGACCCCGGTCGTGGCCACCGCCCAGTCGGCGCCGAGCCGCCAGCGCACCCCGGCGGCCATCTGCCGGGCGACCTCGCCGTCGACGGCGCCGCGCTGGGCGAGCAGTGAGCTGTCGACGCCGAGCACGTCCCGCTTGAGGTCGGTCGCGTACGCGACGACGGCGCCCCGGAACGCCTGGGAGGCACCGGGAACCGCGGTGATCTCGGCGGCGAGGAGGCCGCCGGTGAGGGATTCGGCGACGGCGAGGGTGACGCCCCGCTCCTCGCACAGGGCAAGGATGCCGGCCGCGGACCCGTCGGTGTTCTGTGTGGTCACTGGACTCTCTGCTCCCGTTCGGCGGCCAGCCCCCTGCGGCGGAGCACGATCGCCTGCTTGACGTAGTCCAGGCCGGTCACCACGGTCAGGACCACGGCCGCGGCCATGATCCAGAAGCGCAGCGTGGCGAGCGGTCCGGTGAGGGTGAGGATGTACATGCCCACGGCCACCCCCTGGGCCAGGGTCTTCAGCTTCCCGCCCCGGCTGGCCGGGATCACACCGTGCCTGATCACCCAGAACCGCATGAGGGTGATGCCGATCTCCCGCGCCAGGATCACGATCGTCACCCACCAGGGCAGGTCGCCCAGCGCCGACAGGCAGATCAGCGCGGCGCCCATGATCGCCTTGTCGGCGATGGGGTCGGCGATCTTGCCGAAGTCGGTGACGAGGTCGTAGCGGCGGGCCAGCTCCCCGTCGAAGAGGTCGGTGATCATGGCGATCGTGAAGGCGGCCCAGGCGAACGAGCGCCAGGCCGGGTCATGGCCGCCGTGGGCGGCCATGAGCAGCACGAACGCCGGTACGAGCAGCAGCCGCACCATGGTGAGGACGTTGGCGATGTTCCACAGACCGGCCTGGCCGACGGCCGGGGCGGGGCTCATCTCGCGGCCTCCTCGGCCGGCTCCCGGGGCCGCCGTCGATCGGGCTCGCCTATCGGCTCGGCCACCAGGTCCACGCCTTCGCTCGCCACCACCTTGGCGGTGACCAGCGCCCCCGGCGCCGCCCGCCGGGCGCTCCCGCCGGCCAGCAGCGTCACGCCGTCGGTCTCCGGCGCCTGGTGCGCCGCGCGGCCGGCGACCTCCCCGGCGTCCGCGCCGGAACCGGCGTCCGGACCGGCGTCCTCCACCGCGTCCACCAAGACCAGAACCGTCTCCCCCACCCGCTCCTCGGCCCGCTGCGCCGTCAGCTCCTCCGCCAGCCGCGTCATGTGCGCCAGCCGCTCCGCGACCGCCTCCGGGGCGACCTTCGAGCCGTACCCGGCGGCCTCCGTGCCCTCCTCGTCGGAGTAGCCGAAGATCCCCACGGCGTCCAGGCGTGCGGCGGTGAGGAAGCGCTCCAGCTCCTCGACGTCCCGCTCGGTCTCGCCGGGGAAGCCGACGATGAAGTTCGACCGGGCACCCGCCTCGGGTGCCCGCGAGCGGATCTCCTCCAGCAGTTGCAGGAACCGCTCGGTGTCCCCGAAGCGGCGCATGGCGCGCAGCACTTCGGGGGCGGCGTGCTGGAAGGACAGGTCGAAGTACGGCGCCACCTTCTCCGTCGACGTCAGGACGTCGATCAGCCCCGGGCGCATCTCGGCGGGCTGCAGATAGCTGACCCGGATCCGCTCGATGCCGTCCACGGCGGCCAGTTCGGGCAGCAGCGTCTCCAGCAGCCGCACGTCACCGAGGTCCTTGCCGTACGAGGTGTTGTTCTCGGAGACGAGCATGATCTCCCGTACGCCCTGCCCGGCCAGCCAGCGGGTCTCGCCGAGGACGTCGGCGGGGCGGCGGGAGACGAAGGAGCCGCGGAAGGAGGGGATGGCGCAGAACGTGCACCGGCGGTCACAGCCGGAGGCCAGCTTGACCGAGGCGACGGGACCGGAGCCCAGCCGGCGGCGCAGCGGCGGCCGGGGCCCGGAGGCGGGGGCGACCCCGGCGGGCAGGTCGGCCGGGGCGGTGTCGGCGGGGGCCGCCTCTGCGGGGGCGGTGTCGGCGGGGGCGGTGGCGGCCGGCGAGGCCGGGTCGCCGTGGCCCGGCAGCGCCGCCGCGCCGCGGGCGGCGGCGTCCTGCCGCTCCGCGGGGCTGATCGGCAGCAGCTTGCGGCGGTCCCGCGGGGTGTGCGCGGCGTGGCCGCCGCCGGAGAGGATGGTCTGCAGCCGCTCCGAGATGTCGGCGTAGTCGTCGAAGCCGAGGACGCCGTCCGCCTCCGGAAGCGCGTCGGCCAGCTCCTTGCCGTACCGCTCCGCCATGCAGCCGACGGCGACGACGGCCTGCGTACGGCCCGTGTCCTTGAGGTCGTTGGCCTCCAGCAGGGCGTCGACGGAGTCCTTCTTGGCGGCTTCGACGAACCCGCAGGTGTTCACGACGGCGACGTCCGCGGCGGCGGCGTCCGTGACGAGGTCCCAGCCGTCCGCCGCCAGGCGGCCCGCAAGCTCCTCGGAGTCCACCTCGTTCCGGGCGCAGCCAAGCGTGACGAGGGCGACGGTGCGGCGTTCAGGCATGGGCTCAGCCTACTTCGTCCCGCGCCCGCAAACCGCCGCCGACCAGCCGCATTCCGCACGCCCGTGCGAAGCACGGGAGAGCGACGGTACGGACGTGCGAGCCTCGCCGCAGGCCGGGCCCGCGCCGCCGCCCGGCCGGGCCGGTCAGCCGGCCTCGGGATCGCCCTTGGTGTACGTCAGCCGCTCGACCTCGCCGGGCTGGAAGTCCTCCGCGATCTGCTTGCCGTTCACGAACAGGTCGACGCCGCCGGCGTTGCCGAGGACGACGTAGATCTTCTCGCTGTCGGTGACGGTGACGGAGTCGCCCTGGGCGAGGACGCCCTCCTCCAGCTCGCGCCCGTCGGCGCCCTGCGCGGAGATCCAGCTCTGCCCGTCCGCCGCGACGATCCGCAGCGTCACCTTGTCCGGCGGCGCCCCGGCCACCGCGCTGTCCGAGGGCTGCGGGCGCTGCTTGTCCTCGGCCGCGTCCTTGCCGGAGTCGGGGTCCTTCGGCTTCTCGGACCCCTGCGACTCCCCGGCCACCGAGGAGCCGTCGGGCTCCTCCTCGTCACCGCCGCTGAAGACGGTGAACCCCACGAAGCCGACGACGGCCACGATCGCGGCGACCATCGCGGCGGTCCAGTTGGGGCGGCGCGGCTCGGGGCGGATGCGCTCGGCCTCGAACATCGGCGCGGCGGGCGTGGGCACGGGCCGGCCACCGTGCTCCGCGTCGTACTGCGCGACCAGGTCCTCGGCCTCCAGACCGACCGCCCGCGCAAGGGTTCGCACATGCCCCCGGGCGTAGACGTCGCCGCCGCAGCGAGAGAAATCGTCCTGTTCGATGGCATGGATGATCGGAATGCGCACACGCGTCGACAAGCTGACCTGTTCGACGGACAGCTTGGCATCAAGGCGGGCCTGCTGGAGGGCGCGACCGACGGAAGGGCGGTCGCCTGTGGGGGAGTTGCCGAGGGACACGTGGGCGCCTTTCGGGGTGAGCCACCTGCCGGGTGTTCAGTCTAGGGGGGTTGTAAAAGGATCGGCCAACCGGTCGAGCACACTTAATGGGCCATCGGGATAGACGTACTGCCCGACAGCGGGATCACCCGCCCGGCCCATTGATGTGACGCATCAGACGCCGAACCGGTTGCCCCACTCGCCGTTACGGTTGATCCTGCCCCCGCAGTTGGGCGAGCACTCCGTCCATTTCATCCGGTTTGATGAGTACGTCCCGCGCCTTCGAACCCTCACTCGGACCGACGATCCCGCGTGACTCCATCAGGTCCATCAGCCGGCCCGCCTTGGCGAACCCGACCCGCAGCTTGCGCTGGAGCATCGACGTGGAGCCGAACTGCGTGGAGACCACCAGCTCGGCCGCCTGGCACAGCAGATCGAGGTCGTCGCCGATCTCCTCGTCGATCTCCTTCTTCTTCGCCCCGCCGACCACGACGTCCTCGCGGAAGACCGGCGCCATCTGGTCCTTGCAGTGCTGCACGACCGCGGCGACCTCGTCCTCCTCGACGTACGCGCCCTGCAGCCGGACCGGCTTGTTGGCGCCCATCGGCAGGAACAGCCCGTCCCCCTTGCCGATCAGCTTCTCGGCGCCGGCCTGGTCGAGGATGACGCGGCTGTCGGCGAGGGAGGAGGTGGCGAAGGCCAGCCGGGAGGGCACGTTCGCCTTGATCAGCCCGGTGACGACGTCGACGCTCGGGCGCTGGGTGGCGAGCACCAGGTGGATGCCCGCGGCGCGGGCGAGCTGCGTGATCCGTACGATCGCGTCCTCGACGTCCCGCGGCGCGACCATCATGAGGTCCGCCAGCTCGTCGACGATCACCAGCAGGTACGGGTACGGGGCCAGGTCCCGTTCGCTGCCGGGCGGCGCGGTGGCCTTGCCGGAGCGGACGGCGGCGTTGAAGTCGTCGATGTGGCGGTAGCCGTAGGCGGCGAGGTCGTCGTAGCGCAGGTCCATCTCGCGGACCACCCACTGCAGGGCTTCCGCGGCCCGCTTGGGGTTGGTGATGATCGGGGTGATCAGGTGCGGGATGCCCTCGTACGCGGTCAGCTCCACCCGCTTGGGGTCGACCAGCACCATCCGCACGTCCTCCGGCGTGGCCCGCGCCATGACCGAGGTGATCAGGCAGTTGATGCAGGAGGACTTGCCGGAGCCGGTGGCGCCGGCGATGAGGATGTGCGGCATCTTGGCGAGGTTCGCCGAGACGTAGCCGCCCTCGACGTCCTTGCCGAGGCCGACGAGCATCGGGTGGTCCTCGCCGGCCGCCTCCGCGGAGCGCAGCACGTCGCCGAGCTTGACCATCTCGCGGTCGCTGTTGGGGATTTCGATGCCGACGGCGGACTTGCCGGGGATGGGGCTGATGATGCGCACGTCGGGGCTGGCGACGGCGTAGGCGATGTTCTTCGTCAGCGCCGTGATCCGCTCGACCTTCACGGCCGGGCCGAGCTCCACCTCGTAGCGCGTGACCGTCGGGCCGCGGGTGAAGCCGGTGACGGCGGCGTCGACCTTGAACTCGGTGAAGACCTGGGTGAGGGAGGCGACGACGGCGTCGTTGGCGGCGCTGCGCGTACGGCCGGGGCCGCCGCGCTCCAGGATGTCGAGGGACGGCAGCGCGTAGGTGATGTCGCCGGAGAGCTGGAGCTGTTCGGCGCGCGGCGGCAGGGCGGCGGGGTCGGGCTCGGCGGCCTGCTTGGTGAGGTCGGGGACCGAGTTCTCCCGCGGGCTCTCGGAGCGTACGGACTCCTGCCCGCCCGACTCCTCGCGCGCCGCCGGTACGCCACCGGTGCGCTCGGCGACGCCGTGGGTGAGGTCGGCGAGCAGCGGGGAGGGCTGGACGCCGTGCAGCACGGCGCCGTCGAGGTCGGTGGCGGCGGCGGCGGCCGCGTCGATGGGGTCCATGCCGGCGTAGTCGCGGTCCGCCGCGGGGCGGCGCGGGGCGGCGGGTGCCGCCTTGCGGGTCCGGCGGCGCCGCGGCGGCGGCGCGGGCTCCCCGGCCCCGTCCTCCTCGTCCTCGTCCGTACGCACCAGGCCGTCGCGCCAGTCGTCGTCGAAGTCCTCCGCCTTGGCCACCGCCGCCGGATCGGGCCGCGGCTGTACGAGGCCGAGCCGCACCCCGGCGGCGTGGATCCGGTCCGGGATCCTGGCGACCGGCGTCGCGGTGACGACGAGCAGCCCGAAGACGGTCAGCAGCACCAGCAGCGGCAGCGCGAGCACGTCGCCGAGGGTGCTGACCAGCGGCCGGCTCACCGCCCAGCCGACGAACCCGCCGGAGTCCCTGATGGTCTGCGTGCCCTCGCCGCGCCCCGGGGTGCCGCAGGCCAGGTGCACGAGCCCGAGCACGCCGATGACCAGGGCGGACAGGCCGATGACGATGCGGCCGTTGGCCTCGGTCTTCTCGGGGTGGCGGATGAGGCGTACGGCGATGGTGGCGAGCAGGATCGGCACGAGCAGGTCGAGGCGGCCGAAGGCGCCGGTGACCAGGATCTCGACCAGCTCGCCCACCGGTCCCTGGAGGTTCGACCAGGTGCCGGCCGCGACGATCAGGGCGATGCCGAGCAGCAGCAGGGCGAGGCCGTCCTTGCGGTGGGCGGGGTCGAGTCCCCTGGCGCCGCGCCCTATGCCGCGGAAGAGGGCGCCGACGGTGCGGGCGAGGCCGAGCCAGACCGCGCGCAGCAGGTGCAGCACGCCGGCGGTGGGCGAGGGGGCGGGCTTCTTGGCCGGGGCCTTCTTGGCCGCGGCGCCCTTCTTCGGCGGCGGCTTCTTGCCCGCCGCCTTCTTCGCGGGCGCCTTCTTCGCCGCGGGCTTTTTGGCCGTGCTACCTCCGGACCGCTGCCGGGAGTTGCCGCTGCCAGAGGTACGTGAGGCCATGTGTGCGAGATTACCGGCAGCGCACGCGCGGGACACGCAGGACGTGCAGGTGCGCACTCCCCGCGCATGCGGGGCCGGCCGAGCCCTCGCCGCCCGGGCCGGCTACTCCGTGTCGGGGCGGGAGCCCGGCTCCAGGGCGTCGATCGCCTTGCGCAGCCCGGTGAGTTTCCGCTCCAGGTGCGCGGCGGTGGCGACGACCGCGGACTCCGCGTTCGCCCCGCTGAGCTGCTTCGACAGCGCCTCTGCCTGCTCCTCGGCCGCCGCGAGCCGGGCGGAGAGCTCGGCGAGCAGCCCGGTCTGGGCGGCCCCGTCGCCGTTGCCCTTCTGGGCGCCTTCGAGCTGCAGCCGCAGCAGGCCGGCCTGCTCGCGCAACTGCAGGTTCTTCATGTACAGCTCGACGAACACCGAGACCTTCGCCCGCAGCACCCAGGGGTCGAAGGGCTTGGAGATGTAGTCGACGGCTCCCGCGGCGTAGCCGCGGAACGTGTGGTGCGGACCGTGGTTGATGGCCGTGAGGAAGATGATCGGAATGTCGCGGGTGCGCTCGCGGCGCTTGATGTGCGCCGCGGTCTCGAACCCGTCCATGCCCGGCATCTGCACGTCGAGCAGGATCACCGCGAAGTCCTCGGTCAGCAGCGCCTTGAGCGCCTCCTCCCCGGACGACGCCCGGACCAGGTGCTGATCCAGCGCGGAAAGGATGGCCTCCAGCGCCAGCAGATTCTCCGGCCGGTCATCGACCAGGAGAATCTTGGCCTTCTGCACCATGGCCTGCCCTCCTCGCCCCGGCGGTGTGCCGGTCCTCGTCGCCAAAGACGCGCCCAGCGTGCCGCCCGCCCTCGTGCCGGTCATCGTATCCACACCCCGAGACTCGCCACACCCTGTCACCGAGTTGTCACTGCGCACACCGCGACAACGCGCCTGCGATCAGTTTGGTTCCCGGAATCCCGGGTTCTCACACGCATTTGGACACACTGAGTCATCAAAGAGCATGATTTCACGGCGATTTGACTACTCTCCGCTCATCCAGCCGGTCATAACCATGAGCAATCGGTCGGTATCCACAGGTTTGGTGACATAGTCCGATGCGCCCGCTTCGATGCTCTTCTCCTTGTCGCCCTTCATCGCCTTCGCCGTCAGCGCGATGATCGGCAGCCCGGCGAACTGCGGCATCCGGCGGATCGCCTCCGTCGTGGCGTAGCCGTCCATCTCCGGCATCATGATGTCCATCAGCACCACGGCCACGTCCTCGTGCTGCTCCAGCACCTCGATGCCCTCGCGGCCGTTCTCGGCGTACAGCACCGCGAGCCCGTGCTGCTCCAGCACGCTGGTCAGCGCGAAGACGTTGCGGATGTCGTCGTCGACGATGAGCACCTTCTCGCCGCGGAACGTGCCCTGGAAGCGCGGCGACGCCGACCGCTGCGGCACCGCCCTCTCCAGCCCGCCGCCGTCCGCGGAGAGGGCACCCGAAGCGCCTTCAGGCGCCGCTGAGGCGTCCCCAGGGCCCCCGTCGGCCACCGGCCCGTCGAGCTGCCCCGCGGGCCCTGAGCGCCCGTCAGGGGACTTCCTCGTACGTCCCGAAGGCGGCGCCTCGACGTCGGCGGCGCCGGCTGCCTGCGCCGCCTCGGCCTGCTCCAGGCCCGCCGCGAGCGCCCCGGCGACGGCGGTCCCCGTGCCCGGGAGCCCGGGGGCGGGCAGCTCCGCCGGGTGCAGCGGCAGGTACAGCGTGAACGTCGAGCCGCGGCCCGGCTCGCTGTCGACGTGGATCTCGCCGCCCAGCAGCCGGGCGATCTCCCGGCTGATCGACAGTCCCAGCCCCGTGCCGCCGTACTTGCGGCTGGTCGTGCCGTCGGCCTGCTTGAACGCCTCGAAGATCACACCCATCTTGTTCGACGGGATGCCGATCCCCGTGTCGGTCACCGAGAACGCGATCAGCTCGGCGTCCGGGTCGCGCAGCGCCCCCTGCTCCAGCAGTTGTTCCTTGATGGCCTGCGGCACGTCGTCCCGCGCGGTGCGGATCAGCAGTTCGACCGCACCGCTGTCGGTGAACTTCACCGCGTTCGACAGCAGGTTGCGCAGCACCTGCAGCAGCCGCTGCTGGTCGGTGCTGAGCGTCGCCGGCGGGTCGGGCGAGACCCGTACGGAGAAGTCGAGCCCCTTCTCCGCCGTCAGCGGCCGGAACGTCGCCTCCACGTAGTCGACGAGCTGCACCAGCGCGATCCGGGTGGGACTCACGTCCATCTTGCCCGCCTCGACCTTCGACAGGTCGAGGATGTCGTTGATCAACTGCAGCAGGTCGGAGCCCGCGCCGTGGATCGTCTCGGAGAACTCCACCTGCTTCGGCGTCAGGTTCCCGTCGCCGTTGTCGGCGAGCAGCTTCGCCAGGATCAGCAGCGAGTTCAGCGGCGTGCGCAGCTCGTGCGACATGTTCGCCAGGAACTCGGACTTGTACCGCATCGAGACGGCGAGCTGCTCGGCCCTTTCCTCCAGGCCCTGCTTGGCCTCTTCCAGCTCGCTGCTCTTGATCTCGATGTCGCGGTTCTGCCGGGCCAGCAGCTCCGCCTTCTCCTCCAGCTCCGCGTTCGACTCCTGCAGCGCCTTCTGCCGCACCTCCAGCTCGCCCTGCCGGTCGCGCAACTGCGCCGCCAGCTCCTGGGACTGGCTGAGCAGCACCTCGGTCTTGGAGTTGACGCTGATGGTGTTGACGCTGGTGGCGATGACCTCGGCGATCTGGCCCAGGAAGTCCTTCTGGATCTGGGTGAACGGCTGGAACGACGCCAGCTCCACCACACCCAGCACCCGGCCCTCGAAGATGAGCGGGAGCACGATGACGTGCGCCGGCGGCGCCTGGCCGAGTCCCGAGGCGATCTTCAGATAACCCTTGGGGACGTTCTCGACGACGATCGGGCGCCGCTCCTGCGCGGCGGTGCCCACCAGGGTCTCGCCGGGCCGCAGGATGTGCGGCAGTTCGTTCCCGGAGTGCCCGTACGAGTCGATCATGCGCAGCTCGTACGCGTCGTCCCCGCTGGCCGCGCCGATCTCGACGACGGCCTCGGCGCCGGAGCGCTGCACGAGGAAGAACGCGCCGTGCTGCGCGGCGACCACCGGCGTCAGCTCGCTCATGATGAGCCGCGCCACGTCGGCGAGGTCGCGCCGGCCCTGCAGCAGGCCGGAGATGCGGGCGAGGTTGCCCTTGAGCCAGTCCTGTTCCTTGTTGGCGATGGTCGTCTCGCGGAGCTTCACGATCATCGTGTTGATGTGGTCCTGCAGCTCCATCATCTCGCCGTAGGCGTCCACGTCGATCTTGAGGTTGAGGTCGCCCCGGGTCACCGCGGTGGCCACCTGGGCGATCTGCCGCACCTGGCTGGTCAGGTTGTTCGCCATCAGGTTGACGGACTCCGTGAGGTCCTTCCAGATCCCGGAGACCCCGCGCACCCGCGCCTGCCCGCCGAGGCGGCCCTCGGTGCCCACCTCGCGGGAGACCCGGGTGACCTCGTCGCCGAAGGACGAGAGCTGGTCGACCATCGTGTTGATCGTGGTCTTGAGCTCCAGGATCTCGCCCTGCGCGGCCACGTCGATCTTCTTCGACAGGTCGCCGCTGGCCACGGCGGTGGTCACCATGGCGATGTTGCGCACCTGGTTGGTGAGGTTGGACGCCATCGAGTTCACGGACTCGGTGAGGTCCTTCCACGTACCCGAGACGCCGGGCACGCGGGCCTGGCCGCCGAGCCGGCCGTCCGTGCCGACCTCCCGGGCGACGCGGGTGACCTCGGCCGCGAACGACGACAGCGTCTTGACCATGGTGTTGACGGTGGCGGCGAGCTGCTGGACCTCGCCGCGGGCCTCGACCGTGACCGTACGGGTCAGGTCGCCGTTGGCGACGGCGGTGGCGACCTGGGAGATGTTGCGCACCTGGCTGGTCAGGTTGACCGCCATCTGGTTCACGTTGTCGGTGAGGTCCTTCCAGATGCCCGAGACCCCGCGCACCCGCGCCTGGCCGCCGAGCTGGCCCTCCGTGCCCACCTCGCGCGCCACCCGCGTGACCTGCTCGGCGAACGACGACAGTTGGTCGACCATCGTGTTCACCGTCGTCACGAGTTCGAGGATCTCGCCCTGCGCGTCGACGGTGATCTTCTTGGACAGGTCGCCGCGGGCCACCGCGGTGGTGACCTCGGCGATGCTGCGCACCTGCGACGTCAGGTTGTTCGCCATCGAGTTGACGGACTGGGTGAGGTCCTTCCACGTACCGGAGACGCCCTGGACCTCCGCCTGGCCGCCGAGCTTCCCGTCGGTGCCGACCTCGCTGGCGACCCGCGTGACCTGGTCCGCGAAGGACGAGAGCTGGTCGACCATCGTGTTGAGGGTGTTCTTCAGCTCCAGGATCTCCCCGCGGGCGTCCACGTCGATCTTCTGCGACAGGTCACCGCGCGCGACCGCCGTCGCGACCTGCGCGATGTTGCGGACCTGGCCCGTCAGGTTGCCGGCCATGAAGTTGACGGAGTCCGTCAGGTCCCGCCAGACGCCGGCGACGCCCTGCACCCGGGCCTGCCCGCCGAGCCTGCCCTCCGTACCGACCTCGCGCGCCACCCGCGTGACCTGCTCGGCGAACGACGAGAGCTGGTCGACCATCGTGTTGATGGTGTTCTTCAGCTCCAGGATCTCCCCGCGGGCGTCGACCTCGATCTTCTGCGACAGGTCACCGCGCGCCACGGCCGTCGTCACCTGGGCGATGTTGCGGACCTGACCGGTCAGGTTGCTCGCCATGAAGTTGACGGAGTCGGTGAGGTCCTTCCACGTGCCCGAGACCCCCTCGACACGCGCCTGGCCGCCGAGGCGGCCCTCGGTGCCCACGTCCCGCGCCATCCGCGTGACCTGGTCGGCGAAGGAGGACAACTGGTCCACCATCGTGTTCACGGTGTTCTTCAGCTCCAGCATCTCGCCGGAGACGTCCACCGTGACCTTCTGCGACAGATCGCCGTTCGCGACCGCCGTCGTCACCTGCGCGATGTTGCGGACCTGACCGGTCAGGTTGCGGAAGGCCGTGTTGACCGAGTCGACCAGGTCCTTCCACGTGCCCGCGGCACCGGAGACCTGGGCCTGCCCGCCGAGCTCGCCCTCCACGCCGACCTCGCGGGCCACCCGTGTGACCTCGGCGCCGAAGGACGACAACTGGTCGACCATGGTGTTGACGGTGTTCTTCAGCTCCAGCATCTCGCCGGAGACGTCCACCGTGACCTTCTGCGACAGATCGCCGTTGGCCACCGCCGTCGTCACCTGCGCGAACTCGCGCACCTGCCGGGTCAGGTTGGAGAAGGCGGTGTTCACCGAGTCGGTGAGGTCCTTCCAGATCCCCGCCGCACCCGGCACCTGCGCCTGCCCGCCGAGCCGCCCCTCGGCGCCGACCTCGCTGGCCACGCGCGTGACCTCGCCCGCGAAGGTGCGCAGCGTCTCGGTCATGGTGTTGATCGTGTCCGCGAGCTGGGCGACCTCGCCGCGTGCGCTGACGGTCACCTTCTGCGACAGGTCGCCGTTGGCGACCGCGGTGGTGACCTGGGCGATGCCGCGCACCTGGGCGGTCAGGTTGCCCGCCATCAGGTTCACGCTGTCCGTGAGGTCCTTCCACACCCCGCCGACGCCCTCGACCTGCGCCTGCCCGCCCAGCTCGCCCTCGGTGCCCACCTCACGGGCCACGCGGGTCACCTCGGAGGAGAACGCGGAGAGCTGGTCGACCATCGTGTTGACGGTGTTCTTGAGCTCCAGCATCTCGCCGTCGACGTGCACGGTCACCTTGCGCGACAGGTCGCCCTTGGCGACCGCCGTGGTCACCAGGGCGATGTCGCGCACCTGGGCCGTCAGCCGGTACGCCATGGTGTTCACGGAGTCCGTGAGGTCCTTCCAGGACCCGGACATCCCGCGGACCTTCGCCTGGCCGCCGAGCTTGCCCTCGGTGCCGACCTCGCTGGCGACGCGGGTCACCTCGTCCGTGAACACGGAGAGCTGGTCCACCAGCCCGTTGACCGTACGGCCCATCTTCAGCACTTCGCCCCGCAGCGGGTGCGGGGCGCCGTCATGGCCCTGCGGCCGCAGGTCCATGCGCTGCTGCAGATCGCCGTCCGCCACCGCCGTCAGCACCCTGCCGACGTCGGCCAGGGGGCGCACGAGATCGTCGACCAGTGCGTTCGACGCATCGACCGCCGCCGCCCACGACCCCTCGCAGGGCCCGGCCGACAGCCGCTCGGCGAGCTTGCCCTCCCGGCCGACCATGCGCCGCACCCGCGACAGCTCGCCGGTGACGTGCAGATTACGCTCCGCAACCTCGTTGAAGACCTCGGCGATCTCGGACATCACGCCGTCGCCGCCGACCCGCAGACGCTTGCGGAAGTTGCCGTCGCGCATGGACTCCAGCGCGCCCAGCAGGCGGTAGAGCGAGGCCGTGTCGACCTGTGTCGTCCCGGAGGGCGTCCGGGAGCGCCCGCCCTTCGTGCGCGGACTCACGTCCGGCGCGCTCGCGTCAGCCTCCACTGTGTCCCTCCCGCAGGGTCGAGTTCGCCTCGGGCTCCCTCCGAAGCCCTCCCAGTGTTTCACCCCGGCCCTGGCAGGCCATAACAGTTCGGCGGCTAAGGCGCACTTTCCGAGTGTTAAGAGAAGGATCCGGCATCTGTCCGCAGGGTGAAGGTAAGTACCCTGGCATCCGCCGTCCATCCCTTCAGCCGGGAGAGTGGCACATCGAGAGGAGAGCTGGTGACCACCGCGCGGGCTGCGGCCACCTTCGAGCCGGTCGGGCGCTCCGTCGCCGCGGCCAGGACCTTCGTCCGCGACACCCTCCAGGGCTGGGGCTACCCCGAGGCTACAGACGACGCCGTCGTACTGACCAGTGAACTTGTGACGAACGCCATAATTCATGCCGGTACGGCCGTAGACGTCCTTTGTGTCCGGATGGTCGACGCGGTACGGGTCGAGGTCGCCGACCGGCACGCCGAGCGCGAGTTGCCGCTGCACAGTCCCGCGCTGCAGCCCACACCCCTCGACCGCGAAGGCGGCCGCGGCCTGATGCTCTGCGCCGCCCTCGCCAGCCGCTGGGGCGTCGACTACACCGCCGAGCACAAGCGCGTCTGGTTCCAGCTCACCGTCACCGAGCCGCCCGCCGGCACCCGCGCCGCCGGCCCCGCACTGCCCGTCGACGAGCTGCCGCTGGCCGAGGAGCACATCCGCGTCGCCGTCGTCCGCATCGACCGCGGCGGCCTCGTCAGCGAGTGGAACGACGACGCCCGCGACCTCTTCGGCTACGAACCGGAGAAGGTCATCGGCAAACCCCTCGGCGACCTCGCCGCCTGGCCGCACACCCCCGGCACCGGCACCGGCCTCGTCGAGGCGCTCCAGCTCTCCCGCTGGGAGGGCTCGTACGGCATCCGCTGCAACGACGGGCGCGTCACCCCCGTCTACGCCTCACACATGCGGCTGCGCAACTCCGCCGGCGACCCGTCCACGATCTGCCTCATGGTCCGCGACCGCGAACGCGCCGTCCTGCAGAGCCCGCTGCGCGCCCCCGCCGGCGACGGCCACGGCACCGAAGGCCGCACCGGCGCCTTCCCCGGCGGCGACTCCTTCGAGGCGTTCATCGGCACCCCCTCCCCCGACGACCTCGACGGACTCCTCCAGCGCACCGTGGAGCGCGCCCGCGACATGCTCGCCGGCGACGCCGCGTACCTGCTGCTCGCCACCGACGACGAGACCGAACTGGAGGTACGCGCCTCCACCGGACTGCCCTCCGCCCGCCAGCGGTTCGCCCGCGTCCCCGTCGAGACCGGCACCGGGCGCTACGGCTCCGCCCGCCTCCCGTCCGTGCACGAAGACCTCATGGCCGACCCCGACGCCGTACCCCTGCTCGCCGCCACCGGTATGCGCTCCGTCGTCTCCGTACCGCTGAAGGTCGAAGGCCGCCTCACCGGCTCCCTCGGCGTCGCCGCGGAGGTGGCCGGCCGCTACACCAACGAGGAAGCGCTCCGGCTCCAGTTCGCCGCCGACCGCATCGCGCTCGCCGTCGAGTCCGCCCGCCTCGGCGAGCTGGAACGGCTGCGCCGCGGCTCCCTGTCCTTCCTCGTCGAAGCCTCCGACCTGCTCGCCGGCACCCTCGACCGGGACCAGACGCTGGCCCTCATGGCCCAGATGATCGTCCCCACGCTGGCCAGTTGGTGTGCCGTGTACACCCTCCCCGAGCAGGCCGAGCCGGAACTCAGCTACGTCCTGCACGAGGACGAGGAGCGCATCGACGACCTGCGCGCCCTGCTCTCCCGCATCGATCCGCCGGACGCGGTCCTCGTCCCCGGCGCCCGCCTGTGGCGCGGCCCGGGCGACGCGGCCCACACCCTGGCGATGCGCACCTCGTTCCTGAGCCTGAGCATCGCGGGCAACACGTCCCTCGCCGAGGACGCCGAGACGTCTCTGGCCACGGCGGCCACCGTCGGTGGCGAAACCGTTGTGCTGCCGCTCGTCGCCCGCAACCGCGTCATCGGCATGCTGGTGCTGGGCAAGCCGACCGACGAACACTTCCGCCAGGAGATCCTCGAACTCGCCGAAGACCTCTCCCGCCGAGCGGCCCTCGCACTCGACAACGCGCGCCTCTACTCCGAGCGCACCACCATCAGCCAGTCCCTGCAGCGCAGCCTCCTGCCCCCGGGCCTGCCGGACATCCCCGGCGTCGAGGTCGAGGTCATCTACCGCCCCGCGGGCGAAGGCAACGAGGTGGGCGGCGACTTCTACGACCTCTTCGAGATCCGGGACGGCACCTACGGCTTCGCCATCGGAGACGTCTGCGGCACGGGCCCGGAAGCCGCCGCCGTCACGGGCCTGGCCCGGACCGCCCTGCGCCTGCTGGCCCGCGAGGGCTTCGGCGGCCCGGCGGTCCTGGAGCGCCTCAACGCCGCCATCCTCGACGAAGGCGCCCGCGGCCGCTTCCTGACCCTTCTCTACGGCGAACTCTGGCCCCAGCCGGACGGCAGCGCCGTCCTCAAGACCGTGTGCGCCGGCCATCCGCCCCCGCTCCGCCTGCGCCCCGACGGCACGGTGGAACAGGCCACGGAGTCCCAGCCGTTGCTGGGCGTCCTGGAAGACCTGGAACTCCACAGCGAAGAACTCGTCCTCGACCCGGGCGACGTCCTCCTGTGCGTCACGGACGGCGTCACGGAACGCCGCGAGGGCACGCGCATGCTCGGCGACGAGGGCCTGGTCGACGTGCTCACCACGTGTACGGGCCTCACGGCGGGCGCCGTGGCGGCGCGGGTGCTGCGCACGGTGGAACGCTTCGCGGCGGAGCCGGCGTCGGACGACCTGGCGATCCTGACGATGCGCGTGCCGGGTCAGATGAACGGCAACGGGGAGTAGGACCGCAGGGCTCAGAAGTTCTGGAAATGACTCAACCCCCGGACGCTGTCCGGGGGTTGACCCATAAAAGTTGTTCGGCGGTGACCTACTCTCCCACACGGTCCCCCATGCAGTACCATCGGCGCGGTCGGGCTTAGCTTCCGGGTTCGGAATGAGACCGGGCGTTTCCCCAACGCTATGACCACCGAAACACTATGAAACACACAAGCAGCCTGAAAAGGCGGGTTGTTGTCTCAGAACCTACACAGTGGACGCAAGCAGCTATGGACAAGCCCTCGGCCTATTAGTACCGGTCACCTCCACCCCTCACAGGGCTTCCAGATCCGGCCTATCAACCCCGTCGTCTACAGGGGGCCTTAACCCCTCAAAGGGGGTGGGAGTCCTCATCTCGAAGCAGGCTTCCCGCTTAGATGCTTTCAGCGGTTATCCCTCCCGAACGTAGCCAACCAGCCATGCCCTTGGCAGAACAACTGGCACACCAGAGGTCCGTCCGTCCCGGTCCTCTCGTACTAGGGACAGCCCTTCTCAAGACTCCTACGCGCGCAGCGGATAGGGACCGAACTGTCTCACGACGTTCTAAACCCAGCTCGCGTGCCGCTTTAATGGGCGAACAGCCCAACCCTTGGGACCGACTCCAGCCCCAGGATGCGACGAGCCGACATCGAGGTGCCAAACCATCCCGTCGATATGGACTCTTGGGGAAGATCAGCCTGTTATCCCCGGGGTACCTTTTATCCGTTGAGCGACGGCGCTCCCACAAGCCACCGCCGGATCACTAGTCCCTGCTTTCGCACCTGCTCGACCCGTCAGTCTCGCAGTCAAGCTCCCTTGTGCACTTACACTCACCACCTGATGACCAACCAGGCTGAGGGAACCTTTGGGCGCCTCCGTTACCCTTTAGGAGGCAACCGCCCCAGTTAAACTACCCACCAGACACTGTCCCCGATCCGGATCACGGACCCAGGTTAGACATCCAACACGACCAGAGTGGTATTTCAACGACGACTCCACAACCACTGGCGTGGCCGCTTCACAGTCTCCCACCTATCCTACACAAGCCGAACCGAACACCAATATCAAGCTGTAGTAAAGGTCCCGGGGTCTTTCCGTCCTGCTGCGCGAAACGAGCATCTTTACTCGTAATGCAATTTCACCGGGCCTATGGTTGAGACAGTCGAGAAGTCGTTACGCCATTCGTGCAGGTCGGAACTTACCCGACAAGGAATTTCGCTACCTTAGGATGGTTATAGTTACCACCGCCGTTTACTGGCGCTTAAGTTCTCAGCTTCGCCACCCCGAAAGGTGACTAACCGGTCCCCTTAACGTTCCAGCACCGGGCAGGCGTCAGTCCGTATACATCGCCTTACAGCTTCGCACGGACCTGTGTTTTTAGTAAACAGTCGCTTCTCGCTGGTCTCTGCGGCCACCCCCAGCTCCAGCCGTAAAGGCCATCACCGGAAGCGGCCCCCCTTCTCCCGAAGTTACGGGGGCATTTTGCCGAGTTCCTTAACCATAGTTCACCCGAACGCCTCGGTATACTCTACCTGACCACCTGAGTCGGTTTAGGGTACGGGCCGCCATGAAACATCGCTAGAGGCTTTTCTCGACAGCATAGGATCATCCACTTCACCACAATCGGCTCGGCATCAGGTCTCACCCTTCACGGGAGACGGATTTACCTGCCTCCCAGGCCACACCCTTACCCCGGGACAACCACCGCCCGGGCTGGACTACCTTCCTGCGTCACCCCATCACTCACCTACTACAAGCTCGGATCACCGGCTCCACCACACCTTGTATCACCCGAAGGATCAACAAGGGGGCTTCACGGGCTTAGCATCACCTGATTCGATGTTTGGCGCCTCACAGCGGGTACCGGAATATCAACCGGTTATCCATCGACTACGCCTGTCGGCCTCGCCTTAGGCCCCGACTTACCCTGGGCAGATCAACTTGACCCAGGAACCCTTAGTCAATCGGCGCACACGTTTCCCACGTGTGTATCGCTACTCATGCCTGCATTCTCACTCGCGAACCGTCCACACCTCCCTTACGGGGATGCTTCACCCGGCACACGACGCTCCCCTACCCACCCCAGCCGGCGTTAGCCGTCATGCTGGAGTGACACGACTTCGGCGGTACGCTTGAGCCCCGCTACATTGTCGGCGCGGAATCACTTGACCAGTGAGCTATTACGCACTCTTTCAAGGATGGCTGCTTCTAAGCCAACCTCCTGGTTGTCTCTGCGACTCCACATCCTTTCCCACTTAGCATACGCTTAGGGGCCTTAGTCGATGCTCTGGGCTGTTTCCCTCTCGACCACGGAGCTTATCCCCCGCAGTCTCACTGCCGCGCTCAACTTACCGGCATTCGGAGTTTGGCTAAGGTCAGTAACCCGGTAAGGCCCATCGCCTATCCAGTAGCTCTACCTCCGGCAAGCAACACACGACGCTGCACCTAAATGCATTTCGGGGAGAACCAGCTATCACGGAGTTTGATTGGCCTTTCACCCCTAACCACAGGTCATCCCCCAGGTTTTCAACCCTGGTGGGTTCGGGCCTCCACGACCTCTTACAGCCGCTTCACCCTGCCCATGGCTAGATCACCCCGCTTCGGGTCTAGAGCGTGCAACTCAACGCCCAGCTAGGACTCGCTTTCGCTACGGCTACCCCACACGGGTTAACCTCGCTACACACCGCTAACTCGCAGGCTCATTCTTCAAAAGGCACGCAGTCACGACCGAAGTCCCCGAAAGAACAACGGCGACGCTCCCACGGCTTGTAGGCACACGGTTTCAGGTACTCTTTCACTCCGCTCCCGCGGTACTTTTCACCATTCCCTCACGGTACTATCCGCTATCGGTCACCAGGGAATATTTAGGCTTAGCGGGTGGTCCCGCCAGATTCACACGGGATTTCTCGGGCCCCGTGCTACTTGGGAAACAAACAAGCAAGCCGCCACGATTTCAGCTACGGGGGTCTTACCCTCTACGCCGGGCCTTTCGCATGCCCTTCGCCTATCGCAACGGTTTATCACTCACCTCACAGCCGGCAGACCATGAAAGTTCGCTCCCACAACCCCGCCTGCGCAACCCCTGCCGGGTATCACACACAAACGGTTTAGCCTCATCCAGTTTCGCTCGCCACTACTCCCGGAATCACTGTTGTTTTCTCTTCCTGCGGGTACTGAGATGTTTCACTTCCCCGCGTTCCCTCCCAACCGCCTATACATTCAGCAGCGGGTGACAGCCCATGACGACTGCCGGGTTTCCCCATTCGGACACCCCCGGATCACAGCTCGGTTGACAGCTCCCCGGGGCCTATCGCGGCCTCCCACGTCCTTCATCGGTTCCTGGTGCCAAGGCATCCACCATGCGCCCTTAAAAACTTGGCCACAGATGCTCGCGTCCACTGTGCAGTTCTCAAACAACAACCCATAAGAGAAACAGACACG
>NZ_CP114905.1:8380000-8614341 GCF_027497195.1 Streptomyces sp. WMMC500
GGCGTACCTGCCGGTGCTCGCCTCGCTGCCCGGCGTGGAGCCGCACCTGTACACCCGCACGCCCGCCACCCTCGCCCGCGTCGCCGGCGCCCACCGCATCCCGCCCGACCAGCGCCACCGCGATTTCGACGCGCTGCTCGCGGCCGGCCTCGACGCCGCGTTCGTGCACGCACCGACCGCCGCGCACGTCGAGCTGGCCAGCGCGCTGCTGGAGGCGGACGTCCCCGTCTACGTCGACAAGCCGCTGGCGTACGACCTCGCCGGCGCCGAACGCCTGGTACGGCTCGCGGACGAGCGCCGCGTCTCGCTGATGACCGGCTTCAACCGCCGCCACGCGCCCGGCTACCTCCAGTGCCTGGAGCACCCGCGCGAGCTGATCCTCCTGCAGAAGCACCGCGTCGGGCTGCCCGAGGACCCCCGCACGATGGTCTTCGACGACTTCATACACGTCGTCGACACGCTGCGCTTCCTCGCCCCCGGCCCCGTCGAGGACGTCGGCGTGCGCGCCCGGGTCCGCGACGGGCTCCTGCACCACGTCGTCCTGCAGTTGTCCGGCGACGGGTTCACCGCCGTCGGCGCGATGAACAGGCTGTCGGGCTCCGCCGAGGAGATCCTCGAAGTGTCCGGCCAGGACACCAAGCGCGAGGTCCGCAACCTCGCCGAGGTGGTGGACCACAAGGGCCAGCCCAGCGTGCGGCGGCGCGGCGACTGGGTGCCGGTGGCGCGGCAGCGCGGCATCGAGCAGGCCGTGCTGGTGTTCCTGGACGCGATACGGGCGGGGGAGCTCCTGAGCGCGCGGGACGCGCTCGCCACCCACGAGCTGTGCGAGCGGATCGTCGGCGCGGTGGGCCGCTCGGGTTGATTCCCTCACCCGTACGCCGGGCCTGACCGGAGCAATGAGCAGAAAATCATAAGAAAAAGGGCAAGCTCGTTCCCGTTCGTGCTCCGACCGTACGAAGGGGGCGCCCATGCCCCGGCGCCGCACCCGGCTCACCGCAGCCGCAGGCACCGCCACCGCGTTCGCCGCCGCCGCGGCGCTCCTCGCCGCGGGCTGCGCCCCGGCCGACCCCTCCGCCGCGCCCGCCGCGGCCGGACCCGGGCCCGAAGCCCGGCCGTTCACGCTGCTGGCGACCGGCGACGTCATCCCGTACCCCTCGATCATGGAGCAGGCGGCCGAGGACGGCGGGGGCGAGGACCACGACTTCCGGCCCATGTTCGCCGCCGTTGCGCCCACCGTGGCCGCGGCCGACCTCGCGCTGTGCCACCTGGAGACCCCCCTCGGGCCGCCGGAGGGGCCCTTCACCGGCTACCCGTCGTTCCAGTCCCCGCCCGGGCTCGCCGCCGCGCTGCGCGACGTCGGCTACGACGGCTGCTCCACCGCCTCCAACCACGCGCTCGACTCCGGCGCCGACGGCGTACGCCGCACCCTCGACGCCCTCGACGGCGCCGGCCTGCACTACGCCGGCACCGGCCGCACCCGCGCCGAGTCCGCCCGCCCCGCCCTGCTGCGCGCCGGCGGCGCCCGGGTCGCCCACCTCTCGTACACCTACGGCAGCAACGCCGCCGTCCCCGCCGACGCACCCTGGTCCGTCAGGCTTCTCGACCCCCGTGAGGTCGTCGCCGACGCCCGCGCCGCCCGCCGGGCGGGGGCCGACGTGGTCGTCGTCAGCGTGCACTGGGGAACCGAGTGGCAGCAGGAGCCGGACGCCGCCCAGCGGCGCCTCGCCGACCGGCTGACGCGCTCGCGCAGCGCCGGACGCAAGGACGTCGACCTGATCGTCGGCACCCACAACCACGTGCCGCAGCCGTACGAGAAGGTCAACGGCACCTGGGTCGTCTACGGCCTCGGCGACCAGGTCGCGAGCTTCATCCCGTCGATGTACCGCGGCAACGAGGGCTCCGCGGCCCGCTTCACCTTCACCCCCGCCCGCGACGGCTGGCACGTGACCCGCGCGGAGTTCCTCGCCCAGCACGCGGACACCGGGCCGCCGTTCCGGGTGGTGCCGGCGACACCGGAGAGGTTTCCGGAGGTCCACGCGCGGGTGCGCGCCGCCGTCCTCAGCCGCGGCGCGGCGGCGGACGGCCTGACCGAGGCGTCCTTCTCCACCGGGAGGGAAGACGACGCGGACGGCCGCTGACGGGCCCGGCGCCTCAGTGTGCGGAGTCGCCGGCCTCCGGGTCCAGCGCGCCCCCCGCGACGAGGGCGAAGATCAGGATCCCGAGCAGCACGCGGTAGATGACGAAGGGCGCGAAGCTGCGGGTCGTGATGAACTTCATGAACCACGCGATGACGGCATATCCGACGACGAAGGCGATGAGCGTGGCGACCACGGTCCCGCCCCAGTTCATGTGCGTCGCCCCGGGGACCTCCTTGAGCTCGAACAGCCCGGAGGCGAGCACCGCGGGGATGGCCAGCAGAAACGAGTAACGGGCCGCGGCCTCGCGGCTGTAGTTCAGGAACAGGCCGCCGGTGATCGTCGCGCCCGAGCGGGAGACGCCCGGCACCAGCGCGAGCGCCTGGGCGAGGCCGAAGAGCAGCCCGTCGCGGGTGTTGAGGTCCTTGAGTTCCTTCCGCTGCACCACCGCCCGGTGCCGGCCGCCGCCGCCGGAGGCGCGCCAGTCGGCGAAGCCGAGGATCAGGCCCATCACGATCAGCGTGGTGGCGATCAGCCGCAGATCGCGGAACGGGCCCTCGATCGACTCCTGGAACGTCAGCCCCAGCACCCCGATGGGGATCGAGCCGACGATCACCAGCCAGCCCATCTTCGCGTCGTGGTCGGAGCGCATCGCCTTGTCCGTCAGCGAGCGGAACCAGGCGGAGACGATCCGCGCGATGTCCTTGCGGAAGTAGATCAGCACGGCGGTCTCCGTGCCGATCTGGGTGATCGCCGTGAAGGCCGCGCCCGGGTCCTCCCAGCCGGCGAAGGCCGCCGTGAGCCGGAGGTGGGCGCTGGAGGAGATCGGCAGGAATTCCGTCAGCCCTTGGACGAGTCCGAGGATGACTGCTTCGAACCAGCTCATACGGGGCTGCACATGTCCTTGAGTTCGCTGACGGGTTGCAGGAGATGTTAAGGCCCCGGCCTGAGGCGCGTGGCCCCAGGGTCGGCTGCGGCCACAGCCCCCGGGCGGGTGGCGGGCTCGGCCGCGAGTACGTCGGAAGAGATCACTCCGCCCGGGAGGGCCGGTCCGCCGGAGCGCCGGCGGCGGCGCAGGGCGACCGCGGCGCCGCCCGCCATGCTGGCGACGATGAATCCGAGGGCGGCGAGGAAGACGGGGGAGAGGGGGTCGGAGGCCCGGCTGCCGGCGATCACGTACGCGGCGGTGTTCGGCACGCAGCCCACGGCGGTGGCCACCAGGAACGGCGTCCAGTTCATCCGGGAGACCGCGGCGGCGTAGTTCACGCCCGCGAACGGCACGCCGGGAAAGGTGCGCAGCACCAGCATCGAACGGAAGCTGTGCCGGCTGAGCTGCCGGTCCGCGGCGGTGAGCAGCCGCCCGCGCAGCAGCGGGCGCAGCGCGTCCTGGCCGAGCAGCCGGCCGATCCCGAACGCGACGCCCGCGCCCAGCACCGTGCCGGACACCGACCCGGCCAGACCCGCCTGGGCGCCGAAGAGCGTGCCGGAGGCGAGGTTGAGCAGCGGACGCGGTACGAGGGCCGCGGTGCACAGCCCGTACGCGACGGCGAAGACGAGTACCGCCGACAGGCCGGTGAACTGCGGCGGCAGGCCGTCGAGGAGCAGCCGGTGCGGCCGCCAGACGAGCACGGCGACCGCCGCGCCGGCGAGGAGCGCGAGGAGCAGACCGAGCCGGGAGCGCGGGGACAGCAGAGCCCGGCCGCAGCGCACGGCGCGGCCGACGACGGGCGCCTCGGCGGTTTCGGGCACGGTGGGAGCCTAACCGACGGGGCCGCGCCCGTACCCCGGCCTCCCCCTCAACTCCCGCCGCTGTGGTGGCGCTCACGTCCCACGAGCCCTGCGCCGCCCCCGCGGCCCCGGACGCCTCCCCGGCCCCGGGCCGGCGGCCCCGCACGCTCCTGTGACGCCTCCCCGGTCCGGGGGCTGAAAACCGTTCGACGTGCACGGGGCCCGTACCCGATCATGGTGGGCATGTTCCGGTACGCCTCCCTCGCGCACACGTCCGCCGCAGCGGACGCGCTGAAGGCTGTGCCGGCCGCACTCGCGGCAGCAACCGCAGCCGACGGCGCCCGAATCCGCCCCTTCCCGTGATCGCTCCAGCGGACCCCCGCGGGGGAGGGCCGGCGGGGTCCGGGGTCCGCGCAGCCACTGCGATCCGCGAGGAAGAACCATGCCCAAGCAGGCGTACGTGCGCACGAAGCCGCACGTCAACATCGGCACGATGGGGCACGTCGACCACGGCAAGACCACGCTGACGGCCGCGATCACCAAGGTGCTCAGCGACCGCGGCACCGGCACCTTCGTCCCGTTCGACCGCATCGACCGGGCGCCGGAGGAGGCCGCGCGCGGCATCACCATCAACATCGCGCACGTCGAGTACGAGACGGCGGCCCGCCACTACGCGCACGTCGACATGCCCGGCCACGCCGACTTCGTGAAGAACATGGTCACGGGCGCGGCCCAACTCGACGGCGCGATCCTGGTGATCTCCGCGGTCGAGGGCGTCATGCCGCAGACCGCGGAGCACGTGCTGCTCGCCCGGCAGGTGGGCGTACGGCACGTGGTCGTCGCGCTCAACAAGGCCGACGCCGGCGACCCGGAGCTGACCGACCTCGTCGAGCTGGAGGTCCGCGAGCTGCTGACCGCGCACGGGTACCCGGGCGAGGAGGTACCGGTGGTCCGCGTCTCCGGCCTGCGCGCGCTCGCGGGCGACCCGGCGTGGACCCGGGCGATCGTGGACCTGCTCGACGCGGTCGACGCGTACGTGCCCATGCCCGAGCGGCACGTGGACGCGCCGTTCCTGCTGCCCGTGGAGAACGTGCTCACCATCACCGGCCGCGGGACGGTCGTCACCGGCGCCGCCGAGCGCGGCACGGTGCGCGTGGGGGACCGGGTGCAGGTGCTCGGGGCGGAGGTCGAGACGGTCGTCACCGGGCTGGAGACATTCGGCAAGCCGATGGACGCCGCGCAGGCAGGCGACAACGTCGCGCTGCTGCTGCGCGGCGTCGCGCGCGACGCGGTGCGCCGCGGGCACGTCGTCGCCGAGCCGGGCAGCGTCGTGCCGCGGCGGCGGTTCACCGCCGAGGTGTACCTGCTGTCGGCGGCCGAGGGCGGTCGCCGTACGGCCGTCTCGACCGGCTACCGGCCGCAGTTCTACATCAGGACCGCGGACGTCGTCGGCGACGTCGACCTCGGCGCGACCGCCGTCGCCCGGCCCGGCGACACCGTCGCCATGACGGTGGAGCTGGGCCGCGAGGTGCCGCTCGAAGCGGGGCTCGGCTTCGCGATCCGCGAGGGCGGGCGCACCGTCGGCGCGGGCACCGTCACCGGGCTGGGCTGACCCCGGCCCGCCGCCGCCCGCCTTCCGTATCCGCGCATCCGGGTACGGAAGGCGGGCCTCCTCCGCCACAATGTCCGGTGTGGAGGAGCCCGTCCCCGTCGTCGCCGCCGTGGACGGCGGCACCGCGAGGCTGCTGCCGGACGTCGACCGCCCGCGCGCGTACCTGCTCACGGTCGAGGGCGCCCCGCAGTCGTACGTCGACCTCGACGACGCCACGCACCTGGAGTTCGAGTACGCGCGCCGGCTCGCGCACGTCGTGGACCTCGGCTTCCCGCCCGGACGACCGCTGGACGCCGTGCACCTCGGCGGCGGCGCGCTGACCCTGCCCCGGTACGTGGCGGCGACCCGGCCCGGCTCCCGGCAGGAGGTCGCCGAGGCCGACCGCGGGGTGATCGCCCTGGTCGCCGAGCACCTGCCGCTGCCGCCGGAGTGCGGCGTGGAGGTACGTGCCCTCGACGCCCGCACCGCGCTGGAGCGGCGCCCGGCGGCGAGCTGCGACCTGGTCATCGCCGACGTCTACGGCGGCGCCCGGGTGCCGGCGCACGTCGCGTCGCTGGAGTTCGCCGGCGCCGCCGCCCGCGCCCTGCGCCCGGACGGGCTGTACGTCGCGAACCTCGCCGACAGCGCGCCGTTCCGCTTCCTCGGCTCCCAACTGGCCACCGCCGCGGCCGTCTTCCCCGAGCTGTGCCTGATCGCGGAGCCCTCGGTGCTGCGCGGCCGGCGCTTCGGCAACATCCTGGTGGTGGCGGCGAAGCGCGACGCGGACGCCGGCCCGGCGCTGCCGCTCACCGAGCTGGCCCGGCGCACCGCCGGCGACCCGTTCCCCGCCCGCGTCGAGTACGGGCCCGCGCTGCGGCGGCTGATGGCCGGCGCTCAGCCGGTCACGGACGCCGACGCCGTGCCCTCGCCCGAGCCGCCCGACGACGCCTTCACGATCGGCTGACCCGCCGGCTGCTGCGCCGGCCGGCCCTCGTCCGCACCGGTGGACCCCGCCGCCGCGTGCTCCGTACGCCGCAACCGCCGTACGTCCGGCACGCACAGCACCGCCGCGGTCAGCAGGACGACCAGCGCCGCGCAGCCCCACAGCGCGGCCGACCGGCCCACCAGGTCCTGCATCGGCCCGGCGAGCGCCGTGGTCACGGGGATCAGCGCGATCGAGCCCAGCCAGTCGTACGACGACACGCGCGACAGCTTGTCCTCGGGGATCTCCTGGTGCAGCGCCATCATCCACGCCACCGCGAAGACCTCGACCGCCAGGCCGGACACGAACATCACCGCCGCCAGGCCCAGCGCCGGCAGCGGCACCGCCAGCCCCGCGGCGGGCAGCGCGAGCGGGAAGACGCACAGCACCCCGGCGAGCAGCATCCGCCGCGGCTTCCACCGCGTCATCACCAGCGCCCCCGCCAGCGTCCCCGCGGCGAACGCCCCCATCGCCAGACCCCAGGGCCCGGCGCCGCCGAGGTGTTCGCGGGCGACCAGCGGCCCGTACACCGCCTCGGCCGCGGCCACCACGGCGTTGACGACCGCGAACTGCAGCACGATCGACCAGAGCCAGGGCCGCCCCGTCACCTCCTGCCAGCCGACCTTCAGGTCCGTGAGGATGCTGCCGCCGGGCTGCCGCTCGGGGATGCCGCTGACGTCGAGGAACGCCCGCAGCGCCGCGGCGACGGCGAACGCGGCCGCGTCCACGGCCAGCACCCACCCCGGCCCCACCGCCGCGACCATCGCCCCGCCGAGCGCGGCCCCGCCGATGCCGGCGCCGTTGATGCCGACGCGGAAGAGCGCGAAGGCGCGGCCCGCCTGCTCGCCGGTGACCGACGAGAGCACCATGCCCTCGGCGGCGGGGGCGAAGAACGCGTGCCCCGTACCGCCGACCGCGGAGAGCACGACCATCTGCCACACGTGCGCCTCGCCGGTGATGACCAGCGCCGCGAAGAGGCCCTGCGAGGTGCAGTTGACGGCGTTCGCGACGACCATCACCCGGTGCCGCGGGATCCGGTCGGCGACCGCGCCGCCGACGAGCACGAAGACGATGAGCGCCGTCGTCCGCGCCGCCGCGACCAGGCCGACGTCGGTGGCGGAGCCGCCCGCTTCGAGCACCGCGAACGCCGAGGCGATCAGCGCGCCCGAGGCGCCGAGGCCGGTGATCACCGCGGCCAGGGACAGCAGCGTGTAGTTGCGCCCCGCCCAGCGGGGGCGGGGCGCGGGCCCGGAGGCGGCTGCGGGTTCCCGTACGGGAACCGGCGGGGGATCGGCGTCGGGCGCGGGGGGACGGGTCACCCGCGGACTATGCCGGGCTCACCGGCCCCCTGCCAAGTGGGTTCTGCGCTCAGCCCTCCAGCGGGCGCAGGCTGTCCATGATCTTGGCGATGGTGTCCTCCGGCACCTCGTCCTCCACGCCGGTGTCGCTGTACAGGACCCAGGTGGCGAACTCGCCGTTGACGTCGGTGTAGGTGAAGGCGACGATCTTGCCGTCGGCCGAGCACTTGGTCTCGCGCGGCACGCCGGTGACCGTCGCGGTGGCCATGTGCCCCTTCAGCCCGTGCTTGCTGGCGAACGGCACCGGCTCGGTCTGCTTGACGGTCGCCTTCTTGCTGGTGTTGAAGGCGGCGTTGGCCCAGGCGCCGGCCTCGTTCTCGACGGCTTCCTTGGTGTTCTTCGCGCCTATGCCGCCCTTGGTGCCGGCACCGGCGCGGCTGGCGTACTTGCAGATGCCGTCCTTGTAGAGCGCCGCCCCGGTCATCGACACCAGAGGGCCGGAGTCGTCCTCGAAGCCGATGGTCATGGTCGGGGACTGCACCTCCCACTCCGGGGGCACGTCGTAGACGTTGTGGCGCTTGGCGTTGTAGACGGCCTTCCAGCCGGAGACGACCGGTTCGATCTTCTGGTCGTCGGCGCGCCCGCGCGGGTTGTCGGGGTCGTCCTGCAGCAGGGGCTTCTTCGGCGCCGAAGGCGAGGACGAAGCCGAGGGCGAACCTCCGCCGCCTCCGGGACTCGCCTGGCCGCCGCCGTCGCCGTCGCCGTCGAGCAGCACCACGCCCGTCACGGCCGCCGCGGCGAGCACGGCGACCGCGCCGATGACGGCGACGGCGACGCGGGGGCTCGTCCCGCTCTTCGCGGGTACCGGCGCACCGGGCGGGGCCGACTGCCCCCACTGCCCCTGCTGCTGGAACTGCTGCTGTCCGTCGTAGCCCTGCGGGCCGTGCGGGGCGGGCTGTTGCTGGTACGGGTTCGGCTGCTGGTGCTGCTCGCCCCCGGGCTGCTGTCCTGGCCACATGCGGAACAACATAGCTGGCGAGAGGGAGTGGTCACACTTATTACCCGTTGGTAACGTGGTCACATGTCAGACACCATGCCGCCGCTGGGCGAGCTCCTTCAGGCATCGGTTCCCATGGTCCGCACGCTCGGCCTCGTCTACGACGAGATCACCCCGCAGGCCGCCACCGTCCGCCTCCCCGACCGGCCCGAGTACCGCAACCACGTCGGCGGCCCGCACGCCGGCGCCATGTTCACCCTCGCCGAGTCGGCGACCGGGGCCGTCGTGATCGCCGCGTTCGGCGACCAGATGGAGCGTGCCGTGCCGTTGCCGGTGCGCGCGGAGATCGACTTCCTGAAGGTCGCCAGGGGCGACGTCACCGCCAAGGCGCGGCTGGGCCGGCCCGTTGCCGAGGTCGTGGCCGAACTCGACGCCGGGCAGCGGCCGGAGTTCCCGGTCGAGGTCGACATCGTCCGCGGGGACGGCGCGGTCAGCGGGCGGATGACGGTGCTGTGGACGCTGCGCCCCAACGACTGAGCCGAGGGGAGGCTGCCGGGCGCGTCGGTACGGTACGCACCGGCGCCCCGGCTCGTGCCGGCGCCCCCGCTCGTGCCGGCGCCCCCGCTCCGGGGACCCGCGTCTCAGGAGCCGGTGTCGCCCGGGGGCTCGCGGTGCACCTGGATGAGGGCCACGTAACCCTCGCCGTTGAGGCGGATGTGTGCGCGCTCCTCGTCGGTCAGCGGGCGTTTGACCTTGGCCGGTACCCCGGCGACCAGGGAGCCCGGCGGCACCTCCATGCCCTGCGGCACCAGCGCCTGCGCGGCCACCAGCGAACCGGCCCCGATCACGGCCCCGTTGAGGACGGTGGCGCCCATGCCCACGAGCACGTCGTCGCCGACGGTGCAGCCGTGCACCACGGCGTTGTGGCCGACGGTCACGCGCTCGCCGATGACGACCGGGAAGCCGGGGTCGGCGTGGACCGTGCAGTTGTCCTGCACGTTGCTGCCCGCGCCCAGGGAGATCGACTCGCAGTCGCCGCGCAGCACCGCCTGGTACCAGACGCTGGCCTCCGCGCCCACCGTCACGTCCCCGAGCACCACCGCGGTCGGGGCCACGTACGCCTCCGGGTCCACCGCGGGTTCGCGCCCGCCCACCGCCGCGATCAGCGGCTCCGGCCGTCCTGACATGTCGTCCGCTCCCGGTGCTCGCGGCGGCCCTCGCCGCCCGCCGTCGTACGTCGTGGTGAGCCGCCGGCGCTCCGGCGCCGTCCGGGGCCGCGGCCGTGCTCGGTCAGAGCGTAGGCGAGATGCGGGAGGGGTACGGTGACCTGGTGCCGAACCAGCAGCGCAACTCCGTGACGAGCCGGCTGCTCTCGCGTGCCGTGCACCGCGGCTGGCGGTGGGTGCGCAGCACGGGCGCGGTGAGCGCCGCGCGCCCGGGCCCGTACCACTTCCGGCGGCTGGGCGCCGGCACGGTCCTCGCGTTCCCGCAGGGCACCATCTTCGGTGAGCGGCGGATCGAACTGGGCGCGCACTGCATCATCGGCGAGCAGGTGACGCTCACCGCCGGCCTCGCCCCCGGCGCCCCGCTCGGCCCGGACACGGTCGTGCGGCTCGGCGACGGCGTGGTGCTGGGCCGGGGCAGCCACGTGATCGCCGACCTGCCGGTCACCATCGGCGACGACGTCTTCTGCGGCCCCTACGTGTACGTCACCTCGACCAACCACAGCTACGACGACCCGCACGAGCCGGTCGGCAAGCAGTGGCCGCGCTCGGCGCCGGTGGAGATCGGCGCGGGCAGTTGGCTGGGCGCGGGCGCGCTGATCCTGCCGGGCGCCCGCCTGGGCCGCAACGTGGTCGTCGCCGCCGGCTCCGTGGTGCGCGGCGAGGTGCCCGACCACACGGTCGTCGCCGGCGCGCCGGCCCGGATCGTACGCCGCTGGAACCCCGAGTCCGGCTGGCACCCGCCGCTGCCCCGGGTCCCGCCCGGCACACTGGAGACGGCGACGTGACCGCGACCGCTTGGAGGGGCGCCACATGATCACGAACCGCACGCTGCGCATCGTCCTGGTCGTCGTGCTCAGCCTGCACGCCTTCGGGCTGCTGCTCTACACGATCCGCAACCACTTCTGAGCCGGACCCGGCTCGGACCCGATCGCGGATCGCCTCACCCCGACGCCAGCAGCACCGTCCCCGCCAGCGCAAGACCCGCGCCCGCCGCCTGCACCGCGCGCAGCTTCTCGCGCAGCACGCCCCGCGCGGCCAGCGCCGTGACCACCGGATACAGCGAGGACAGCACCGCCGCCAGGGTCACCGGGCCGTGCTGCGCGGCTATCGCGTACGTCCCGTTGGCGGCCACGTCCGCCAGGCCGACGAACACCAGCCCGGGCGCCGCCGCCGCTATCGTGTGCCAGCCGCCCTCCGGCAGCGCCGCGCCGCCCCGCCGGACCACCGCGTACAGCGCGGCGCCGCCCACCGCGACGTTCACCGCGCGCTGCACGAACAGCGCGAGGAACAGCCCCGTGACCGTCGTGGACGCCTCGGCGATGAAGGCGAAGACCGCGCCGAAGCCAGCCGCCGCGCCCAGCGTCAGCGCCAGCGTCCGCCGCTCCACGGGCGCGCCCCGCACCGGCCCGGACGCCAGCACCACGCCGGTCAGCGCGACGGCCCCGCCCGCGTACTGCACGGGGCCCGGCCGCTCCCCGTACGCCGCGAGGCCCACGCCGAACGGCACCAGCACAGCCAGCGAGGCGAGCGGCGAGACCACGCCCATCGGCCCGCGGGCCAGCGCGCTGTAGAAGCAGATCATCGCGACGGGCCCGGCGACGCCGGCGGCGACCGCGAACCACAGCAGGGGGCCGGCCTCGCCCCAGGCACCGGTGGCCACCACGACGGCGCCCAGCACCACCGTGGCGGCGATCTGCGAGAGCACGACCACGGCGAGCGCGGGCGTGCGCCGGCTCAGCACCCCGCCGCCGAAGTCGGCCAGCCCGTAGAGGATGCTGGTGGCCAGGGCGAATACTGCGGTCACGGCGAAGCCCCCCGAGTACACTGTGATGAACGCTGCGGTTCCTCGTAGTGTAGTTCACTGCACTGGACGGACGCATCAAAAATATTGGACGGAGTTGGACGGAGCCTTGGCGGATTTCGACCTCCTCACGAACGCGCTCGCCCGCAACCTCAAGCACTGGCGCAACGAGCGCGGCTTCACCCTGGACTCGCTGGCCGGCCGCTCCGGCGTCAGCCGCGGGATGATCATCCAGATCGAGCAGGCGCGGACGAACCCCAGCGTCGGCACGACGGTCAAGCTCGCCGACGCCCTCGGCATCAGCATCACGACGCTGCTGGACTACGAGCACGGCCCCGAGGTGCAGCTCGTGCCGCCGCACCGGGCCGTGCGGATGTGGACGACGAAGCGGGGCAGCGCCAGCCGGCTGCTCGTGGGCACGCAGAACCCCGGCCCGTTCGAGATGTGGTCCTGGCGGCTCATGCCCGGTGACGGCAGCAGCTCCGACCCCCACCCGGCGGGGACCACCGAGCTGCTGCACGTCACCGCGGGCGAGCTGACGCTCCTCGTCGCCGGCACGGCGCACGTGGTGCCGGCGGGGACGTCCGCCAGCTTCGAGGCGAGCGCCCCGCACGCGTACCGCAACGAGGGCGAGGAGCCGGTGGAGCTGGTGATGGCGGTCGCGGTACCGCCCGCGCGCTAAGGCGGGTTAGGGTCACGGACATGCGCGCACCCATCGGCAGCTTCGACGACGCCGCCCCCGCCACCGAACGCATGGATCTGCTCGCGGAGCCCGTCGCCGCGGCCCTGCGCGCCTGGCACGGCGCCGTCCCCGTGGCGGAGCTGCTGCACGTCGACTCCGAACCCGAGGTCGCCGACACCGCCGTCTTCTGCGAGACCTACGGGCAGGACCTGCTGGAGCGGTCCGCGAACTGCGTGGTGGTCGCTGGCAAGCGCGGCGGCGACGTCACCCTCGCCGCCTGCGTCGTGCTGTCCACCACCCGCGTCGACGTCAACGGCACCGTCCGCCGCCATCTCGGCGTGCGCAAGGCCTCGTTCGCGCCCGCCGGCACGGCCACCGCCGAGACCGCCATGGAGTACGGCGGCATCACCCCGCTCGGGCTCCCGGAGGGCTGGCCCGTCCTCGTCGACGCCCGGGTCGCGGACGCGCCGCACCTGGTCGTCGGGAGCGGCCGGCGGCGGGGCAAGCTCATCGTGCCCGGCAAGGCGCTGGCCGAACTGCCCGGCGCCGTCGTCCTCGACGGCCTCGGCGCCTGACGGGCCGCCGGCCCGGCTCAGGCGAGCAGGGGGATCTCGATGGCCGGGCAGCGGTTCATCACCATGTCGAGGCCGGCCGCGCGCACCCGTTCGTAGGCGTCCTCGTCGATCACGTCGAGCTGGAACCAGACCGCCTTCGCACCGACCGCGACCGCCTCGTCCGCCACCCCGCCCGCGAGGTCGCTGTTGACGAAGACGTCCACGACGTCGACCGGGAACGGGATGTCCGCGAGCGACGCGTACCCCTGCTCGCCGTGCACCGTCTCCGCCTTGGGGTGCACCGGCACGATGCGCTTGCCGAAGCGCTGGAGCACCGCCGCCACGCCGTAGGCGGGCCGTGAGGTGTTGTTCGACAGTCCGACCACCGCCCAGGTGCCGCCCGTCGAGGTCAGAATCCTGCGGATGGTCTCCCGCTCTGCGTCCATGGCCCGTACAACGCCGCCGGCCCGGCCCCGATTCCCCCGGGGCCACCGGCCACGGGAGCGCGGCTAGGGTGGCGGGATGCGCGAGGGGTACCTGACCGTGGCCCGGGAGGGCGTGCACGAGAGCGAGGTGAACCGCTCCCGGTTCGTCTGCACCCTCGCCCCCGCGGCCACCGAAGCCGAGGCGCAGGCCGTCCTCGCCCGGGTGCGCGCCGCGTACCCCGACGCCACACACCACTGCTTCGCGTACGTCATCGGCGCCGACGCCGGCGTCCAGAAGTCCGGCGACGACGGCGAGCCCGGCGGCACCGCGGGGGTGCCCATGCTGCACCTGCTGCTCCGCCGCGAGCTGCGCTACGTCGTCGCCGTCGTCGCCCGCTACTTCGGCGGCACCAAGCTCGGCGCGGGCGGGCTCATCCGCGCCTACGGCGGCGCGGTCGGCGCCGCCGTGGACGCGGTCGGCACCGTCACGCGGCTGCGGATGCGGCTGGTCACCGTCGGCGTCGACCACGCGCGCGCCGGCAGGGTGCTCGGCCACCTGCACGCCGCCGGGCGCGACGTACGCGGCGTGGCGTACGGCGCGCACGTCGAGATCGAGGTCGCCGTACCCGCCGGCGAACTCGGCGCCTTCCGCTCCTGGCTCGCCGACGCCACCGCCGGCAGCGCCCAACTGCGGCCCGGCGACGAGGTGTACGGCACCGGGTGAGACGGGCGTGACGGCACGGGTTGTCGTACCCCGCCGCTACAGTCGGGCCTCATGCGCTTCCTGCACACCTCGGACTGGCACCTGGGCCGGTCGTTCCACCGGGTGAGCCTGCTCGACGCCCAGGCCGCCTTCCTCGACCACCTCGTCGGAGTGGTCGCCGAGCGCGGGGTCGAGGCCGTGCTCGTCGCCGGGGACGTCTACGACCGCGCGGTGCCGCCGCTGGCCGCCGTGGAGCTGTTCGACCGGGCGCTGCACCGGCTCGGGGCGCTCGGCGTGCCGGTCGTCATGATCTCCGGGAACCACGACTCGGCGCGCCGCCTCGGCGTCGGCGCCGGGCTGCTGGACCGCGCGGGCGTCCATCTGCGCACCGACCCGGCGGGCGTCGGCGAGCCCGTCCTGCTGCGGGACGCCGCGGGGGACGTCGCCTGCTACGGGCTGCCCTATCTCGAACCGGCGCTGGTGCGCGAGGAGTTCGCCACCCCCCGCGGCGGCCACACCGCGGTGCTCACCGCCGCCATGGAGCGGGTACGCGCCGACCTCGCCGACCGCCCGGCCGGCACCCGCTCCGTCGTCCTCGCGCACGCCTTCGTCACCGGCGGCCAGCCCTCCGACAGCGAGCGGGACCTCACCGTCGGCGGCGTCGCCTCCGTGCCCGCCGCCGTCTTCTCCGGCGTCGACTACGTCGCGCTGGGCCACCTGCACGGCTGCCAGACCCTGGCCGAGCGCGTGCGCTACTCGGGCTCCCCCCTCGCCTACTCCTTCTCCGAAGCCGCCCACCGCAAGTCGACGTGGCTGGTGGACCTCGACGCCGACGGCGGCGTCACCGCCGAGCGCGTCGACGCGCCCGTGCCCCGGCCCCTCGCGCGGCTGCACGGCCGGCTGGCGGACCTCCTCGCCGACCCGGCCCTGACGCCCCACCAGGGCGCCTGGGTCGAGGCCACGCTCACCGACGCCGCCCGCCCGCACGAGCCGATGGCCCGCCTCGCGGAGCGCTTCCCGCACGTCGTCAGCCTCGTCTTCGCCCCCGAGCCCGCCGACGGCGCGGCCACCGGCGCGTCGTACGCCGACCGCCTCAGGGGCCGCGACGACCGCCAGATCGCCGAGGACTTCGTGGCCCACGTCAGACCCGGCGCGACGGCGACAGCGGACGAACGGGCCGTGCTGCACGCCGCGTTCGACGCCGTACGGGCCGCCGACGCGCGCGAGGAGACGGCCCGGTGAGGCTCCACCGGCTCACCGTCGCCGCCTTCGGCCCGTTCGCGGGCGCGCAGGAAGTCGACTTCGACGCCCTCTCCGGCGCCGGCATCTTCCTGCTCCAGGGCGCCACCGGCGCCGGCAAGACCTCCGTTCTCGACGCCGTCTGCTACGCGCTGTACGGCGGCGTGCCCGGCGTACGCCAGGGCGGCGCCCTGCGCAGCCACCACGCCGAGCAGCTCACCCCGACCGAGGTCGCGCTCGACTTCACCATCGCCGGCCGCCGGCTGGAGGTCACCCGCAGGCCCGCCCAGCCCCGCCCCAAGCGCAACGGCACCGGCGTCACCACCGAGCGGGCCACCAGCCTGCTGCGCGAGCGCGACCCGGCGGCCGGCGAGTGGCGCGGCCTCAGCCGCTCGCACCAGGAGATCGGCGAGGAGATCGGCCGCCTGCTGGGCATGACCCGCGAGCAGTTCTGCCAGGTCGTGCTGCTCCCGCAGGGCGACTTCGCGCGCTTCCTGCGCGCCGACGCCGAGGCCCGGGCCAAGCTGCTGGGCCGCCTCTTCGACACCGGCCGCTTCGCCGCCGTCGAGGACCACCTCGCCGAGCTGCGCCGCCGCTCCCAGGAGGCCGTCCGCGACGGCGACGAGCAGTTGCTGCACCTCGCCCACCGCATCCGGCAGGCCGGCGGCCAGGCCGCCGCCGGGGATCCGGACGGCTGGTCGCCCGACGCCGCCAAGCCGGGCGAGGCAGACCTCGCCGACGGCGTGCTCGCGTACGCCGCCGTCGCCCGCGCCACCGCGCGGGAGCTGGCGGACGCCGCGGACCTGCGGCTGCGCACCGCGGAAGCCGCCCACGCGGCGGCCGACGGCCACCTTCAGGACGTCCGCGAACTCGCCCGGCTGCAGCGGCTGTACGCCGACGCCCGGCAGCGGCAGCAGGCGCTGGCCGAGCGGCAGCGGGAGCGCGCGGCACTCGGCGAGAAGCTGCGCCGGGCGCGCGAAGCCGCCGCCGTGGCGCCCGCCCTGGAGCTGCGCGACCGGACCGCCGCCGCGGCCCGCCGCGCCGCCGCGGCCGAGGAAGCGGCCCGCGCCGCGCTGCCCGGCACCGTCGCCGGCGGCGGCCCCGAGCAGCTCGACGTGCACGAGGCCCGTGCGCGGCAGGAGCTGGGCGCCCTCGACGCGGCCCGCGCCGCCGAGGCCCGCGGCGCCGAGATCACCCGCGAACTCGCCGTGCTGGACGAGGAGTCCCGCGCCGACGAGGACGTGCTGCGCGACGCCGCGGGCTGGCTCGACGACTGGGACGCCCTGCGCGGCGACCTTCAGCGCCGCGTCGACGAGGCCCAGGGTGCGGCCACGCGCGCGGAACGACTCGCCGCGGAGCACGAGGGCACGCGCCGCCGCCTCGACGCCGCCGACCGCCGCGACGAGCTGGCCCGCCGGACGGACGAGGCCCGGCGGGCGCACCTCGACGCCGGCGAGAGCGCCGGCGCGGCGCACGAGACCTGGCTGCGGCTGAAGGAGCGGCGCCTCGACGGCATGGCGGCCGAGCTGGCCGCCCGGCTGGCGGACGGCGAGCCCTGCCCCGTCTGCGGCTCGGCCGCCCACCCCGCCCCCGCCACCGCCGACGGCGCACACGTCGGCGAGCGCGAGGAGAACGAGGCCCTGGCCGCCTACCGGGCGGCCGAGCGCGTACGCGAAGAGGCCGCCCTGCGGCTCGACTCGCTGCGTCAGGCCCGCGACGCCGCCGCCGAGGCCGCCGGCGAGGAGGGCAGGGACACGCTCGCCGCCGCCGTCGAGCGGGTGGCGGGGGAGCTGGGCCGCGCCCGGGAGCTGGCCGCCGGCGCGCTCGCCGTACGGGAGCAACTGGACCGTGCGCACGAGGAGCACGCCCGCCGCGTGCGCGGCCGGCAGCAGGCCGAGAGCCGCGCCGCCGCCCGCGCCTCCCGCGCCGACGCGCTCACCGCCGAGCGGGCGGCCCGCGACGCCGAGGTACGCGCCGCCCGCGGCGGTGCCGCCGGTGTCGAGGAGCGCGCGGCCCAACTGACGTCGCTGGCCGCCCGGCTGGCCGCCGCGTCGCGCGCCGCCCGCGAGGCCGCGGCAGCCGCCGAGCGCAGCAAGGACGCCGACTCGCGGGTCGCCGACGCCGCCTACCGCGCCCGCTTCGAGACCCCCGAGGAGGCCGCCGCTGCGCTGCTCGACCCGGCCGCGCTGGGGGACCTGGAGGCGAGGCTGGAGGCATGGCAGGCCGAGGAGGCGGCCGTCGCCGAGGCGTTGGCCGAGCCGCGCGCCGCCGCCGCAGCCGCGCGGCCCGCCGCCGCCGTCGACGAGGCCGAGGAGGCGTTCGCCGCGGCCGCCCGCGGGCTGCGTACGGCCGCGACCGCCCGCGACAGCGCGCGCGAGCGGTGCGACGCCCTCGCCGGCCTCTCCGCCGAGGCCGCCGACCGGGTGCGCCGGCTGGCGCCGCTGCGTACGGAGCACCACCGGGTCTCCCGGCTCGCCACGCTCGCGGCCGGCACGTCCGCGGAGAACGAGCGGAAGATGCGGCTGGAGTCGTACGTGCTGGCCGCCCGGCTCGAACAGGTCGCCGCCGCCGCGACGGCCCGGCTGGCACGGATGTCGTCCGGCCGCTTCACGCTGGTGCACTCCGACGAGCGCGCGAACGGCCGCGGGCGCCACGGCCTCGGGCTGCACGTCGTGGACGCCTGGACCGGCACCGAGCGGGACACCGCCACGCTCTCCGGCGGCGAGTCGTTCTTCGCCTCCCTCGCCCTGGCCCTCGGGCTGTCCGACGTCGTGGCCGAGGAGGCCGGGGGCGTCCGGCTCGACACGCTCTTCATCGACGAGGGCTTCGGCAGCCTGGACGACCAGACCCTGGACGAGGTGCTGGACGTCCTCGACGCGCTGCGCGAGCGGGACCGCACCGTGGGCATCGTCAGCCACGTGCCTGAGCTGCGCCGGCGGATCCCGGCGCAGTTGGAGGTCGTCAAGGGGCGCTCGGGATCGTACGTACGCCACCGCACGGCCGCCGACCGCTGACCGCCGCCACCCTCGGCACCTCACGCCGAGCGGACCCCGCCACCCGCGGACCGCGGCCCGTGAAGAAGCGCACGGCCGCGACCCCGCGGGGGCCGCGGCCGTCACCTCACGGCGGACTCACAGCGCCGACAGCTCGGCCTCCAGGTCGTCCAGCCCGAGGGAGCCCTGCGACAGCGCGGCCATGTGCCACGCCTTGGCGTCGAACTCGGCGCCGCGCGCCTTGCGCGCCGCGTCCCGGCCGCGCAGCCAGGCCCGTTCGCCGATCTTGTAGCCGATCGCCTGCCCCGGCATCGACAGATAGCGGGTCAGCTCGCTCTCCACGAAGTCCGCGGGCCGCCCGCTGTGCATCCCGAAGAACTCCTGCGCCAGCGCCGGCGTCCACCGCTCGCCCGGGTGGAAGGGGGAGTGGTCCGGGATCGGCAGCTCCAGGTGCATGCCGATGTCCACGATCACGCGCGCGGCACGCATCATCTGCGCGTCCAGATAGCCGAGCCGGCGCTCCGCGTCGGTGAGGAAGCCCAGCTCGTCCATGAGCCGCTCCGCGTACAGGGCCCAGCCCTCGCAGTTGGCGCTGACCCAGCCGAGCGTCGACTGGTAGCGGGAGAGCCGGTCCTTGACGTACACCCACTGCGCGAGCTGCAGATGGTGGCCGGGCACCCCCTCGTGGTACCAGGTGGAGACCAGGTCGTAGACCGGGAAGCGGGTCTCGCCCATCGTCGGCAGCCAGGTGCGCCCGGGGCGGGAGAAGTCCTCGGCGGGCGGCGTGTAGTACGGCGCGGCGGCGCCGCCGGGCGGGGCGATCCGCGACTCCACCCGGCGCACCGGCTCGGCCAGGTCGAAGTGCGTGCCGTCGAGCGCCTCGATGGCCTCGTCCATGATCCCCTGGAGCCAGTCCCGGACGGCGTCCACGCCCTCGATGTGGGTGCCGTGCTCGTCCAGGTGCTTCAGCGCCTCCCAGGGGGTGGCGGCGCCGGGCAGGATCTTCGCGGCCTCCGTCTGCATCTCGGCGAGCAGCCGGTGGTATTCGGACCAGCCGTACGCGTACGACTCGTCCAGGTCGAGGTCCGCGCCGTTGAAGAAGCGCGACCAGCGGGCGTAGCGCTCGCGCCCGACGACGTCGGGCGAGCCGGCCGCGGCGGGCGCGTACACGTCGCGCATCCAGTCGCGCAGCGCGCCCACGGCGGCGGTGGCCCCGCTCGCCGCCGTGTCCAGCTCCCCGCGCAGCGCCTCGGGTCCTGCGGCGGCCAGGTCGCCGAACCAGCCGCGGCCGTCGCCCGCCCACTCGGTGAGCTGGCCGACGAACGTCCCGGTCGCCCGCGGCCCGCCGAACAGCCCCCTGGCCACGCCCTCGGCCAGCGACCTGCGGTACCCGTCGACCGCCGCCGGGACCGCGCGCAGCCGGGCGGCGATGTCCGCCCAGTCGTCCTCGTCGCCGGTCGGCATCAGCGTGAAGCACTCGCGCATCAGGTGCACGGGGGAGTGGATGTTGCTGACCGCCCGCAGGCCCTCCTCGGCCTCGTGGACGGCGAGTTCGGCGCTCAGCCGCTCCCGCAGGAGCCGCCCGCAGCGCCGCTCCGCGTCGCTGTCCGCGCCGGGCTGCCGCTCGGCCTCGTCGAGGGCCGCAAGGGTGGCGCGGCCCAGCTCGGCGACGGCCTGCTGGCCGTCGGGGGAGAAGTCGGGGAGAGTCCGGGAGCTCTCCGGCACGCCGAGCATGGTGCCGCTGATGGGGTCGAGGTCGATGAGGTCGTCGACGTAGGCGTCCGCCACCTGCCGGGGCATTCGCTGGTTCGTGGAGTCGGGCATGCGGGCCATCCTCGTACACGGGGGCGGGCGGCGTCATCACCGAAACGGCGTCATGCCCTACGGAGGCAGCAGCGGTCCGCACTCCCAGTGCTGGAAGACCAGCCGCGTCTCCACCCGGGCCACCTCACGGCGTGAGGTGAACTCGTCCAGCACCAGCCGCTGCAGGTCCGCGGCGTCGCGTACGGCGACGTGCAGGAGGTAGTCGTCGGGGCCGGTGAGGTGGAACAGCGCGCGGGACTCGGGCAGCGAGCGGACCCGCTCGACGAACGGGCCGATCAGGTCGCGGCGGTGCGGGCGCACCTGCACCGACAGCAGGGCCTCCAGACCGCGGCCGAGCCGTGCCGGGTCGATCGCGAGCCGGTGGCCGGTGATCACGCCGGCGCGGCGCAGCCGGGCCACGCGGTCCAGGCAGGTGGAGGGTGCGACGCCCACGGCGGCGGCCAGATCGCGGTTGGTGGTCCGGGCGTCGTTCTGCAGCACCCGCAGAATCTCCAGGTCCACCGGATCGAGAGCAGGCGAATCGGGCATCGGCCGAACGTAGCACGGGGACCGACCGCCCGGCCCCGCAGGAGATTCAGCATCGGAAGCATGGAGATCCCGACGCGTTCACTCGCCACCGAGGCCGTGCACGCAGGGCGCGAAGACCTCGCCGCCCTCGGCCTGCACGCCGCCCCGCTCGACCTGTCCACGACCTACCCGTCTCCCGACAGCAGGGGCGAGGCCGCCCGCATCGACGAGTTCGCCGCCACCGGCGCCCCGCTCGAAGGACCGCAGGTCTACGGACGGCTCGGCAACCCCACCGTCGCCCGCTTCGAACGGGCCCTGGCCCGGCTGGAAGGCACCGAGTCGGCCGTCGCGTTCGCCAGCGGGATGGCGGCCCTCACCGCCTGCCTGCTGGTACGCGGCGGCCTCGGCCTGCGGCACGTCGTCGCCGTCCGGCCGCTCTACGGGTGCAGCGACCACCTGCTCGACAGCGGGCTGCTCGGCACCGAGGTGACCTGGACGGACCCGGCGGGCGTCGCCGACGCCCTGCGCCCGGACACCGGCCTGGTGCTCGTCGAGACCCCCGCGAACCCCACGCTCGCCGAGACGGACCTCCGGGCCGTCGCGTACTCCTGCGGCTCGGTCCCGCTGCTCGTGGACAACACCTTCGCCACCCCCGTCCTGCAGCGCCCCGCCGAGCACGGCGCCCGGCTCGTGCTGCACAGCGCCACCAAGTACCTCGGCGGCCACGGCGACGTGATGGGCGGCGTCGTCGCCTGCGACGAGGAACTGGCCGGCGCGCTGCGCCGGATCCGCTTCGCCACCGGCGGCGTGCTGCACCCGCTCGCCGGGTATCTGCTGCTGCGCGGCCTGTCGACCCTTCCGGTACGGGTACGGGCCCAGTCCCGGGCCGCCGCGGAACTGGCCCGCCGGCTCGCCGGCCACCCGGCCGTCACCCGGGTGCGCTACCCGCGGCTCGGCGGCGCGATGGTCGCCTTCGAGGTGCACGGCGACCCGCACGCGGTCATCGCCGCCGTGCGGCTGATCACCCCGGCGGTGAGCCTCGGCAGCGTCGACACCCTCATCCAGCACCCGGGTTCGATCAGCCACCGCATCGTCGACCCGGCCGACCGCCGCTCGGGCGGGATCGGCGAGAAGCTGCTGCGGATGTCGGTCGGGCTGGAGGACGTGGACGACCTGTGGGCCGACCTGAGCGCGGCGCTCGACGCGGGCGCGGCGGGCGCGGACCCCGCCGAGGAGGCGGACCGCGCCGCCCTCAGCAGCGTCCCGCAGGACCCGCCGCGGGGACGAGCCGCTCGTCCAGGTGCGCGGTGACGACCAACGTGGCCCCGTCCACCTGGTAGTCCAGCGGCACACCGCTCTTGCGCACGGTGGCGGCCATGGCGGCGTCCAGCGACCGCGCCACCACGTACACGCTGCCGTACCCCATGCCCGCGGCCGTCGCCAGCAGCCGCCGCAGCAGGTCCGTGCCGAGCCCGCGGCGCTGCCAGGCGTCCTCCACGAGCAGCGCCACCTCCGCCTCGTCGTCGTCCCACAGCAGGTGCCCGAGGGCCACCAGCCGGCCGCCGGCCGTCTCCACGGCCAGCGTCCGGCCGAAGTGCGGGCTCAGCAGGTGCCGCAGGTAGCCGTCGGCCTCGCCGGGCGGGCCCTGGTAGCGCATGGCCAGAGTCCGCCGGGAGCAGCGCTGGTGCATGGCCAGCGCCGCGTCGTGGTCCTCGGGCCCCGCCTCGCGGACCGTGAACGGGCTGGCCGCGCGCGGGCCCGTGGCGGGGCGGCGGTAGGGCGGGCGCGCCGCGGGGCGGCAGTCCGGCAGGGGGCGGGGCCCGGCGCCCGCCCGGCCCACGGCGGCGATCGTGTACGGGCCCGGCGCCGCGGGCGCGCGCCGCGGTCCCTTCTCCGTCGGTGCGGTGTGATCGGCCATGAACTCCAGCTTTCCGGACGGGTATTGCGTGATCAAGAACGAGTTGTGACCGGATGGTAAAGGGTGAATCGGTCCTAAGGGGGCAGTTTTCAGCCGACGTTCGCGAGCCGCCGCAGTACCCGGCCGCAGCGCCGTGCGTACCCGCGCTGGAAGACGCCGAGGAGCGGTCCCATGGTTGCCACCCACCTCGCGGCCGGACGGCTGTACGCCGTGACGGTCAGCCAGACGGCGCCGTCCTCCGCCCACTCCACGACGAACGCCTCCTCACCCGTCTCCGGGTGCCCCGCCAGCGTCCCGTACCCGAAGCCGCCGCGCCGCTCGCCCCGTTCCGCCCACACCACGCGGCAGGGGGCGAGGATGCGCAGCGGGCGCCGCCCGAGGCCGACGACCAGCCGCACGCCGGGCTCGGCGCTCGGGCCCTCCGCGTCTATGGTGACCCCGACCGCCCGGTGCATCCGGAACGTCAGCACCGCCTCCGTCGCCGCCCGGTACGCCCGCGCGCCGGAGCCGACGCGGGTACGGACCGCGAAGGCGTCGAAGCCCGCGGGCCTGCGGCCCTCGCGGGTGGCGCCGACCGGGGCATACGTGAAGTCGTCCACGTCCCGCAGCGTACGCGTCGGCCGGCGACGTGCCCGCCGCGGGACGCCCCGCGGACGCTCCCGCTACTGGCCGACGAGCCCCGGCCGCAGCACCTTCGTGAACAGCACCGCGCCGCCCTCCTCGCGCAGCCGTACCGTCAGCTCGCGGCTGCCGCCGTCGATCTGCACCTCGCCGTAGAACTGGAAGCCCTGGCTCGGCGCCACGTTGGCCGCCTCCGGCGCCTTGAGGAACACCCGCTCCGGGCCGAACGTGCCGTCCAGCGCGCTGCCCGGGAAAGCGCCCGCGTGCAGCGGCCCGGTGACGAACTCCCAGAACGGGGCGAAGTCCGTGAACGCCGCCCGGGCCGGGTCGTAGTGCTGCGCGGAGGTGTGGTGCACGTCCGCGGTCAGCCACACCGTGCCCGTGATCCTCGCGTGCTTGATGTACCGCAGCAGCTCCGCGATCTGCAGCTCCCGCCCCAGCGGCGCGCCCGGGTCGCCCTGCGCGATCGCCTCGAAGGCCGTCGTGCCGTCCGGCACGACCAGGCCGAGCGGCATGTCGGAGGCGATGACCTTCCACTCCGCGCGCGAGCGCCGCAGCTCCCGCTTCAGCCAGGCCAGTTGCTCGCGCCCGAGGATGCCGTGCACGTCGTCCGGGGCGAGCCCGTCGGAGTTGGCGTTCCGGTACGTGCGCATGTCCAGCACGAACACGTCGAGCAGCGGCCCGTACGAGACCCTGCGGTAGACCCGGCCGGCGCCGTCGGGGCGCAGCGTCGACACGGGGAAGTACTCGGCGAACGCGCGCCGGGCGCGGGCCGCGAGCACGTCGGCGCGGCGCTCCGTGTAGCGCTCGTCGGTGAGGATCTCGCCGGGGTACCAGTTGTTGACCACCTCGTGGTCGTCCCACTGCACCACGATCGGCACCTGCGCGTTGAAGCGGCGCACGTTCGCGTCGAGCAGGTTGTAGCGGAACTGACCGCGGTACTCGGCGAGCGTCTCGGCGACCTTCGCCTTCTCCTCGGTGACCAGATTGCGCCACACCGTGCCGTCGGGCAGCGGCACTTCGGCGGTCAGCGGTCCGTCCGCGTATACGGTGTCGCCGCTGTGCAGGAAGAAGTCGGGATCGAGCCGCTGCATCTCGCCGTACACGCGGTAGCCGCCGCGGTCGGGGTTGATGCCCCAGCCCTGGCCCGCGACGTCGCCGGACCAGACGAAGCGCACGTCCCCGCGGCGTCCCGGGGCCGTACGGAACGTGCCCGCGACCGGCTCGCCCGAGCGGCGCGGATCGTCCACGTCCTCCAGCACCACCCGGTAGTGCACCTGCTCCCCGGGCGGCAGCCCGTGCAGCCGTACGGTACCGGTGTAGTCGGTGCCCGGGCCGAGCAGCGGGCCGCGGCGGCGGTGCACCTTGCGGAAGGAGTCCGTCGCGGAGGTCTCCACGACCATCCGCGCCGGGCGGTCGGCCCGTACCCACACGGTGCCGCCCCCGGCCGTCACATCGCCCACCTGGACGCCCCAGGCGGCCCCCGGCCGGCCCGAAAGCGCCTGCGCGGGGGCGCCGCCCGACAGCGTGGGCACCGCCAGCGCGGCGGATGCGGCGAGGCCGCCGCGCAGCACCGACCGGCGCGCGGGGCCGCCGTTCGCTCTGTCTCCCATGTTCACCTGGGTCTCCCGTCGACGTGCGGATCGTCGTGCGCCGTCAGACCTACCGGCGTGTGTTGCCCATGACGCGAACGACAAGTGAACAACCGCCCCCGCGGCAGACGGAAGCGCGCCGCGCGGGGGGCGCCCGTCCAGCGGCCGGATTGGACAGAGGGGTGTCTCGTCAGGTGATATGTAGAGGTGGCATACGGTACCGAAGTCGACGTCTTCGAGGAGCACCGATCCGTCCTGATGGGGGTGGCGTACCGCATGCTCGGCGAGTTCGCCGATGCCGAGGACGTCGTGCAGGACGCCTGGCTGCGCTGGTCGTCCGCGGACCGCGACAACGTCCGTGACGCGCGCGGCTATCTGGTGCGCATCGTCACCCACCTCTCGCTGGACCGGCTTCGGCAGACGCAGGCGCGGCGGGAGGCGTACGTCGGCCCCTGGCTCCCCGAGCCGCTGGCCACCGACTTCCTCAGCGAGACGCTGCCGGACAGCTCGGAGCGGGCGCTGCTCGCCGAGTCGGTGACGCTGGCGATGCTCGTGGTGATGGAGTCGCTGTCGCCGCTGGAGCGGGCCGTCTTCGTGCTCCGGGAGGCATTCGGCTTCCCGTACGCGGAGATCGGCGCGATGCTCGACCGCTCCGACGAGGCCGTACGCCAGCTCGCCGGCCGCGCCCGGCGGCACGTCACGCAGCGCAAGCCGCGCTACGACGTAGACACCGCCGCGCAGCGCGACATCACGGAACGGTTCCTCGAAGCCGCCGCCGGCGGCGACATGGAGGGGCTGATGGCGCTGCTGGCCCCGGACGTGGACGTGATATCGGACACCGGCGGCAAGGCCAAGGCGCCGCGGCGCGTCGTCGAGGGCGCCGAGAACGCGGCCCGCGTCTTCATCGGCGGCGCGGACGGCAACGAGAAGGCGGCTCAGCCGCAGCTCCTCTTCCGCGAGATCAACGGCCAGCCCGGGCTGCTGGTCCTGTCGGACGGCGAGCTGGACACGGTCATGGTCCCGATGTTCCGGGACGGCCGGATCGCCCGCATCTACATCATCCGCAACCCGGAGAAGCTCGGCGGCGTGCGCGTCTAGCGGCGCCCTCGCCGCGCCGGCACGGCAAGGGCTGGTCCCCGGGTCGGGAAGAGCCGTCAGAGACCGCCGGAGACCCGCAGCACCGCGCCCGTGGTGTACGACGCCTCCTCGGACAGCAGCCACGCCACCGCGCCGGCGATCTCCTCGGGCTCCCCGGGCCGGCGCATCGGCACCCGCTCCGGGTTGCGCCACGGCCGCTCCGGGTCGCCCATCGCCGCGTGCATGTCGGTGACGGTCATTCCGGGCTGCACCGAGTTGACGCGTACGCCCTCGGGCCCCAACTCCTTGGCCAGACCGACGGACATGGCGTCCACGGCGGCCTTGCTCGCCGCGTAGTGCACGTACTCGCCGGGGCTGCCCAGGGTGGCCGCGCCCGAGGAGACGGTGACGATCGCGCCGCCGCCGCCCCCGTGCCGGGTGGACATCTCGCGCACCGCGCGCCGGGTGCAGATGAACGTGCCCATCACGTTGACGTCCAGCACCCGGCGCATCACGTCGAGGGTCGTCTCGTCGAACCGGCCCAGCGGCCCGGTGATCCCGGCGTTGTTCACCAGGCCCGTGACCGGCCCCAGGCGCTCGCGGGCGGTGTCGAACAGGGTGTCGACCTGTCCGGCGTCGCTGACGTCGGCCCGTACGGCCACGCACGCCACCCCCTCGGCGCGCACCTCGGCCGCCACTCCCTCCGCCGCGGCCTCCGCCCGCTCGTACGCCAGGGCGACGGCGTGACCGGCACGGGCCAGTCTCCGCACGATCGCCGCGCCGATGCCGCGGCTGCCCCCGGTGACCACCGTGACCTGCTTCATCGCTGCCTTTCCGCCGTCCGTCGGATGCCGGACGGACGGTACCCCAGGGCGATTGGTCTTGACCAAGTCCGGGTGGCGACCTACTGTCGGCAAGAGATACTGCAACAACCTTTCATAAACAACCGCGCATAAAGGCGGCCAGGCCGACGGGGATTGCGAGGATCAGGTGGGGACCACGCAGCCGGACACCGTGACCGAGCTGAAGTACTGGCATCTCAAGGGCGTGATCAGCGAGGCGCTGGAGTCGGAGTTCTCGGTAGGGGAGATCCTGCCCAACGAGCGCGAGCTGGCGGCCCGCTTCGGCGTCGCCCGCGCGACCCTGCGGCAGGCGCTCGATCAGTTGGAGCTGGAGGGCCGGCTGCAGCGCAGGCGGGGCGTCGGTACGACGGTCGCGCCGCCGCGCGTCGGCGTCCCGGTGGGCTCCCCGCGGCAGATGTGGCCGGGCGAGGCAGACGACGGCTGGGAGGCCGTCGACGCCGCCGCGGTCGCGGCGCCCGCGGCCATCGCGCGCATGCTCGGCACCGAAGCGACGGAGCCGGTGCACCGGGTGCACCGCTCCCGCAGCCGCAACGGGCAGCCGGTCGCGGCCGAGCTGATCTACGTGCCGGGCGTCTCCGCGCCCGGCTTCAGCCGTGGCGACGCCTCCGTGGGCGCCGTCCGCGCCCGCGCCGTGCTGCACGAGCTGCACCGGCTGCCGCTGGAAGGCCAGGACCGCACCGTCGAGCTGGGCTCGGCGCGCGCGGAGGACGCCCGCGAGCTGGACCGCCTGCCGGGCGCCCCGGTTCTCGTGGTCACCACGCGCTACGTCTCCAGGGGGCGCACCGCCGCCGTCGCGGTGTCCACGTACCGCGCGGACACCTGCCGCCTCACCCTCGACGCGGACGCGGTGCTGGCGAGCTGAGCCGCCGCCCCCGTCGTACGCACCGGGCGGGACACCCTCGTCCGGAGACGGCGACCGCGGGCAGAAGGAAACCGCGGGCAGAAGGCCGGGCCGGGAGGCCACACCCCGCCCGGCCCGCCGGTCACCGGCGCGCCGTGACCGTGCTCTCCACGGCGAACAGCTCCTCGTCGAGGTGGTCCAGGGCCAGCCGCAGCGCGCCCGTGGCCACCGCCGCCTCGCCCAGCAGCGACAGCACGACCTCCGGGGGCCTGAGGCAGTAGCGGGCCAGCTCGGCGTGGAGCGGCTCCAGTACGTCGTCCACGCCGGCCGCCCAGCCGCCGATCACCACCAGCTCCGGGTCGAGGGCCAGCACCAGCGCGGCGACGTCGTGCACCAGCCGCTGCATGAACCGGTCCACGGCCCGCCGCGCCCGCTTGTCGCCGTCCTGCGCCAGCGAGAAGACCTCCGCCACCGCCGGCTCGTCCAGCGGGTGCAGCGGCTCACCGGTGACGCTGAGCAGCTTCTCCGGCGTCGCCTCCCGGCCCAGCAGGTGCAGCGCCCCGATCTCGCCGGCCGCGCCGCCGAAGCCGCGGTGCAGCCGCCCGCCGATCAGCGACCCGGCGCCCGGGCTCAGCCCGGCGCGGACGAAGACCACGTCCGCCGAGTGCCGCGCGGCGCCCTTCCAGTGCTCGGCGACGGCCGCCGTGTTCGCGTCGTTCTCCACCAGCACCGGGCAGCGGAACGAACGGCTCAGCCGCTCCGCGAGGTTGAGGCCCGTCCAGCCGGGCAACGCCGTGCTGAGGCGCACCATGCCGTCCGCCTCCACGATGCCGGGGCTGCCGACGCCCACCGCGCGCAGCGTGCTGCGCGCCACGCCGGTCCGCCGCAGCACCTCCTGCACCACGGCCCGTACGGCCGCCAGTCGGTCGTCGGCCTCCGCGGCCTCGGCCACGGTGCGCGACGCCGAGCCGCGCAGCCGGCCGTCGAGGTCGGAGAGGAGCACGGAGACCCGGTGCGGGCCGATCTCGATGCCCAGCAGATGACCCGACTCGGCATGGAAGCGGAACTTGCGCGCTGGCCGGCCCTGGCGCCGCGTCGTGCCCTCCTCGGCCGCGGCCTCCACCACCAGACCGCTGGCGGCCAGGCCCTCCAGCACGCCGTCCAGGGTCGGCCGCGACAGCCCCGTGGTACGGACCAGGTCGGTCAGCGTCGCCGAGCCCGCGTCGCGCAGCGCGCGCAGGACGACGGCGGAGTTGATCCGCCGCAGCAGGGACGGGTCCCCGCCGGTGAGCTGCGCCAACGTCAGCCTCCCTGAGGGTGGTTCCGGATAGCGGATCGTATCCGCTATCCGGCCGCGCCGGGAGCGACGAACCCCGACTCGTACGCCGTGATCACCGCCTGCGTCCGGTCCCGGGCCCCCAGCTTCGCCAGCAGCGCACTGACGTGCGATTTGACCGTCTCGGTGCCGAGCACCAGCTCCGCGGCGATCTCGGCGTTCGTCAGTCCGCGGGCGATCAGCCGCAGCACCTCGCCCTCCCGGTCGGTCAGCCGCGCCGCGGCCACCGCCGTGCGCGCCTCCTCGTTGACGTGCCCGGCGGCCAGCGACCGCAGCGCGGCCGGGAACAGCAGCGAGCCGCCCTCGGCGACCAGGCGTACCGCGTGCACGATCTCCGCCGGCCGGGCCCGCTTGAGCAGGAAGCCGTCAGCGCCGGCGCGCAGCGCCCCGTACACGTACTGGTCCTCCTCGAAGGTGGTCACGACGAGGATCTTCGGCGGCTCCGGGAAGGCGCGGAGCACCGCCCGGGTGGCCTCGATGCCGTCCATCAGCGGCATCCGCACGTCCATCGCGACGACGTCCGGCGCCAGTCGCCGTACGAGCGGGATCACCGCCGCGCCGTCGGCCGCCTCACCGGCCACCTCGATGTCCGGCTGCGCTTCGAGGATCGCCCGCAGCCCGGCGCGGACCAGGGCGTCGTCGTCGACGAGGAGGACGGAGACGGACACGGCGTCACTGTATCGGCAGCGTGACCCGCACCCTCCACTCGCCGTCGCGGGGGCCGGCGACGGCCTCGCCGCCCAGGAGTGCGGCGCGCTCGCGGATGCCGCGAAGCCCGCTGCCGCCGGGTCCGGGAGCCGCCGCCGTCGTCGCCGCGGGCAGCTTGTTGCGTACGGACAGCTCCAGCACGTCCGCCGAGGCCGCGATGCGGACCGTGACCGGGACCGGGCCGGCGTGCCGCAGCACGTTCGTCAGGCACTCCTGCACGATGCGGTACCCCTCCCGCGACACCGGCCCCGGCACCGACTCCAGCGGCCCCTCGATCTCGGCACTGATCGCGGCGCCGGCGCCGCGCGCGGAGGCCACCAGCCGCTCCGCCTCGGCCAGCCCCGGCCGCCGGGACGGCGGGGCGGCGTCCTGGCGCAGCAGCCGCAGCACCCGCTCCAGGTCCTCCAGCGCCTCCCGGCCGGTGTCCTCGATCGCGCGCAGCGCCCGCTCGGTGAACTCGGGCGACCCCGCCGCCCGGGCGGCGCCGGCCTGCACCACGGCGACGGTCAGCGCGTGCCCGATGGTGTCGTGCAGCTCGCGGGCCAGCCGGTTGTGCTCCAGAAGACGTTCGGTGCGCTCCTCCAGCGCGGTCAGCCGCTCGGCGGCCGAGGGGCCCAGCAGCCGGGGCGCCAGGGCCGCGACCAGCGAGCCGAAGGCCCAGGCGAGCGCGAGCGACGCCGCCACCGGGACCGGGGCGAGCAGCGGGTACGCACCGTGCCATCTGCCCGGGAGGGGCAGGACGTCCGAGTCGAACCACCGCCACTGGGAGGCGGAGGTCAGCGCCACGGCGAGGAAGACGCCCTGGGCGGTGGTCACGGCGGCCACGAACCCCAGCCACATCCGCAGCACCAGCCAGGCGAAGACCCGGCCGCGGTCGCTCCAGGCGACGGCAGGCGTGTGCGCGAGCCGCGGCTCCCGCCGCTCCTCCCGGGCGTGCGGCCCCGGGAACAGCAGCAGCCGGGCCTGCATGGCCTCCAGGACCCGGGTCGCGGGGACCGCCGCGGCGACGGCGAGGAGCGGGACCGGGGCGAGGGCGAGGAAGCCGTAGCCGAGCAGGGCCGGCCCGTCGTCCGGCCCCAGGACGAACGCGCCCAGCAGGGGCAGTGCCGCGGCGATCAGCAGGTGCAGCAACCGCGTGTACGTCACCGCCCGCAGCGCCGGCCGCAGCGGGCGGGGGAGGGACCGGGTGGTTCGTGGCACGCCGTCCATCGTGCCAGCGCCGTCCGGGGCGCGGCTCCCCCGCACGGGGGAGGGCGAACCCGCGCGCGGGGGAGGCCCCGGCACCGCCCCGACCGGCAGCGTGGCCCGTATGACAGCAGCAACAGCCATCGAGGTCCGCGACCTGACCAAGGACTACGGGGACGTCCGGGCCCTCGACGCCCTGACGTTCACCGTCCGGCCCGGCCGCGTCACCGGCTTCCTCGGCCCCAACGGCGCCGGCAAGTCCACCACCATGCGCCTCGTCCTCGGCCTGGACCGGGCCACCTCCGGCACCGCCACCGTCGGCGGCCGGCCGTACCCGGAGCTGGCCGACCCCCTCCGGCACGTGGGCGCCCTCCTCGACGCGCAGGCCGCGCACGGCTCCCGCACCGGCCGCGCGCACCTGCGCGCGCTGGCCGCGAGCAACGGCCTGCCGGACGCCCGCGTCACCGAGGTGCTGCGGCTGACCGGGATCGAGTCCGCCGCGGGCCGGCGGGTACGGACGTACTCGCTCGGCATGCGCCAGCGCCTCGGCATCGCCGCCGCGCTGCTCGGCGACCCGCCCGTGCTGCTGCTGGACGAGCCGTCCAACGGGCTCGACCCCGAGGGCATCGTGTGGATCCGGGGGCTGCTGCGCCGGCTGGCCGACGACGGCCGCACCGTGCTCGTCTCCAGCCACCTGATGGCGGAGACCGCCGCGTTTGCCGACCACCTCGTGGTGCTCGGCCGCGGCCGGCTCCTCGCCGACTCGCCGCTGGCGGAGTTCGTGGCGGGCCGGACCGACCTGGAGGAGGCGTACCTCCGGCTGACCGCCTCGGCGGCGGAGTTCACCAGCGAGACGAAGGAGTCCTGAGACGATGAGTGCCACCGCCGTACTCCGCTCCGAGTGGATCAAGATCACGACGCTGCGCGGCACCGTGTGGTCGCTGGCCTGCATCCTGCTCGCCACCGCCGGCTTCGGGATCCTCGCCAACGCCACCCTCGGCGGCGCCGAGTCCGAGGAGCGCGACTTCGACCCGCTGTTCTCCGTCCTCGTGGGCATCGGCCCCGGGCAGATCGCCGCGATCGTCTTCGGCACGCTCGCGGTCTCCTCCGAGTACCAGAGCGGACTGATCCGCGCCACGCTCGCCGCGGTGCCGCGGCGCGGGCTGCTCTACGGTGCCAAGCTCGTGCACGTCGGCGGGCTCGCGCTCGCCGTCGGGCTGGTGACCACCCTCGTGTCGTTCCTCGCCGGCGGCGCCGCCCTCGGCGACCGGGCGCTCGGCCTCGGCGACGCCGCCGCCGTGCGCGGCGTCGTGGGCGGCGCGGTCTACCTGGCGCTCATGGCGCTGCTCGCCGCGGGGCTCGCCGCCGTGCTGCGCAGCGGCATCGCGGTGCTGGGCATCCTGATCCCGTTCGTGCTGGTGGTGTCCATGGTGCTCGGCACCGGGTCGTCGGCGGGCGTCGCGGACTACCTGCCGGACCGCGCGGGTCAGCAGGTGATCTACGCCGACCCGCCGACCGACGTGCCGCCGCTCGCGGGGCTGGCCGTGACCGCGCTCTGGACCGGGGCGGCCGTGCTGGCCGGCTGGTGGACGCTGCGGCGGCGGGACGCGTAGCCGCGGAGGCGGGGGCTCAGGGAGCCGGGGCGGGCGGTGTCACAGGATCGCCCCGGGCGCGTACCCCGCCGCCTCCGGGTGCCGCTTCACGACCTCCTCGACCCGCGCCGCCACCGCCGCCACCTGCTCCTCCGCCGCGCCGGTGAACGCCAGCCGGTCCGCCATCAGCGCCTCAAGACGGTCCCGGTCCAGCGGAATGCGGTCGTCGGCGGCGAGCCGGTCGAGGAGTTCGTTGCGCTCTACGCCGCGCTCGCGCATCGCCAGCGCCGCGGCGACCGCGTGCTCCTTGACCGCCTCGTGCGCCTCCTCCCGGCCGACCCCGGCCCGTACCGCCGCCATCAGCACCTTGGTGGTGGCCAGGAACGGAAGGTAGCGGTCCAGCTCGCGGGCGATCACCGCAGGGAATGCGCCGAACTCGTCCAGCACCGTCAGGAACGTCTCCAGCAGCCCGTCGAGCGCGAAGAACGCGTCCGGCAGCGCCACGCGGCGTACCACCGAGCAGGACACGTCACCCTCGTTCCAGGTGTCGCCCGCCAGCTCCGCGGTCATCGAGGCGTACCCGCGCAGGATCACCATCAGGCCGTTCACACGCTCGCAGGAGCGGGTGTTCATCTTGTGCGGCATCGCGGACGAGCCGACCTGGCCCGGCTGGAAGCCCTCGGTGACCAGCTCGTGCCCGGCCATCAGCCGGATCGTCTTCGCCAGCGACGACGGGGCGGCGGCGACCTGCACCAGCGCCGCGACCACGTCGTAGTCGAGCGAGCGCGGGTAGACCTGGCCGACGGAGGTGAAGGCGCGGGCGAAGCCCAGGTGGCCGGCGACCCGGCGCTCCAGCTCCGCCAGCCGCGCGGCGCCCTCCGTGCCGCCGCCGAGCAGGTCGAGCATGTCCTGCGCGGTGCCGACCGGGCCCTTGACGCCGCGCAGCGGGTAGCGCGCGAGCAGGTCCTCGACGCGGCCGTACGCGACCAGCAGCTCGTCGGCGGCCGTGGCGAACCTCTTGCCCAGCGTGGTGGCCTGCGCGGCGACGTTGTGCGAGCGGCCGGCCATCACCAGCCCGGCGTGCTCGCCGGCCAGCCGGCCCAGCCGCGCCAGCACCGCGACCGCGCGGTCGCGGACCAGTTCCAGGGACTGCCGCACCTGCAACTGCTCCACGTTCTCCGTCAGGTCGCGCGAGGTCATGCCCTTGTGGATCTGCTCGTGCCCGGCGAGCGCGTTGAACTCCTCGATCCGGGCCTTCACATCGTGCCGCGTGACCTTCTCGCGCTCGGCGATCGAGGCGAGGTCGACGTCTTCCAGCACGCGCTCGTAGTCCGCGGCGGCCCCCTCGGGCACGTCGATCCCCAGATCGCGCTGGGCGCACAGCACGGCGAGCCACAGGCGGCGCTCCAGGACGACCTTGTGCTCGGGGGACCAGAGGGCGGCCAGCTCGGCGGAGGCGTAGCGGGCGGCCAGGACGTTGGGGATGCGCGGCTTGTTCACGTGGGGAGATTCTACGGGGCCGGGCGGCCGGCCCGCGGCGGCGGACGGCCCGGGCGTACGGAGAGGGAGCCGGCGCCGGTGCGCCGGCTGACGCGTCAGGCGTCGTACGGCAGCAGCTCCGGGCGCTTCGGCGCGCGGCCGTCGCCGGAGGAGCGGCCGGTGAGCCGGCGGTGCACCCAGGGCAGCAGGTGCGTACGGGCGAAGCGGACGTCCGCGGTCCGGCGGGTGAGCCACGGCGGCCGCGGCGCCGGCGGCGGCAGCGGGCCCGTCCAGTCGTACCCGGGAGCCCCGCCCAGCGTCTGCCACACGGCCTCGCCGACCCGGCGGTGGCCCTCCGGCGTCAGGTGCAGCCGGTCGTCGTCCCACAGCCGTACGTCGCGGAGCACGTCGGCGCCGTAGAGGTCGACGACCAGCGCGCCGTGCCGCGCGGCGAGGTCGTCGACGTGCGCGAAGAGCCGTTCCATCCGCGGCCTGACCCGCTCCAGGACCCGGCCGTCGCGCCCCGGGCTGCGCATCAGCACGAGCTGCTTGCAACTCGGTGCCAGCCGCGCCACGGCCTCTTCGAGCACGTCGCACACCCGGTCCATGTCGCAGCGCGGCCGGATCGCGTCGTTGAGGCCGCCGACGAGGGTGATGACGTCGGCCTCCATGGCGGCGGCCCGGTCGACCTGCTCGTCGAGGATCTGGCGGATGAGCTTGCCGCGGACGGCCAGGTTCGCGTAGCGGAAGCCGGGCTGCGCCGCCGCGAGGCGGGCCGCGAGGAGGTCCGCCCAGCCGCGGTAGGAGCCGTCGGGCTGCAGGTCGGACATGCCTTCCGTGAAGGAGTCGCCGACCGCGACGAAACTGGTGTAACGGGCATTCAGGTCCATGGCGCCGCCGATCCTACCCGCCGCCGCGGCCCGTCTCCCCGGCGGCCGGGCCGCAGGTCACGACTGGCTGCCGACCAGCTCGCGGAGCACGTCCTCCATGGTCACCAGGCCCGTCACCCGGCCGTCCGCGTCGGTGACCGCGGTCAGGTGGGTGCGGCTGCGGCGCATGGCGGTCAGCACGTCGTCCAGCGGCGCGCTCGCGCGCACCCGGGCGATGCGGCGCATGGCCGTACGCGGGAACGGCGTCTCGCGGCCGGCGGCGCCGAGGGCGTCCTTGACGTGCAGATAGCCGAGGATCCGGCCGCCGTCGTCCACCACCGGGAAGCGGGAGAAGCCGGATTCCACGGCCAGGGCCTCCAGCGCCTCCGGGGTGACGCCGACGGGCGCGGTCACCACGTGCCCGGTGGGCACCACCACGTCCCCGACGGGGCGGCGGCCCAGCTCCAGCGAGTCGCGCAGCCGCTCGGCCGAGCGGTCGTCGAGCAGCGCCGCCTCCGCGGAGTCCGCCACCATGCGGGCCAGGTCGGCGTCGGAGAACGACGCCGCGACCTCGTCGCGGGTCTGCACGCGCAGCAGCCTGAGCAGCGCGTTGGCGAAGGCGTTGACCGTGAAGACGACGGGGCGCAGTCCGTGGGTGAGCGCGACCAGCGGCGGGCCGAGCAGCAGCGCGGAGCGCACCGGGTCGGCCAGCGCCACGTTCTTCGGCACCATCTCGCCGAGCAGCATGTGCAGGTACGTCGCAACGGCCAGGGCGATGGCGAACGAGATCGGGTGCACGAGACCGTGCGGCACCCCCACGGCGTCGAAGAGCGGCTCCAGCAGGTGCGCGATGGCCGGCTCGGCGACGACGCCGAGGACCAGCGTGCACAGCGTGATGCCGAGCTGGGCCGCCGCCATCAGCGTGGAGACGTGCTCCAGGCCCCAGATCACGCGGCGTGCCCGGCGGTCGCCGTCCTGGGCGTACGGCTCGATCTGGCTGCGCCGCACCGAGATGAGCGCGAACTCCGCGCCTACGAAGAACGCGTTGAGCACGAGCGTCAGCAGCCCGACGAGCAACTGGACGGCGGTCATCGGGGCTCCTCCCTCCCGGTCCCGGTGCCGGTCCCGGTGCCGGTGCCGGTGCTGCCGCGTGCGCCGCCGGGGTCGGCGTCGTCGGGCTCCGGGCCCGGCGGCGGAGCGTGCAGCAGGACGCGCGCCGCGCGCCGCCCGGCCGCGTCCACGACGTCCAGCCGCCAGCCGTCGACGTCCAGCGCGTCGCCGTCGACGGGGATGCGGCCCAGCTCGGTGGCGACCAGCCCGGCCAGCGTCTCGTACGGACCCTCCGGCACCCGCAGGCCGATCTCCGCGAGCTGGTCGGGGCGCACCCCGCCGTCGGCGTCGAAGAGCATCCGGCCGTCCGGGTCCGCACCGCTGGGCAGCAGGTCGGGCGTCTCCAGCGGGTCGTGCTCGTCCCGCACCTGGCCGATGACCTCCTCGACGACGTCCTCCATGGTGACCACCCCGGCGGTGCCGCCGTACTCGTCGATCACGACCGCCATGGAGTGCCTGTCCGTCAGCCGGTCCATCAGGTGGTCGACGGTGAGCGTCTCCGGCACCAGCACCGGGTCCCGCAGCAGCCGGTTCAGCGGGTGGCGGGCGCGGCGGCCGGCGGGGACGCCGAGGACGTCCTTGACGTGCACGTAGCCGAGGACGGAGTCCAGGCTGCCGCGGTAGACGGGGAAGCGGGACAGACCGGTGGCGCGGGAGGCGTCGACGACGTCACCGGCGCTTGCGTCCGCCTCCAGCGCGACGACCTGCATCCGGGGCGTCATCACGTTCTCCGCCGTCAGATTCGCGAGCCCCAGGGTGCGGACGAACAACTCGGCGGTGTCGGCCTCCAGCGAGCCCTTCTTCGCCGAGTGCCGGGCCAGTGCGGCGAGTTCCTGCGGGCTGCGCGCGGAGGCCAGCTCCTCCGCCGGTTCCAGGCCCATCAGCCGCAGCACCCGGTTGGCGGTGTTGTTCAGGTGGCCGATGAACGGGCGGAAGACGGCGCTGAACGTGTGCTGGAAGGCCGAGACGCGCTTGGCCATGGCCAGGGGCCGGGAGATGGCCCAGTTCTTGGGCACCAGCTCGCCGACGACCATGAGCACGACGGTCGACAGCGCCGTGCCCAGCACGAGCGCGACACCGGAGGTGGCCGAGTCCGGTACCCCCACCGCGCGCAGCGGGCCGCGGAGCAGGGCGGCGATGGACGGCTCGGCCAGCATGCCGACGACGAGGTTGGTGACGGTGATGCCGAGCTGCGCGCCGGAGAGCTGGAACGTCAGGCTGCGTACGGCCTGCAGGGCGCTGGCCGCGCCGCGCTCGCCGCGGTCCACGGCCCGCTCCAGCTCCGCTCGCTCCACCGTCGTCAGCGAGAACTCGGCGGCCACGAACAGGCCGCAGGCCAGGCAGAGCGCCAGGGCCAGGACCAGCAGCAGCACCTCGGTCATCGGGTCACCTCCGTCTCATGATCACGCAGGGTCGCGGCGGTCGCGCGGTGACGGCGGTCAGCCGGCCGCAAGCGGCTTGACCCAGCGGCTCCACTGCTCCTGGCGGACGTACCCGCCGGCGTGCCAGGCGTGGTGCGCCCGCTCGTTGCGGTCCAGCACCATCGCGTCCGCGCGCCGGCCGCCGAAGGCGGCGAACCGCCGCTCCGCCGCGGCCAGCAGCGCGGTGCCGACGCCGCGGCGGCGGTGGCCGGGGTGCACGGCCAGCCGGTACAGGTGGCAGCGCCAGCCGTCGAACCCGGCGATGACGGTGCCCGCCAGCTCCCCGCCGCGCTCGGCGAGCAGCAGCGCGCCCGGGTCCCGCTCCAGCAGCCCGGCGACGCCCGCGTCGTCGTCGCTGACGGAGGTTCCCTCCGCCGCCTCTTTCCAGAACGCGAGCACCGCCGGCACGTCCGCGGGCTCCGCGGCCCGGATGTGGAGATCGTCCATGTCCGGCATCCCATCACCGGGTCCCCGCCCGCGTCGACCGTATTCGGCTGACGCGGGGGCCCCGGCAGCCCGCGTGGGGCCGGTGCGCGCCCGGCCCGCCCGGGCGCCGCGTACGGTCGCACGCCACCCCTCGCGTACGGGCACTCCACCCGGGCCGCGGTCACTCGTGCGCGATGGCCGCCAGGACGTTGAGCCGGGACGCCCTCAGCGCCGGCAGCAGGGCGGCCAGCAGGCCGACCAGCACCGACCCGATCACCACGGCGAGCTGCACCGTCCAGTCGATCGCGAAGGCGCGCATGCCCTCCAGGGCCAGCACCTCGTGCACCCCCGCGCCCCACGCCAGCCCCAGCACCAGGCCGAGCAGCGCGCCGAACACGGCGATCACGACCGACTCCAGCCGGATCATCCGCCGCGTCTGGCGTCTGGACAGCCCGATGGCCCGCAGCATGCCGATCTCGCGCGTCCGCTCCACCACCGACAGCGCCAGCGTGTTCACCACGCCCAGCACCGCGATGACTATCGCCAGCCCGAGCAGCGCGAAGACCAGATAGAGGAGCACGATGATCTGCTCCCGGATCAGCTCCTTGAAGTCGGCCTGGTCCCGCACCTTCACCTGCGGGAAGCCTTCGAGCCCGCTCTCCAGCGACGAGCGCAGCGTGTCGACGTCGGTGCCGCTTTCCGCGTTGACGAAGACGACCGCCTCCTGGCCGCCGGGCTGGTAGTCCTCCAGGGTCTCCATGCCCAGGAAGAAGCCGCCGGCCGCACCGAACCCACCGCTGGTCTCCTGCTTGGTGAGCGCGCCGACCGTCAGCTCCGCCTTCCTGCCGTTGGAGAACTCCACCGGGAGCGTGCTGCCGACACGGATGCCGTGGTCGCGCGCGAACTGCCGCTGCAGACCCACGTGCCCGGGCGCGAGCGCGGCGCTGGTGCTCCCCTCCGCGTACTCCAGCCGGCTGACCTGGTCCAGCTCCTTGTCGAAGGCGCCGGCGCTGGTGCTGGTCTTCTCGCCGTCGGGCAGCGTCACCCGCAGCGGCGCGAACCGCTGGCGGACGACGAGGCCCACGCCGTCCGCTTCGTGGACCCGCTCGGTGACCTCGCGGGGGAACGGGCCGAAGTTGTCGCTCTGCACGAGGAAGTCGGCGCCCAGTGTCCGGTCGATCTCCTCGTCGAAGGACTTCGTCATCGACGCGGCCGCCACCGACATGCCGCCGACCAGGGCCAGGCCCACCATCAGCGCCACCGCGGTGGCGCCGGTGCGCCGCGGGTTGCGCAGCGCGTTGCGCTGGCTGAGCGCGCCGACGGAGCCGAAGAACCGCGGGAACCAGCCGCCCAGCACCCGGATCACCGGCCGCACCAGCAGCGGTCCGGCCGCCACCACGGCCAGCATCGTCAGCACCACGCCGCCCACCAGGTACACGGCGGAGTCGCGGGTCTGGTCCGCCGTCGCGCACAGGACGAACGACGCCGCCCCGACGACCCCGAGTACCGAGCCGAGCGCCGCCCGCACCCGCATCGGCCTGCCGACCTCCGTGATCTCCAGGTCGGCGAGTGCCGCCATGGGGGAGACCCGGGCCGCACGCCGGGCCGGCAGATACGCCGCGACGAAGGTGACGCCCACGCCCACCGCGTACGCGAAGACCGGCGTGACCCAGCTCACCACCATCTCGGCCGCGTCCAGGTTCATCCCCAGGAGGCCCATCGTCTCGATGAGCCCCGCGGCCAGGCCGATGCCGCTGAGCAGTCCGAGCGTGGAGCCCACCAGCCCGAGCAGCAGCGCCTCGGTGAGCACCGAGCGGCGGACCTGCCGCCGGTCCGCGCCCAGCGCGCGCATCAGCCCCAGCTCGCGGGTGCGCTGCGCGATGAGCATCGAGAACGTGTTGACGATCAGGAAGATGCCGACCAGCACGGCGATCCCGGCGAAGCCGAGCATCACGTACTTGATGATGTCGAGGAACGTACCCAGCTCCTCCGCCGCCGATTTCGCCTGCTCGTCGGCGGTCTGCACGGTGTACTTGCCGTCGAGCACCCCCTTGACGCGCTTCTTCAGCTCGGCGTCCGACACCCCCGGCGCCGCGTCCACGGACACCGACGTGGCCGCCTCGGTGCCCTTGAGCTCCGGGTCGTCGAGCAACTGGCGCTGCGCCGCCGCCGTCTCCAGGTAGATCACCGCCGCGCCCGGGTTGGTGGTGGTGAACTTCGCGATGCCGACGACCTCGACCTCGAACGTGCCGGGCTGCGCGAGGACGTTGAGCGTGTCGCCGATCTCGACGTTCTTGCGGTCGGCGGTGTCCTTGTCGAGCAGCGCCTCGCCGGCGCCGGCCGGCTCGCGGCCCTCCGACAGCTCCACCGGGCTGCGGTCGCTGACGTACCAGTTGCTGGCGATCGTCGGCGGGCCGGTGGTCCGGCCGATCGGCTCGTTCTCCGCGTCGGTGACGGTGAGGTTCTCCACCTCGACGTCGAGGTGGACGTCCTGCACCCCCGGCACCTTCGCCACGTCCCCGGCGACCGACGCGGGCAGCGTCGGCACCAGCCCGGAGCCGAACCCGCGGCCCTGGTCGAACGCCTCCTTCGGGGAGACGGCGACGTCGGCTGCGGTGGAGGCGAAGAGCCGGTCGAACGTGCGGCTGACGGTGTCGGAGAAGATGAGGCTGCCGGAGACGAACGCCACGGACAACACCACGGCCAGCGCCGAGAGCAGCATCCGCCCCTTGTGCGCGAAGAAGCTGCGCAGAGTCGCCTTGAGCACGCCGCCTCAGCTCTTCCTGATGCCGTCGAAGCGCTTCATGCGCTCCAGCACCGCCTCGGCCGTCGGCCCCGGCATCTCGTCCACGATCCGGCCGTCCGCGAGGAAGAGCACCAGGTCGGAGTGGGCGGCGGCGCCCGGGTCGTGGGTCACCATCACCACCGTCTGGCCCAACCGGTCCACGGCCTCCCGCAGGAAGCCCAGCACCTCGAGGCCGGAGCGCGAGTCGAGGTTGCCGGTGGGCTCGTCGGTGAAGATCAGCTCGGGCCGGGAGGCCAGCGCCCGCGCGCAGGCCACCCGCTGCTGCTGGCCGCCGGAGAGCTGCGAGGGCCGGTGGTCGAGCCGGTCGCGCAGGCGGAGCGTGTCGATCACCCGGTCCAGCCACTCGGGGTCGGGTTTGCGGCCCGCGATGTCCATCGGCAGCGTGATGTTCTCCAGCGCGTTCAGCGTGGGCAGCAGGTTGAACGACTGGAACATGAAGCCGATCCGGTCGCGGCGCAGCCGCGTCAGCTCCCGCTCACCCAGGCCCGTGATCTCCGTGTCGCCCAGCCAGACCTGCCCGGAGGTCACCGTGTCGAGCCCGGCGAGGCAGTGCATCAGCGTCGACTTGCCGGAGCCGGAGGGCCCCATGACCGCCGTGAAACGGGCGCGGCGGATCTCCACGTCCACCGAGTCCAGCGCGACGACCGCCGTCTCGCCGCTGCCGTACGTCTTCGTCAGCCCGCCGGCCCGGGCCGCGACCCCGGCCGGCGGTCCCGCGTCGAGTCTGTCGAGTGCCGCCGGTGTGGACAATGCCGTTCCCCCATCGGGCTGTGGGCCGGGCGCCGGGTGCGCGTTCCTGTCTCCCCGCCGTACGCCGTGCGCGCCCGGCCGGGACGTGCTGCCAGGCCACGCGACCGATCGGATCAACGCCGCCTGCCAGCGAGACTAGGCCGCCGCGCAACCACGCGCATCCCTCCCGGGTGGCACCTGTGGACAACCCACTACTCCCGGGGGAGGACGGCCCTCTCCTGTGGACGGTGGAGCGGACGTCAGCCGCGTAGCGCGGTGCCCAGGACGTGGTACGAGGCCGGGGTCGGCGGCCCCTTCTCCGGCATCCGCAGCCGCCGGTACGCGCCGAGCGTGAACCCGGCGGCGGAGAGTTCGCCGAGCACGTCGCGGCCGGAGTGGCAGCCGCCGAGCAGCAGCGGCCACACCGTGCGGTCCGCCGCCCGCTGCACCGCCCGCATCGCCCGTCCTTCGGCGCGCCCGTGCTCGTAGAACCGCAGCTCGCCGCCGGGCCGCAGTACCCGGCGCAGCTCGCCGAGCGCCCGCGGCACGTCCGCGACCGAGCAGAGCACCAGCGAGGCGACGGCGGCGTCGCACGACCCGTCGTCCAGCGGCAGCGCCTCCGCCGTTCCCGGCAGCACGTCCACGGGCACGTCCGCGCGCAGCGCCGCCGCCGCGGCGAGCTGCCGCAGGTGGCGCTCCGGCTCGATCGCGACCACCTCGGAGACGGCGGCCGGGTAGTGCACGAAGTTCAGCCCGTTGCCCGCGCCGATCTCGACGACCCGGCCGGAGAGGCCGGCCAGCAGCTCCGCGCGCAGCTCGGCGACCCCGCCGCGCTCCTCGGCGGCGACGCTGAGGCGTGCGTAGAAGCGCGCGAAGTACGGGTGGTGCACGGCGTCCTTCGCGGCGCGCGGCGATGACGGCATACCGGCCTCCTGGCGAACGGGATCAGTGCGATTGTCCCCTCTCGAACCTGCCCGGGGCCTGCCGGGCGCGGAAGTCGTCCGCGTCCCAGTGCCCGCCGAGCGCCGGCGCCAGCCACCCTGGCGCCGCCGCGCCGAACGCCTCCGGGCCGAACCCGCCGGCGCCCTCCGGCACCGCGCCCAGCAGCGGCACCCGCGCCGTGGCGGGCAGGTCCGCCAGATTGCAGCGGGCCGCCAGGTCCGGCGCCGCCGGCCAACTGCCCACCACCGCACCCGGGCATGCCAGACCGCGGCGGCGCAGCGCCTCCGTCGTCAGCTCGGTGGCGTTCAGCGTGCCGAGCCCCGCGGCGGCCACGACCAGCACCGGCGCCGCCACCAGCCGCGCCACCTCCGCCAGCGTGCCGCCCGCGTCGTCCAGCCGCACCAGCAGCCCGCCCGCGCCCTCCACGAGCACCAGGTCGTGGTCGTGCCCCAGCTTCTCCACCATCCCCGCCGCGTCCGCCGCCGTCAGCGGCGGCAGCCCCGCGCGGCGGGCGGCCGTCGCGGGCGCCAGCGGCTCGGGGAAGCGGGCCAGCTCCACCGCCCGCACGCCCGGTGCCAGGCGCGCCGCCTCGTCGGCGTCGCCGGGCTCGCCGGGCGCCACGCCGGTCTGCGCCGGCTTGAGCACGGCCACCGAGCGGCCCCGCGCCAGCGCCGCGGCGGCCACGGCGGCGGTGACGACCGTCTTGCCCACGCCGGTCGAGGTGCCGGTGACCACGAGCACGCTGCCCATCGTGTCCCCCTCCGCCCGTCAGCCCGCCGCCGCCGCGGCGCGCACGGCGGCGCAGACGCGGGTGACGTCGGCGTCGTCCGTCACGTACGGCGGCATGGTGTAGATCAGGTCGCGGAAGGGGCGCAGCCACACCCCCGCCTCGACGGCGGCCCGGGTGGCGGCGGCCATGTCCGCCGGGTGGTCGAGCTGGACGACGCCGATGGCCCCCAGCACCCGCACGTCCACCACCCCCGGCAGCTCCGCCGCCTCGGCGAGCCCCTCCCGCAGCCCGCTCTCGATGCGCTTGACGTCCTGCCGCCAGCCGCCGTCGGCCAGCAGGTCGAGCGAGGCCAGGGCGACGGCGGAAGCGAGCGGGTTGCCCATGAACGTCGGGCCGTGGGCGAGCACGGGAACCTCGCCCGCCGAGATCCCCTCCGCGACCCCGGGCGTGCAGAGCGTGGCGGCCATCGACAGATAGCCGCCGGTCAGCGCCTTGCCGACGCACATCACATCCGGTGAGACGCCCGCGTGGTCCGCGGCGAAGAACGCGCCGGTGCGGCCGAAGCCGGTGGCGATCTCGTCGAACACCAGCAGCACGCCGTGTGCGTCGCACGCCTCACGCAGCACCCGCAGATAGCCGGGGGAGGTGAAGCGCATGCCGCCCGCGCCCTGCACGACGGGCTCCACGATCACGGCGGCCAGCTCGTCCGCGTGCCGCGCCACGAGGGCGCGCAGCTCACGCTCGTACGCCTCGTCCACGGGCGCGTCGAAGCCCGCGGACGGCACGCCGGCGAACACCTGCCGCGGCAGCACGCCGGACCACAGCTCGTGCATGCCGCCGTCCGGGTCGCAGACCGACATCGGCTGCCAGGTGTCGCCGTGGTAGCCGCCGCGCCAGGTCAGCAGCCGGCGCTTGCCCGGCCGGCCGCGTGAACGCCAGTACTGCAGGCACATCTTGACCGCGACCTCGACCGACACCGACCCCGAGTCGCTGAGGAACACGTGCCGCAGCGGCTCCGGCGTGACCTCCACCAGCCGCGCCGCGAGCCGCACCGCCGGCTCGTGGGTGAGCCCGCCGAACATCACGTGGCTCATCCGGTCCAACTGCCCGCGGGCGGCGGCGTCGAGCGCCGGGTGGCGGTAGCCGTGGATCGCCGACCACCAGGACGACATCCCGTCGACCAGCTCGTCCACCCCCCACGCCGGCTCGGCCAGCCGCAGCCGTACGCCCTCCGCGGAATCGACGACGAGAGGCTCCTGCCGGCCCGGCATGGGCCCGTACGGGTGCCAGACGTGCTCGCGGTCCAGGTCGAGCAGCCGCCGGGGCGGCATCGGCTCAGGCATTGGGCGGCAGTTCCGTGCCGGCCCCGCGGCGGCGTACGGCGACGAGGTCCGTACGCGCCGCCCGCACCGGCTCGCCCGCGGGCGCGTCGTCCGGAGCGGGAACGCCGTCCGTGGGGGGACCTTCGTCCCGGACGGGCCCGTCCGCCCGGTGCGGCGGCAGCGTCGTCCGCCCCGCCTCCTCCACCTCGAACCCGGCGTCCGCGATCATCTCCAGGTCCGCCCTGCCCGCCTGCCCCTCGCTGGTCAGGTAGTCGCCAAGGAACACCGAGTTGGCCAGGTGCAGCGCCAGCGGCTGCAGCGACCGCAGGTGGATCTCCCGGCCACCCGCCAGCCGCACCTCCACGTCCGGACAGACGAACCGCACCATGGCGAGGATCTTCAGACAGCGCTGCGGGGTGAGGTCCCACTCCCCGGCCAGCGGCGTGCCCTCGAACGGGATGAGGAAGTTCACCGGCACCGAGTCCGGGTCCAGCGCGCGCAGCGCGAAGACCACGTCCACCAGGTCCTCGTCGCTCTCGCCCATCCCCGCGATGAGCCCGGAGCACGCCGACATCCCGGCCGCCTGGGCCTGCTGCACGGTCTGCACCCGGTCCTCGTAGCCGTGGGTGGTGCAGATGTCCGCGTACGTCGCCTCGGAGGTGTTGAGGTTGTGGTTGTACGCGTCCGCGCCCGCCGACTTCAGCCGCTCCGCCTGGCCGTCGGAGAGCAGCCCGAGGCAGGCGCACACCTCCACGTCCGCGTTCCGCTCCTTGATGGCGGCGATGGTCGCCGAGACCCGGTCGACGTCGCGGTCCGTGGGCCCGCGGCCGCTGGCGACCAGGCAGACCCGCTTGGCGCCGCCCGCCACCCCCGCCGCCGCGGCCTCGGCCGCCTGGTCGGCCTTCAGCCACGTGTACTTGAGGATCCCGGCCTCGGAGCCCAGCCGTTGCGAGCAGTAGGAACAGTCCTCGGGGCAGAGCCCCGACTTGAGGTTGACCAGGTAGTTGAGCTTCACCCGGCGGCCGAAGAACTCCCGGCGCACCTTCCCGGCCGCGGCGACGACGTCGAGTACGTCCTCGTCCGGGGTGCGCAGCACGGCCAGCGCCTCGTCACGGGTCGGCGCCTCGCGCCGCAGCCCCTTGTCCACCAGCGTCGAAAGCAGGTCCATGGCGCTGATCCTCGCCCACCGCACCGGCCCGGGCCAATGGGGCACCGCACAACGGCCGCCCCCGACTTGTGTGCTCATCGCCACACCGCCGCGCGCCCGCGCGCGCACTACGGTGCAGAAACAGCCCACCGAGCCGAGGAACCGCATGCCCCGTCACGCCTTCGACTGGATCGACACGCAGGCCGAGGAGCGGGGGCGCGCCGGTCTCGTCCGCGTCCTGCGCCCCCGCGCGCACGATTCCCGGCTGCTCGACCTGTGCGGCAACGACTACCTCGGCCTCGCCCGGAACCCCGAGGTCACCGCCGCCGCCGGGGCCGCGGCCCGCCGCTGGGGCGCGGGCGCCACCGGCTCCCGGCTCGTCAGCGGCAGCACCGCGCTGCACGCGGAACTGGAGGCCGAACTCGCCGCCTTCTGCGGCTTCGAGGCCGCGCTCGTGTTCTCCTCCGGATTCGCCGCAAACCTCGCCGCCGTCACCGCTTTGAGCGACCGCGGCACCCTCGTCGTCTCGGACGCGGGCAACCACGCCTCCCTCATCGACGGCTGCCGGCTCTCCCGGGCCGACGTCGCCGTCGTCCCGCACGCCGACGCCGACGCGGTGGTAAAGGCGCTGGACGGCTTCGCCGGGCGGGCGCTGGCGGTCTCCGACGGGGTCTTCTCCGTCGACGGCGACGCGGCGGACCTGCCCGCGCTGGCGGCGGCCTGCCGCGCGTACGGGGCCGGGCTGCTGGTGGACGACGCCCACGGGCTCGGCGTCCTCGGGGCCGGCGGGCGCGGCTCGCTGCACGCGGCCGGCCTGGCGGGCGCGGCCGACGTCGTCGCCACCGTCACGCTGTCGAAGGCGCTGGGCAGCCAGGGTGGCGCGGTGCTGGGCCCGGCGCGGGTGATCGAGCACCTGGTCAACACCGCGCGTACGTTCATCTTCGACACCGGCCTCGCCCCCGCCGCCGCGGGCGCCGCCCTCGCCGCGCTGCGCCTGCTGCGCCGCGAGCCGGAGCGGGCCGCGGCGGCCCGGCGGGTGGCGGCGGCGCTGCACGGCGGGCTGACGGCCGCCGGGCTGACGGCCGTACGCCCCGACGCGGCGGTGGTGTCGGTGCGGGCCCCGGCGCCGGAGGCGGCCGTCGCGTGGGCGGCGGCGTGCCGCGACGCGGGGGTGGCGGTGGGCTGCTTCCGCCCGCCGTCGGTGCCCGACGGCATCTCGCGGCTGCGCCTGACCGCCCGCGCGGACCTGACGGCACAGCAGGTGGACACCGCGATCGACACCGTCGTACGCACGGCGCCCGCGGACCCGGCGCCGCCGCGCCGGGCGCCCGCCCGGTAGGGGCCGCGTGCGGGTGTACCCGCGCTAGGTGTACGCGACCCGCGCGTCCCCGGCGAACTCCCCGTCCTTGACCGCCGCGACGAACGCCCCCCACGCCTCGGCCCGGAACAGCAGCGCCGGCCCCTCCACATGGGTGGAGTCCCGCACGGCGAGCAGTCCGGGGGATTCCGGTCCCACGGGATAAGCGGCCTCGACGCAGTTGTTCGCCCCCGTGCTGTGCGAACTGCGCCGCCAACGGAGGTCGTCGAGTGCCGTACTGGAGGAGACGTACCGAGGTGCTGCGGTCATGGTGCCTCCCTTGCGCCCGCGCCGAGCGCGGCTATGAACGCCATGGACTCCTCGTGCGAAAGGGCGCTCGCCTGCAGCGAAGCAAAGGCCGTCACATACGCCCGTAAGTCTTCTTTCCTTTCCAGGTGAAGGCTACTCATCAAATGGTCGACAACGACCACATCGAGGTCAGAACTGCGCGAATAAGAGAAGATAACGAAAGGCCCGGTGAGGCCGACGTGCTCGCCCGAGGAAAAGGGCAGGATCTGCACGCGTACGTGCGGAAGCATGCCCATCCGTCGCAAGTGCCGCAACTGCTCCGCCATCACCCCCGGTCCGCCCACGTGCCGCCGCAGCACCGCCTCGTCCAGCACCGCGTGCAGGCGCGGCGGGGGCGCGGAGCGCAGCACCGCCTGCCGGGCTATCCGCACCTCCACCAGCGTCTCCACCTCCCGCGGTCCCGCGCCGGCGACGGCGGCCCGGGTCACCGCCAGTGCGTACCGCCGCGTCTGCAGCAGCCCCGGGACCACCGACGTCTCCAGCGTGCGCACCGCGGACGCCTCCGCCTCCAGGCTGATGAAGTCCAGGTAAGCGGGCGGCAGCAGGTCGCGGTACTCGCTCCACCAGCGGTCCTCGCGACCGTCGTGCGGCGCCGTGGCCAGCGTCTCCAGCAGCGTGCGCAGCCCGGGGTCGGTGACGCGGTAGGCGTCCAGCAGCCGTGTGACGTCCGCGGCCTTGGCGGCGGACGTGCCCGTCTCTATCCGGCTGATCTTCGACTGGTGCCAGCCGACCAGCTCCGCAGCCTTCTCGCTGGTCAGCCCGGCCCTGCCGCGCATCCTGCGCAGCTCCGCGCCCAGCTTGGCGCGGCGTACCGCCGGCTCATTGCGCATGACGACCCTCCCGGCCCGCTCGGCCGAACGCGTAACAACTGGCCAGTGTGCCGCCCAAATACAGTCTCTCGGGGCAGAGTTCACCGCATTGAGCGACAGATATATGCATAACTTGGTGGCGGGCTCGCGGGCCGGGCACGATCGGTGGCACGGTGGCGCGAACAACAACCTGAAGCGGTCCTCGACTTCACCAGGCACGCGTCGGAGTCCGGCACACACGTGCGAAAGGGACGGCGTCGCAATGGCAGACCAGCACGAAGCATCCGTCACGTTGCCGAGTGAGGCTGCTTCCGTCACGCAGGCACGTAAATATGTCACTGACATTCTCGGGAAATGGGGCCTGCCGGACCGCGCGGACGCCGCGGACACCGTCTGCCTCGTCGTCTCCGAGCTGGCCACGAACGCCGTCCAGCACACCCGCGGCCAGTCGCCGACGTTCACCGTTCGGATGACGCTGGGACGGGAGCAACTGCGCGTCGGCGTCAGCGACAGCCACCCGCGCTGGCCGCGCCGGCTGCCGGCCGCCGTCCAGCAGGACAACGGGCGGGGCATGGTCATCATCCGGTGCCTCGTCGCGGAGTCGGGCGGGCGGCTGTCCGTGACGCCGGCGGCCGACGGCGGCAAGACGGTGTGGATCGACCTGCCCTGGCGATCGGCCCCCGTGTCCTGAAGCACACGCCCCCGCGGCACACCCGGGCACCCCGCTGGTCCACCCTGGAGACATGACCGACCAGCCCATCAGCCACGAGGACGTCCACGCCGCCGCCCAGCGCATCGCGGGAGGGGTCCGCCCGGTCGCCGTCGCGCCCGCGGGCGCCGAGGTGGCACCGGACGCCGAGGTGTGGCTCGCGCTCGAGTTCCTCCAGCACACCGGCTCCTTCAAGGCCCGCGGCGCGCTGAACTTCACCGCCGCCCACGCCGCCGCCGGCACCATGCCGGACGCGGGCGTGCTCATCGCCTCCGGCGGCAACGCCGGCCTCGCCTGCGCCTGGGCCGCCGCCCGCCACGGCGTTCCCGCGCACGTGTTCCTGCCCGCCACCGCGCCGGAGTTCAAGGTCGAGCGGCTACGCGGCCTCGGCGCCGACGTACGGCTGACGGGCCGCACCTACGGCGAGGCGCTGGCCGCCTCCCGCGCGATGGCCGCGGAGACCGGCGCGCTCGCCTCCCACGCCTACGACCACCCGCTGATCTCCGCCGGCGCCGGGACGCTGCTGCCGGAGATCGTCGCCGCGGTGCCCGGCGGCCTCGACACCGTCGTCGTCGCGGTCGGTGGCGGCGGGCTGTACGCGGGCGTCGCGGCGGCCGCGGCGCGGCAGGGGATCGGCGTCGTCGCCGTCGAGCCCGAGAACTGCCGTGCGCTCAACGCCGCGCTGGCGGCCGGGGAGGTCGTGGACGTCCCGGTCGACTCCGTGGCCGCGGACTCCCTCGGCGCGTCCCGTACGTCGCGCGACGCGCTGGCCTGGGCGCGGCGGCCGGGCACCACCTCGGTGCTCGTCGCCGACGCCGACATCACGGCGGCCAGGCGGCGGCTGTGGGACGAGCACCGGCTCGTCGTCGAGCACGCCGCGGGGACGGCGCTCGCGGCGCTGACCACGGGCGCGTACAAGCCGCGGGCGGGGGAGCGGGTGGCCGTCGTGCTCTGCGGCGCGAACACCGATCCCGGCACCCTCTGACGGCCCGCTCAGGCCCCCTCGTCATCCTGCCGCGCCGCATGCGGCGCGCGCAGGCTCCGGCTCAGCCCCCACGGCAGCGCCGCCCACAGCCCCGCCGTGAACACCAGCACCGACGCCCCCGCCGCGAAGCCCTCCGCCCGCCCCAGGACGACGTCCACCACGAGGGTCACCGCCCCGGACAGCGCGAACGCGAGCACGCCCAGCCCGGCCGCCGCCAGTCGGGAGGAGACGTCGACGATCCGCCGCTTCGCCCGGCGCCGGAACAGCCCCCGGTGCACCGCCGCGGGCGCCGTGAACAGCACCGCCGCTGCCACGGAGAGCAGCAGCGTCGTCACGTACGTCCCGCGCTGCAGCGAGTCCAGTTCGGTGAAGCGCTCGGTGAAGGCGAGGGTCAGCAGGAAGGCGAAGAGGATCTGTACGCCCGTCTGCGTCACCCGCAGCTCCTGGAGCAGCTCCACGAAGTTGCGGTCGTCCCGCTCCAGCGGCGTCTCACGGCGCGCGTACTCCGCGGGCGCCGCCGGATCCTCCGCCGCCCGTGCGGCAGGCGGCGTCCCGCCGCGCTCGTCCTCGTTCCGTTCTCGGTCCATGCACTTCCCGGTTGCCCGATCGGCCCGTCCTACTCCTCGTCTACCACCAGCAGCGCCTCCGCGCCCACCGGCCGGAACCCGGCGGCAAGGAACGCCCGGACGCTCGCCGCGTTGCCCGGCGCCACCTGCGCCCACAACGGCTCGCCCGGCGGCACGAGGTGGCGGGCCGCGCCCGCCAGCCGCCGCCCCAGGCCGCCGCCCCGGGCGTCCGGCGCCACCTCGACGGCGACCTCCCAGCGCCCGGCGACCCCGCGGCCGAGGAGCACCGTGGCGCCGGGGACGGTCCAGGCGCGTACGCCGTCGCGGTGGCGCAGGGCGCGGCGCAGCCGGGGGTGGGTGCCGTCCTCGTCGGGCGCGAGACGCAGCGGCGGCGGGCCGGGCAGGGGGTCCGCGACCAGCAGGGCGTCGATGTTGTTCACGGTGCGGCCGAGGCGGGCGGTGAGGGCGCCGAGGAACGGCGGGTTGAGCGGGGCGGACAGGTCGTCGGCGGGCAGCAGGGCCCGTATCCACGCGGGATCGGCGTCGGCGAAGACGACGTGGCGGCCGGTGAGGGCGAGGACGCCCGCGTCGCGCGGCGACGGCTGCGGGAGCACGGTGACCGCGCCGTCCGGCGGCGGGAAGTCGCCGCGGGCGGCGGCGGCCAGCAGCGCGGCGAGCCGGCCGCCGTCCGGTCCGCCGGTGCCGTACGCGGGCGCCGTCACGGATACGGGGTCACCGGGCTGGGGACACATGGCGGCTGGCTCCTCGGCGCGCGGCGGCGGTACGCGGCCAACCTACCCGGCCGCCCGCCGCGCGCCCCCGCCGCCGGTCACGGCGCCCCGTCGGGCTCCCGCGGTCCCGGCGGCACCGCCACCAGCCGGCTGCGCCGCTCCCCGTCGAGGACCCGCAGCGCACGCGCCATCGTCGCCGCGTGGATCGTCGTCTCGCGCCGCTCGTGCATCAGCGCCAGCGCGTCGCGCAGCCCGGCCGCGGTGCGCACGAGCGCCTGCGCGGCGCGCAACCCGGCGTAGGTGTCCGCGCCGCGCGCCGGGTTGATCCGGCCCAACTGGTCGACGGCGTCCAGATAGCGGTCGATCACCTCCGCCTCCGCGCGCGTGAGCGCGGGCAGCGGGGGCAGTTCGGGCGGCAGCACCGTCCCTCACCTCCCGTAGCGCGGCGTGCCCGTGCCCTTGCGGCTCTCGGTCAGCCGGTCGGCCAGCCCGTACGCGACGGCCGCCGGGGCGTCGAGGATCTTGTCGCGCTCGATGTCCTCGCGGATCTGCTCGATCGGCGTCCCGGAGTGCTTGGCGAGCAGTTCCTCCAGCAGCTCGCGGTGGCGCAGCAGTTCCCGCGCGTGGATCTCCAGGTCGGTCGCCTGCCCGCGCACCGGCTCGGCGAACGACGGCTGGTGGATGAGCACCCGTGCCCCGGGCAGCATGTACCGCTTGCCGGGGGTGCCCGCGGCCAGCAGCACGGCGGCGGCGGACGCGGCCTGCCCGAGGCAGACGGTCTCGATGTCGCTGGTGACGAACTGCATCGTGTCGTAGATCGCGGTCATCGCCGTGAACGAGCCGCCGGGCGAGTTGATGTACAGCGAGATGTCCTGGTCGGGCGCGGCGTGCTCCAGATGCATGAGCTGCGCCATCACGTCGTTCGCCGACGTGTCGTCGACCTGCGTGCCGAGGAAGACGATCCGCTCCTCGAGCAGCTTCGAGTACGGATCCTGCGTGCGCACCCCGCTGCTCGTCCGCTCGGTGAACTCCGGCAGCACGTAGCGCGCCGTGGGGCTGTCCATGGCCGTCGGCACCTCTCTCTCGTTGTCAGGCTCTTGTCGTCAGGATCCCAGTACAAAATGTACAGGACGTACATCCGGTTATGCTGGGAGCATGGCGTACGAAATTCCGGTGACGCAAGCCCGTGCAGAGCTGGCCGACCTGATCAACCGCGTGGTCTACGGCGGCGAGCGGGTCGTGGTCACGCGCCACGGCCGGCCCCTCGTGGCCCTCGTATCGGCCGCCGACCTGGAAAAACTCGACGACCTCGAGAACCCGCCGGCCGAGGAGCAGGTCATCACCACCGTCTCCGGCGTGCGCACGGTCCACCCCGCCGGATCTGCCACGGGCGAACGCCGCTTCGGCATCGCCGCGGAACACCGCGCCCCCGACACCCGCGCGAGCAGCGAGGGTCCCGCCTAGTCCCGCGGAGCCCCGTCCCGTCCCGTCGGGTCCCGCCGGACGGGACGACGCCGCGCCGGCCCTAGGTCCGCGGACCTGGGCCCGGCGCCGCCGAGATCATCCGGTTGCCCGATGCCGCTCACGCGCCGCCCGGGGCACGATGCTGGAGAACCGCCGGAAGGAGCGCACCCGTGTCGTACCCCGAAGACCTCGTCTACCCCGAACCCCGCTACCACGGGGAGCGGGGTGAGGTGAACGCGACGTTCCGGCCGGCCGCCACCCCGCCTGACCTCACCTCGCCCGGCGGCTTCACCCGCTACCTCGCCACCGAGGAGTCGACCGGCGGCGAGTTCGGCCTGTACGACGTCCAGCTCGGCCCGCGCTCGCCCGGGGCGAAGACGCACTTCCACAAGGCGATGTCGGAGTCCTTCTACGTGATCTCCGGCGAGCTGGAGCTGTACGACGGCGACAGGTGGGTGACGGGGCGCGGCGGGGACTTCCTGTACGTGCCCGTCGGCGGGCTGCACGCCTTCAGGAACGTCACGGACGACCCCGTCCGCGTGCTCATGCTCTTCTCCCCGGGCGCACCGCGCGAGGAGTACTTCGAGCGGGTGGCGGAGATGTCGCGGCGCGGCGGCGAGGAGCTGAAGCGGTTCCGCGTCCGGCACGACAGCTTCTTCGTCGAGGACTTCGAGGACGGCGGGGAAGGCGGGGCGGAGCAGCAGGGGTAGCCGCGGCCCGGGGCGGACCGTGGTGCGTACGCACCAGGCCGCGGCGCCGGCTGGTCCGGGCGCACCAGGCGAAGACGGCCACGGCGGACGATGCCCCGCCGGGCGCCGGCCGGGAGTGTGGGAAGCGCGTGAGATCTCGCGCGATTCCCCGTTCCTAGCGGTGTCTGGAGTGATCGAGAAGTGGCGACGTTTCTCTACCGGATCGGGCGGTGGGCCTTCCGGCGGCGCCGGCTGGTCGGCGGCACGTGGCTGGTCGCCCTGGTGATTGCCGGGGTCGCCGCCGCCGTGGCGCCTGCCGGGGAGGAAGAGGACCTCTCCATGCCGGGCACCGAGTCGCAGCAGGCGTTCGACCTGCTGGACGAGCGCTTCCCCGAGAACAACGCGCAGGGGGCCGAGGCCCGTCTGGTGTTCCAGGCCCCCGACGGGCAGCGGATGACGGCGACGGAGCACAAGACGGCCGTCGCGGACGCGCTCGGTTCGCTGGACGGCGGCGGCCAGGTCGCGTCGGCCAGCGACCCGTACGAGGCCGGTGACGTGAGCGAGGACGGCACCATCGCCTACTCCACGATCACCTACACCGCGGACGCCGTGGACCTCACCGGGCCGACGAAGAGCGCCCTCGAGGGCGCCGCGGACCAGGCCAGGGACGCGGGGCTGACCGTGGAGATCGGCGGGTCCGCCCTGGACGCGGAGGAGGAGCCGGGCGGCGCGACGGAGATGATCGGCGTGGCGGTGGCCGCGGTGGTGCTGGTCCTCGCCCTCGGTTCGCTGGTCGCCGCCGGGCTGTCGCTGCTGACCGCCTTCGCGGGCGTGGCCATCGCCTTCGGCCTGGTCTCCGCGCTGGCCGTGCCGCTCGGCCTGACGTCCACCGTCGCCATTCTGGCGCTGATGCTGGGGCTGGCGGTCGGCATCGACTACGCGCTCTTCATCACCTCCAGGTTCCGCGACGAACTCGCCCGCGGCAGCGACCCGGAGGAGGCCGCGGGCCGGGCGGTGGGCACGGCGGGGTCCGCCGTGGTCTTCGCCGGCGCGACCGTCTTCATCGCCCTGGTCGGGCTCGGGGTCGTCGGCATCCCCGAACTGACGAAGATGGGCATGGGCGGCGCGGGGGCCGTGGCCCTCGCCGTGCTCGTCGCGCTCACCCTGGTCCCCGCGATGCTCGGCTTCGCCGGCCGGCGGGTGCTGTCCCGGGCCGTGCGCAAGGCCGCCCGGCGGGCCGGCGAGCGCCCGCACGCGGTGCCCGCCGGGGCCGGCCGGCCCGGTCTCGGCGTCCGCTGGGCGCGGTTCGTCCTGCGCCGGCCGGTGGCCGTGCTGCTGGTCGCCGGACTCGGCCTCGGCGCCGTCGCCGTACCCGCGCTGAACCTCGAACTCGGCCTGCCGGGAGACGAGGCCAAGTCGGTCGAGACCACCCAGCGGCGCGCCTACGACCTGCTGTCGGAGGGATTCGGGCCCGGCTTCAACGGGCCGCTCACAGTCGTCGTGGACACGTCGAAGGCCGCGGACGCCGAGGCCGCCGGCGACCTGGTCGCCACGACCGTACGGGACGTGGACGGCGTGGCGTCCGTCGGCGACCCGGTGCTCGACGAGGCCGGGGACACGGCCGTCCTCACCGCCGTGCCGGAGACCGCGCCGAACAGCGGCGAGACCAAGGACCTGGTCCACTCGATCCGGGACGCCGCCGACGGCGTCGAGGCGGACACGGGCGCCGGTGTCCTGGTCACGGGCACCACCGCGATGAACATCGACATCTCGGAAGCCATGTCCGACGCACTCCTGCCGTATCTGACCGTGGTCATCGGCCTGGCGGTGCTGCTGCTGACGGTGGTCTTCCGCTCGATCCTGGTACCGCTCAAGGCCGCGCTCGGCTTCCTTCTGTCCGTCGGCGCCGCCTTCGGCGTCCTCGTCGCCGTCTTCCAGTGGGGCTGGGGGGCGGACCTGCTCGGCATCGAGCAGACCGGCCCCGTCATGTCGCTGATGCCGATCCTCATCATCGGCATCGTGTTCGGCCTCGCCATGGACTACGAGGTCTTCCTCCTCACCCGGATGCGGGAGACCTACGTCCACGGCGCGTCGCCCGGCGAGGCGATCGTCCAGGGGTTCCGGCACAGCGGCCGGGTGGTGGCCGCCGCGGCGATCATCATGATCAGCGTGTTCGCCGGGTTCGTCGGGATGAGCAGCCCGACGATCCAGACGATGGGCGTGGGCCTCGCCGCCGCCGTCGCCTTCGACGCCTTCGTGGTCAGGATGGCGATCGTGCCGGCGGTGCTCGCGCTGCTCGGCCACCGGGCCTGGTGGCTGCCTCGTATCCTGAACCGTGTGCTGCCGAACGTGGACATCGAGGGCGAGGCGCTGAGCAAGCGGGTCCCCGCCCCCGCGGGCGGACCCGACGCGGGGGTGCCGCGGCTGCCGGCCGGCCGGTACTGACCCGGCCATGACGAACCCGGGCGACGGCGGTCCGCGGGCGCGCCGTTCGCGGTGGCGGGAGGCGGCGGTCACGGCGACGGCGGTCACGCTCTGCCTGCTCGGCGGGGTGGTGCAGGTCGACGACACGCTGGCCGCGCCGCCCCCCGCCGCCTATCTCGTCGCCGTGGCGTCCTGTGCCGTGCTGCCCGTACGGCACAGGACGCCCCTGGCCGCCCTGGCGGCCACGACCGCGGCCGGCGTGCTGGTGCCGCCCCTGGGCCTGCTGCTGAGCCCGCCCATCATGGCCCCCGCCGTGATCGCCGCCTACGCGTACGCGCTCCACGCCCGTACCGAACGGCGCGCCGCGCTCGCGGTGTCGCTCGCCTCCGCGGCGCTGCTGCTCGCCGCCACCCCCTGGTTCGAGGACCTGTCCTGGCAGGACGCGAGCCGGATGGGCTCGGTGGCGGCGTTCCCGCTGGTGGCCGGCGTGCTGGGGCGCTCGGCACACAACCGGCGGGCGTATCTGGCGGCCGTGGAGGAGCGGGCCCGGCGGGCGGAGCAGAGCCGGGAGAGCGAGGCGCGCCGCCGGGTGGCCGAGGAACGGCTGCGTATCGCCCGGGAACTGCACGACCTCGTCGCCCACCAGATCACCCTGGCCAACGCGCAGGCCACGGTCGCCGCCCACCTCTTCGACTCCCGCCCCGAGCAGACCCGCAAGAGCCTGGCGGAGCTCGTCCAGACCACCGGCGACGCGCTCGACGACCTGCGCGCCACGGTCGGGCTGCTGCGCCAGTCCGGAGACGCGGCCGAGCCCGCGGATCCGGCGCCCGGGCTGTCCGGGCTGCCCGCGCTCCTCGACTCCTTCGGCCGCGCGGGCCTGGAGGTGTCGCTGGATCAGGAGGGCACGGCCAGGCCGCTGCCGCCGGGCGTGGACCTCACCGCGTACCGCATCGTCCAGGAGGCCCTGACCAACGTGACCAAGCACGCCGGGACCGGCAGCGCGCGGGTGCACCTCGCCTTCAGCCGCGACCGCCTGACCCTCACCGTCGCCGACGACGGCCGCGGCACCCGTACGGCACCGTCCGCCGCCGCACCCGAGCGCCCGCCCGGCTACGGTCTGATCGGGATGCGCGAACGTGCCACAGCGGTCGGCGGGCACCTCTCCGCGGGCGGCCGCCCCGAGGGCGGCTTCCTCGTCTCCGCCGAACTGCCCCTGCCGGCGGCCAAGGACACGGCGCGCGGAGCAGCCGGCGGACCCACGGGTGACGGACACCGGGAGGCGCAGTGACGCTACGGGTGCTGCTCGCCGACGACCAGGCACTGCTGCGCGGCGCGTTCCGGATGCTCCTGGACACCGCCGAGGACATCACCGTGGTCGGCGAGGCCGCCGACGGCGGGGAGGCGGTGCGCCTCACCCGCGAACTGCACCCGGACGTGGTGGTGATGGACATCCGCATGCCCGGGGTGGACGGTCTCACCGCCACGTCGGAGATCGCCGCGGACCCGGAGCTGCGCGGCAGCCGCATCCTGATCCTCACCACGTACGAGACGGACGAGTACGTCGCGCAGGCGCTGCGCGCCGGGGCCGGCGGCTTCGTCGGCAAGGGCATCGGCGCCGAGGAACTGGCGGAGGCGGTCCGTACGATCGCCGCCGGCGACACGCTGCTGTCGCCCGCGGCGACCCGCTCCCTGGTCGCCCGCTTCCTCGCCACCCCGGACGACGCCCCGCGGCACCACCCGGAGCGGCTCGCCGTGCTCACCCCGCGCGAACGCGAGATGGTGGCCCTGGTGGCCACCGGGCTGTCCAACCAGGAGATCGCCGAGCGGATGTTCCTGAGCCCGTTCACGGTCCGCGCCCACGTGCAGCGCGCGATGACGAAGCTGGAGGCCCGTGACCGTGCGCAGCTCGTGGTGATCGCATACCGGACCGGCCTGGTGCGTGCCGCGCCGGGGGACGACCGCCCGTCGTGAGGCTCACGGCCGGGCGGCGAACGTGCCCGCGCACCGTGGCCCGGTCGCTCAGCCGGTGCCGAACGCCGCCTCGAACGCCTCGCGGTTCGCCGACCGCGGCTGCCGGTCCCACACGGCGAACACCAGCCGCCCGAACCGCCCCGCGAACCGCCCGCCGGGCTCCAGGTGGGTGCGGAACGCCGCCGCCACCTGCGCCGGGTCGTTGCGGAACACCCCGCAGCCCCACGCGCCCAGCACCAGCGCCGTCACCCCGGCGACCGCCGCCACCTCCAGCACCCGCTCCGCGCGCCCGGTCAGCGCGGCGGGGATCCGGTCCGTCTCCTCGGGCGTGCGCTGGGCGATCACGCCCGCGTTGGGGGCGGGGGAGGTGAGGAAGTCGACGGCGTACGGCTCGGCCAGGAGCGCGCCCGCGTCGTCGCGGAACACCGGGACGGCGGGGGAGTGGATGACGCGGTGGGTGTAGAAGGGGCTGGGGTCGGCGCGGTGGGCGGCGTAGAACTCCGGCGCGCGCAGCAGCGCCGGGTAGAGCGCGGAGGCCCGGCACAGCTCCTCCTCCTGCGCGCGGGCGCCGTTGACGTAGCCGCCGCCGGGGTTGCGGGCGGAGGAGAAGTTCAGCACGCCTACGCGGTCGGCGCCGTCGGCGCCGTCCGCGACCAGCCGCCGGGCCGCGGCGAGCGAGGTCTCGGCGGTCACCTCGGCGGGCCGGGCCCGCGGCGCGTCCGCGGCGGCCCGCCCGGCGCCGGCGACCGGCCCCGGTCCGTACATCCGGGTGCCGTCCGCCGCCCGCGCGGCGGCCTCGCCCACCGGCACCCACCGGCCCGCGGCCTCGTACCCGCCTTCGGCGAGGATCCGGTCGTTGTCCCGCGCCACCTGACGCAGCCGCGCGCTCACCGGGCACCGCCCGGGCCGGTCCGTACCGTGCCGCCGGCCGGCTGCGCGGCGGGCTCCGCTGTCCTCGTCATGCCTGGACGGTACGCACCGGGGCCGGGCAGCGACCACCCGGTTTCCGCGCGGCGCCCGGTTTCGGTCAGGCCGCCGCGGGCGGGTTCTTCCTCGCGGCCTCCTGCTCGGCCTTGACGTCGGGCGCGTACCGGTCGACGTACTCCTGGTTCGACATGCCGAGGATGGCGTACATGATCTCGTCGGTGACGGCCCGCAGCACGGCCTTCTGGTCCTCCATCCCCTCGTACCGGGAGAACTCCAGCGGCTCGCCGAAGCGGATCGTGACCCGGCCGAGGCTGGGGATCTTCTGGCCGGGCGGCTGGACTTCGCGGGTGCCGAGCATCGCGCACGGGATGACCGGCACGCCCGCCCGCAGCGCCATCGCCGCCACCCCGACCCGGCCCTTGTACAGGCGCCCGTCGTGCGAGCGCGTGCCCTCCGGGTAGATGCCCAGCAGCTCGCCCTTGGCGAGCACGCCCAGGCCCTCCTCGATGGCCGCCTGCGCGGCCTTGCGGCCCCGGCGGTCGACCGGGATCTGGCCGATGCTGTGGAAGAACCCGGCGGTCAGCCGCCCCTTGAGGCCGGGGCCGTTGAAGTACTCGGCCTTGGCGAGGAACGTGATGCGCCGCTTCAGCATCACCGGCATGAGGAAGTGGTCGGCGAACGACAGGTGGTTGCCCGCGACGATCGCCGCCCCCTCCTGCGGTATGTGCTCCAGGCCCTCGATGCGGGGCCGGAAGAGCAGCCGCAGCAGCGGCCCGATGAACAGGTACTTCAGCAGGTGGTAGAACAACGCGGCCTCGCCCTTCCCCCGGTCGGTCGTCGTGCGCTCGCAGGGTAGCCGCGCGACGCGCGCCGGGGGAGAGGGCCGGCGAAGTCAGCGGATCGGGACGCCGGCCAGGGTGCGGGCGATCACGAGGCGCTGGATCTCGCTGGTGCCCTCGAAGATCGTGTAGATGGCGGCGTCGCGGTGCATCCGCTCCACCGGGTACTCCCGGGTGTAGCCGTTGCCGCCGAGGATCTGCATCGCCCGCGCGGTGACGTCCTTGGCCACCTCGCCCGCGTACAGCTTCGACATCGAGCCCTCCGCCGAGGTGAACCCCTTGCCGGCGCTGGCCATCCACGAGGCCCGCCAGACCAGCAGCCGGGCGGCGTCGATCTGGGTGCGCATGTCGGCGAGCTGGAAGGCGACGCCCTGGTTGTCGATGATCGGGCGGCCGAACTGGACGCGGGTCTTGGCGTACTCCAGCGCCGTCTCGTACGCCGCGCGCGCGATGCCGACCGCCTGCGCGCCCACCGCGGGGCGGGACGCCTCGAAGGTGGCCATCGCGGCGTTCTTGACCCGCTCGCCGCCCGACTTCGCCCGCTCGCGTGCCCGGGCCAGCCGCTCCTGCAGCTTCTCCCGGCCGCCGAGCAGGCACGAGCCGGGCACCCGCACGTCCTCCAGCACCACTTCGGCGGTGTGCGAGGCGCGGATGCCGTGCTTCTTGAACTTCTGCCCCTGCGACAGTCCCGGCGTGCCCGGCGGGATGATGAACGAGGCGTGCCCCTTGGTGCCCAGCTCCGGGTCGACGACGGCGACCACGACGTGCACGGCGGCGATGCCGCCGTTGGTGGCCCAGGTCTTGGTGCCGTTGAGCACCCACTCGTCCTTGGCCTCGTCGTAGACGGCACGGGTGCGCATCGCGGAGACGTCGGAGCCGGCGTCCGGCTCGGAGGAGCAGAAGGCGGCCAGTTGCACGTTGTCGACGTCGCCGTACATCTGCGGGATCCAGGTGCCGATCTGCTCCTCGGTGCCGTTGGCCAGCACGCCGACGGCGGCGAGCCCGGTGCCGACGATCGACAGGGCGATGCCCGCGTCGCCCCAGAACAGCTCCTCCATGACCACGGGGATGCTCAGCCCGGTGGGGTCGAAGTACTGCTGGGCGTAGAAGTCCAGGGAGTACAGGCCGATCTTGGCCGCCTCCTGGATCACCGGCCAGGGGGTCTCCTCGCGCTCGTCCCACTCGGCGGCGGCGGGGCGGACGACGTCGGCGGCGAAGCCGTGCACCCACTCCTGGACGGACTTCTGGTCCTCGTTGAGCTCGAACGTGAACTCAGACATTGCGCCTCCGCACCCTTTGCATTCGTTACCGTCGGTAACGTAAGTCTGTTACCCGTGAGTAGACTCTGTCAACTCCCGCACGTCCGCGGGGGCGACGTGACCGGGGTGCTAGGTTGCGCAGTCATCCGGGCATCGACCAGGCAGGGGAGCGGTTTCATGGACAACCGGCGCGGCGAGAGGGAGCAGGCGACCGAGGACCGGCGCCGCGAACTGCTCGAAGCCGCGGACCGGGTGGTCCTGCGAGACGGCCCGGGCGCCTCGATGAACGCGATCGCCGCCGAGGCCGGTATCACCAAGCCCATCCTCTACCGCCACTTCGGTGACAAGGGCGGCCTGTACCGCGCGCTCGCCGTACGCCACACCGACGCCCTGCTCGCCGCCCTGCGCGCCGCGCTCGACGCCCCCACCGGCCGGCGTGAGCGCGTCGAGGCCACCCTCGACACGTACCTCTCGGCCATCGAGGCCCGCCCGCAGGTCTACCGCTTCCTCATGCACCCGGCCGACGGCGGCGCCCTCGACGTCCCGGAACCGGCCCCGGCCGCCGAGGCCACCGAGCGCGACTTCGAGGTCGGCCGCCACTCCGCGCCGCTGCTCCGCCGCCTGGGGGAGGAGCTGGCCCAGGTCATAGCCGACCGCATCGACTTCGGCCCCGGCGGCGCGGTGATCGCCCGCGCCTGGGGCCACGGCATCGTCGGCATGATGCACGCCGCCGGCGACTGGTGGCTGCGCGAACGGCCCTGCAGCCGCGCCGAGTTGGTGCAGAGCCTCGCAGACCTGCTCTGGGGGCGGCTCGCCGCCGCCGCGGACAAGGCCGGCGGACCCGGACTGTAGGGCAGCCGCGGGAGCGGCACACGGGCGGCACGACGTGCCGGGATTCGGGGCCCGGCGCGTCTCTCGATAGGCTGGCCGCTACCGCGCCGCGCCGCAGGCCGGGCAGCGGACGAAGGACACCGGAGCACCGCGACGACGGCGCACCGCGCACGGGCACGCGAGGAGGAGCTACGACGATGGCAGGCAACACGGAACCGCTGTCGCCACGGTCCAAGCTGGCCGTCACGGCGGGCAGGGCGGCGGCGGCGGTGTCCCGCGCCGCGGGCAAGGGCAGCGGCTCCGTGATCGGCGGCAAGGTCGCGCTCAGGCTGGACCCCGACCTCCTCGGCCGGCTCGCCGGCCACCTCGACGTCGTCCTCGTCTCCGCCACCAACGGCAAGACCACCACCACCCGGCTGATCGCGGAGGCCCTGCGCGCCTCCGGGCCCGTCGTCTCCAACGCACTCGGCGCCAACATGCCCGCCGGCATCACCTCGGCGCTCGCCGGCGGCTCCGACGCGCGCTACGGCGTCATCGAGGTCGACGAGAAGTACCTCGCCACCGTCGCCCGCGACGTCACCCCCAAGGCCATCGCGCTGCTCAACCTCTCCCGCGACCAGCTCGACCGCGCCGCCGAGACCCGCATGCTCGCCGAGCGCTGGCGCGAGGGCCTGTCCGGCAACAAGGCGCTCGTCGTCGCCAACTGCGACGACCCCCTCGTCGTCTGGGCCGCCTCCTCCAGCCCGAACGTGCTCTGGGTCGCCGCCGGCCAGGAGTGGAAGGACGACGCCTGGTCCTGCCCCTCCTGCGGCGGCGTCCTCCAGCGCCCGGGCGAGGACTGGCTGTGCGCCGAGTGCGGCTTCCGCCGCCCCGTACCCAGTTGGGCGCTGTCCGGCGAGCACGTGCTCGACCCGCACGGCGCCGCCTGGCCGATCCGCCTCCAGCTCCCCGGCCGGGCCAACCGCGCCAACGCCACCACCGCCGCCGCCGTGGCCGCCGCCTTCGGCGTGCACCCGCAGACGGCGCTGGAGCGCATGTGGGAGGTCACCGCGGTCGCCGGGAGGTACGACACCGTCCAGTTCGGCGGCCGTGACCTGCGGCTGCTGCTGGCGAAGAACCCGGCGGGCTGGCTGGAGACGTTCTCCCTGATCGACCCCCCGCCCACCCCCGTGGTGCTCTCCGTCAACGCCCGCGGCGCCGACGGCACCGACACGTCCTGGCTGTGGGACGTCGACTACACCCGGCTGACCGGCCACCCGCTGTACGTCATCGGCGACCGCAAGCTCGACCTCGCCGTCCGGCTGGAGGTGGCGAACCAGAGCTTCCGCGTCTGCGAGCACGTCGACGAGGCCGTCGCCGCCGCGCCGCCCGGCCGGATCGAGGTCATCGCCAACTACACCGCGTTCCAGGACCTGCGCCGCCGCGTCGGCAACTGACCCGTACGAGACGCCAAGGAGTGACCGCATGAACGACAACAGCCTGCGCCTCGTCTGGGTCTACCCCGACCTGCTGTCCACCTACGGCGACCAGGGCAACGCCCTCGTCGTCGAGCGCCGCGCGCGGCAGCGCGGCTACGACGTCACGCGCGTCGACGTCCGCTCCGACCAGCCCGTGCCCGCCTCCGCCGACATCTACCTCATCGGCGGCGGCGAGGACCGCCCGCAGCGGCTCGCCGCCGAGCGGCTGCGCCGCGACGGCGGGCTGAACCGGGCCGCGGGCAATGGCGCGATCATCTTCTCCGTCTGCGCCGGCTACCAGATCCTGGGCCACGAGTTCATCAACGACCTCGACCGGCAGGAGCCGGGCCTCGGGCTGCTCGACGTCACCAGCGGGCGCGGCCAGGCCGGCCGCTGCGTCGGCGACGTGCTGGGCGACATCGATCCGCAGCTCGGCCTGCCCCAGCTCACCGGCTTCGAGAACCACCAGGGCGTCACCCACCTCGGCCCCACCGCCAAGCCGCTCGCCCGGGTCCGCTTCGGCCACGGCAACGGCACCGGCGACGGCACCGAGGGCGCGTGGAACGGCAACGTCTTCGGCACGTACATGCACGGCCCCGTGCTCGCCCGTAACCCGCAGATCGCCGACCTGCTGATCAGGCTGGCGCTGGAGTCCTCCGGCCTGCCGCCGGTCGACGACCGCTGGTACGAGGCCCTGCGCAACGAGCGCATCGCCGCCGCCAGCGCCTCCCGCTGACGCCGCCGCGGCCGGCCCGCTCCCGCGGGGTACCCCGGCGAGGTGCCGGAACCGGGCGGGTCTAGCCTGAGTGAGGGCATCACCGGCACGAGGAGCAGCACCGACATGGACCACGGCGGGCACGGCAGCCATCTCGACCTTCCGCCGTTCACCCTGGGGCGCGGCCTGGAGTGGACCGGCGAGCCCGTCTTCCTCATCGGTTCCCTCGCCGCCCTCGCCCTCTACGGCTACGGGGTCCTCCGGCTGCGCCGCCGCGGGGACGCCTGGCCGGTGGGGCGGACCGTCGCCTTCACTCTCGGTGTGCTGACCATCGTCCTCGTCATGTGCACGGGCCTGAACGACTACGGCATGGTCATGTTCAGCGTGCACATGGTGCAGCACATGGTGATCAGCATGCTGTCGCCGATCCTGCTGCTCCTCGGCGCTCCCGTGACACTGCTGCTGCGTGCCCTGCCCACGGGCAGGCCCCGCTCCGCGGTGGTCTCGCTGCTGCACAGCCGCTACCTGATGGTGATCACGCACCCCGTGTTCACGATCCCGCTGTTCATCGCGAGCCTGTACGCGCTCTACTTCACCCCGCTCTTCGACACGCTGATGGAGAGCAAGGCCGGGCACGTCGGGATGATGATCCACTTCCTGGTTGTGGGCCTGGTCTTCTTCTGGCCGATCATGGGCGTCGACCCGGGCCCGAACCGGCCCACGCACGTGATGCGGATGCTGACGCTCTTCGCGGGCATGCCGTTCCACGCCTTCTTCGGCATCGCGCTGATGATGGGCAGCGAGCCGATGGTGGACGTCTACAGCAACCCGCCCGCCTCCCTGGGCATCGACGCCCTGGACGACCAGCAGGCCGCCGGCGGCATCGCCTGGGCGTTCAGCGAGATCCCCTCGGTGCTGGTCCTCGTCGCGCTGGTCTACCAGTGGTACAACTCCGAGCAGCGCCGCGCGAAGCGCGGCGACCGCACCGCCGACCGCGACGGAGACCGGGAGCTGGCGGCGTACAACGCCTATCTGGCCTCCCTCCAGGCTCGCAAGCCGTAACCGCGCGGACACCCGGCGCTCCTTCGACTATCGCGCTGGTCCCCGGCGAGGGACCATGGGGAGAAGGTTGCGTGCGGTCGCGCGGGGACGGCCGTCGGCTGACGGCTGGTGGAGGCGGCATGGACAAGCCCGGTTCTGCGAAGGCCATGGTCGTGAGTACCGTGGCCGGTCTCGTGGTCATCACGGCGTACACGGTGTCGGTGGGCAGCAGCGGATGGCTCTGGTTCGGCTGGGTCGTCCTGGGGCTGGCCGCGCTCGGCGTGGTGCTCACCGGAGGCTCCTGGAGATAGGCGGGTAGCCCGCGGGCCCGCTTCAGCCGGTGAGGAGCGTGCCGCAGCGGGCGCAGCGGACCGGGGGTGTGGTGTCGGCCAGCCGCCCGCACTCCGGGCAGACGCGTTCCAGCCAGCACGCAGACTCCCCGCCCTCGGGCTCCGCGGCGCCGGTGGCGGCGGGCCCGGCCGTCGGCGCGGGCTCCTTCTCGTCCTCGTCGCTCATCAGCGCCCCTCCGGTTCCGTACGGGATCACCTGCCCGATCCCGCCTGCCGCCATTCACACCCTTCTCGCGGGAAGCGGCCAATTTTCGAGGCCGGTTCGACTTCAATTCGTTACGGTACCGTAATCTGAGCACGTGTCTGCGACTGCATGCAACGACTCAGGTTGCCCAACCCCGCCGCGCCGCGGCGGGGTTGGGGTGTGGCCCGGTCCGCGGCGGCCCGCAGAGCCCAGTGCTTCTCGGCGTGAGGACAGGGGTGGCGGATGGCGGTTGGCACGGCAACTCTGGAGCGACCCACCGCACCGGCGGCCCCGGCAGAACGCCCGGCCCGGGCGAGGCCGGTCGAGCGCAGAGCCGTCTGGTTGGCGGCCTGCCTGATCTGCGGCGGGGTCGTCGGTCTGCTCCTCGCGGCCGTGGGCACGCGCCGCGGCGCGCGCCCGTCGCGGCGCCGGGTGCTGATCGTCGTGTGGGGCACGGTGGTGCAGGCGGCGCTGGCGGGCGCCTTCGCCGTCCTCGGCCCGGGCGCCCAGATGCGGCCGTGCGGGGCGGCGGGGGAGGGCGGCGGGGTGTGGCAGACGGCTCGCACGGTGGTCAACGCGCCCGTCTCCGGGGCCGCGTTGCTCTTCGCCGCGGGGGAAGGGGGCGAGATGTTCCACTGCGCGGCGAACGGCACCACGGCGGTCGTCCTCGACGACGGGTTCGCCCGCGCGGGCACGATGTACGGCACCGTCTTCCTCACGGACCAGCGCGCCGAGACCCAGTCGCCGCGGATGCGGCGGCTCTCCGAGCACGAGGCGCGCCACTCCGACCAGTGGGCGCTCGGGTCGCTGCTCGCGGGCCCGGCCGCGTTCCCCGCGCTGTACGCGGCGGACGAGCTGGTCTTCCCCGGCGCGTACAACCACTTCGAGCGGGCGGCGGGCCTGGAGGACGGGGGCTACGACCCGCCGCCGGACAGCCCGCCGGTCGCGGGACGGCTGGCGATCCTGTCGGTGGGTGTGCTCGTCGGCTACATTCTGGCCGTCAGCCCGACCCGCCGCCGCAGGCCACCGCGCGCGCCCGTGCGACCGGAGCCGGAGCCGGAGCAGGCCCCCAAGCCGGAGCCGGAGCCGGAGCAGGCTCCGGCCTCGGTCCCGGCTCCGCGGTGAGGGCCGGCGCCCGTCCGACGGCTGCTTTCTCCGGTTCTCCGGTGTGCGGGGCGGCGCTCAGAACGCGGCGAAGGTGTCCGGTGCCCGCTCGGCGCGGCTGAACGCCCGCAGCACCGCCGTCGGCCCGTGGCGGCGCACCGAGAGCCGCGACAGCAGGTCGACCACCGCGTCCACCGCGCCCTCCGGCAGCGCGGGGGTGGCGACGTGCACGCTGACCGCTAGGTCGTCGGAGTGCACGGCGAGTTCCCTCATCCGCGTGATCAGGAAGTCCTCCAGGCCCAGCGACCAGGGTCCCCAGAACGGCAGCCGCACCGGGCGCTCCTGCGCCGCCGGCAGTCGTGCGGCCAGGTCCCGTACGGCCTCGTCCGCGCGGTCCGCGAGGTCCTCCGGCCCGCCCGCGGCGACCTCGTCGCCGGTACGGCGGATGCGCCGGTTGACCTCGTCGTCCGGTCCGGAGCCGACCCAGTCGATCCGGACGTAGTGCCCGAGCAGCGGAACGACGGGCTCGGCGGGCCGGGGGGAGTCGAGGACCTCCGGCACGAGCAGGATGTTGTACGCGGTGTGGCCCGCGAGGCCGGCCACACCGAACTCCCGCAGCGCGCTGGGCCGGTCCCACGCCGCGGCCGCCTCCGGCGCCCGCAGCAGTCCGGCCGCCACGCGTGCCGTCTCCAGGAGGTCGCGTCTGACATCGCTCATCCGCACACCCTCGCCTTCACCTGTCGTGCCCGCGTCGTCGCGTCCGGCCCACCGTGCTCACTCCTCGATCGCTCCGCCGACCCCGCGCAGGTGCTCGCGGAACGTCAGTGCGGGGTCCTCTCCGCGCCGCCGCAGGAAGTCGTCGAACCGCACCTGACCGCGCAGCGAGTCGCCCGCCGCGATCCGCTCGGCCTGCCGCCGCTCGGTGTCCCGGATCCCCTCCGCCAGGGCGAGCAGTTCCCCGGCACGGTCGGCCGGCAGGAACAGCACGCCGTCGTCGTCACCGACGACCAGGTCGGCGCGGTCCACCGTCCAGTCGCCGGCGCGGGCGGAGGCCAGGGCGCCGGGGGCGCGTTCGTCCAGGCGCTGCGGGCCGGTGGGCAGCGCGCCGCCGCTGAAGACCGGCAGGCCGATGGCGCGGATGTCCGCGGTGTCGCGGTGCAGACCCCAGATGACGATCCCCGCGAGCCCCGCGGCCTTCGCCTCCAGCACCACCAGGTCGCCCACGCACGCCTCGTCCCGGCGACCGGCGTTGTCGACCACCAGCACGTCCCCGGGCTCGGCCGACTCCAGCGCCTCCAGGAAGACGTCGACGCTGCCCGCGTGCCGCGCCGGCAGGACCCGCCCGGCGACCCGGTCCCGCGGCTCCACCGCGTGCGTGCCGGGCGGCGCGCAGCGCACCGGTACGCGGGCGCGGATGCAGGCGTCCGCGAGGTGGGCGGTGGTGAGCGCCGCGCAGCGGCGGGTGAACTCGGCGCGGTCCATGCGGTGCCGCCTCCCCTTGTGCTCCGACGTGGGTTCCGTCGTGTCGTCGTTTCCGTTACGGCGTCCGCTCGCCGCGGTCGCCGAGGCCCTTTTCGAACCAGTGGTGCGCGTACGGCTCGTCGTTGAAGGGGGCCACCTCGTCGTACCCGGACGAGCGGTACAGCCCCACGGCCTCGCCGAGGGCGCGGTTGGTCTCCAGCCGGAGGGTGCGCACGCCGCGCGCGGCGGCGCGCTCCTCCAGCTCCGTCAGCAGCCGCCGCCCGAGCCCGAGGCCGCGCACCGCCGGTGACACCCACATCCGCTTGACCTCCGCCCGGCGCTCCGGCCGGAACTTCAGTGCGCCGCAGCCGACCGGATCGGAGTGCAGCGTCGCGACGAGTATCAGCCCGGCCGGGCGGGTGAGCTCGGCGTCCTCGGCGGAGATGCTGCGGGCCGGGTCGAAGCCGCCGTCGAAGCGGCGCCCCAGCTCGGCGGCGTACGCCCGCATGCACTGGCGCGCGTCGGGGTGCCGCGGGTCGACGACCGCGACGCGGACCATGGAGGCGACGAGCAGCCGCTCGACCTCCGCCATCGCGGCCGTCAGCCGGCTGCGGTGCCCGCTGCTCAGCGGGCGCAGGATCGAGGCGGCCAGGTCGTCGGAGAGCCGGTCCAGCTCGGCCCGCTCGGCGCGGCCCGCCGCGGTGAGCCGGGCGGTGCGCACCCGGGCGTCGGCGTCGTCGGGGCCGACCTCGACGAGCCCGGCGTCCTGCAACGCGCGCAGCAGGCGGCTGAGATAGCCGGAGTCCAGGTCGAGACGGGAGCGCAGGGCGCGCAGCTCGCAGCCCTGCTCGCCGATCTCCCACAGCACCCGGGCCTGCCCGAGGGGGCGACCGCGGGCGAGATACGCGTCGTCGAGCGCGCCGACGCGCTGAGTGACGGTGCGGTTGAACCGCCGCACCTGGTCGACCAGCGCCGGATCCATTCTCTGACCTTAGTCAGACAATGTCGCCGCACGCCAGCCTCGGCGCGTTCGAAAGTTTCGACCTCCTGGGAGTGGTTCCTCAGCGCTCGGGCGGCGGGGCGGTGCTGTTGCGGGTGACCAGGCTCGTCGCCAGCTCGACGCGGCGCGTCACCGGCTCGTTGCCCCGGCCCAGGTCGAGCACCAGCCGGGCCGCCGCCTCGGCCATCTCCGTCAGCGGCTGCCGCACGGTCGTCAGCGGCGGGCCGATCCAGCGGGCCACGGGCAGGTCGTCGAAGCCGACGACGCTGAGGTCGTCGGGGATGCGCAGGCCCAGCTCGCGGGCGGCCTCGTACAGGCCGAGGGCCTGGAGGTCGTTGCCCGTGAAGACCGCCGTGGGGCGGTCGGGCAGGGTGAGCAGCTCGCGGCCGGCCGCGTAGCCGGCCTCGTGGTGGAAGTCGCCCTCCCGGATCAGCTCGGGATCCACCGGCAGCCCCGCCACGCCGAGCGCCGCGCGGTAGCCGTCGATGCGGGCCCGGCTGCACATCATCGCCGGCGGCCCGCCCACGACGGCGATCCGGCGGTGGCCCAGGCCCACCAGGTGGCGCGTGGCGGCCAGCCCGCCCTGCCAGTTGGTGGCCCCGATGGACGGCACGTCCTCGGCGAGGTCGCCGGCGGGGTCCAGCACCGCGAACGGTATGCCGCGCCCGGTGAACTGCGCCCGCTGGTCGGCGGAGAGGTCCGACAGCACCAGGATGACGCCCGCCGGCCGGCGCGCGAGCACGTCCTCCACCCACGTCTGCCCCGGAGTCAGCCGTCCGGCGCTCTCGGAGAGCACCACGCCCAGCCGCTCCGCCCTGGCCACGTTCTCCACGCCCCGGATGACCTCCATCGCCCAGGCGCTCTCCAGCTCGTGGAAGACCAGGTCGAGCAGCGGGGCCTGGCGCGCGCCGCCGCCGCGGCGCCGGTAGCCGTGCTCGCGCAACAGGTCCTGGACCCGGGCGCGGGTACCGGGGGAGACGTCGGATCGGCCGTTGAGGACCTTCGAAACTGTCGAGGACGACACGCCGGCGGCCTCCGCGATCGCCGCAAGCGTGGCGGTGGCCTGCGGCTCCTCGCCCGCCGCGGGGGCCTCTCCGTCGAACTGGACTCCAGCACCACTCATGCCCGGATGGTAGCCCCGCCGCCCGCCGCTGCGCGATGTCTTGACCCGTCCCGAGCCCCACCCTAGGTTGCGCAGAAATATTCGCGATGCTTTACGAAACATTGCCGCCTGCTCGGTGCATGCTCGGCGAAGGAAGGTCCGCATGGACAGCAACGACCCCCTGCACGACCCGTCTTCCGCGTCCGGCTCCCCGGCCGGCGAGGCGCCCCCGGCGGGCACGGCCGGCGACGGCGTCAGCAGGCGCCGCGTCCTCGGTGCGGGCCTGGGTTTCGGCGCGCTCTCCGCCGGCGGGATCCTCGCGCTGCCGGGCCCGGCCGCCGCCGTGCCGCCGGCGGACCCGCCGCGGCCGACGGACCCCGGCGCGTACATCGCCCACGGCCCGGGCCCCGGCCGGTTCCCGCTGGTCGCCGGCGGCCGGGCCGCACCGCTGGTGGCCGACGGCGACGACTTCCCCGGCGTGCTGCGCGCGCTGGGCGATCTGCGCACGGACCTGGAACGGGTCACGGGCGTACGCCCCGCGCTCACCCGGGGCCGTGCGCCCGCCGGGCGCACCGCGGTGCTCGTCGGCACCATCGGCCGCAGCCCGCTCATCGACGGCCTGATCGCCGCCGGCAAGTTCGACGTGACCGGCGTCGAGGGCCGCTGGGAGACCTCGCTGCAGCAGGTCGTGGCCGACCCGCTGCCCGGCCTCGACCGCGCCTTCGTCATCGCCGGCAGCGGCCAGCGCGGCACCATCTTCGGCATCTACGACGTCTCCCGCGGCATCGGCGTCTCCCCCTGGCACTTCTGGGCCGACGTCCCGCCCCGCCGCCACGACGCGCTCTACGTGCTGCCCGGCCGGTTCTCGCAGGGCACCCCCGCGGTGAAGTACCGCGGCATCTTCATCAACGACGAGAACCCCGCTCTCGGCCGCTGGGCGCCCGGCTTCTTCGGCCCCGGCCACGCCGAGGGCCACCCCGGCGGCTTCAACAGCGCCTTCTTCGCCAAGGTCTTCGAGGCCATGCTGCGGCTCAAGGCCAACTACCTGTGGCCGGCCGTCTGGGGCCGCGCCTTCGCCGAGGACGACCCCGCCAACCACGCCACCGCCACCGCGTACGGCATCGTCATGGGCACCTCGCACGAGGCGCCCATGATGCGCGGCATCGAGGAGTGGAACCGGCACGCCGTCCCCGCCGTCCGCGACGAGGACGGCACCATCGTCACCGAGGGCCACGACCCGTACGGCGGCACGGGGGAGTGGAGCTTCGTACGCAACGAGGAGGCGATCCGCGCGTACTGGCGCGACGGCATCCGCCGGATGGCCGCCGAGGGCTTCGAGGGCGTGGTGACCCTCGGGATGCGCGGCAACGGCGACACCTCGCTGCCCGACGGCGACGGCATCGAGCTGATGGAACGCATCATCGCCACCGAGCGCGCCGTCATCGCCGAGGAACTGGGCGACGCGGCCGGGGTGCCGCAGGTGTGGACGATGTACAAGGAGGTCCAGCACTACTGGGACAGCGGCATGCAGGCACCCGACGACGTCACCGTCGTCTTCACCGACGACAACTGGGGCAACATCCGGCGCGTACCGGACGCCTCCCTGCCGCCCCGCTCCGGCGGCTACGGGCTGTACTACCACTTCGACTACGTCGGCGGCGGGCGCAACTACAAGTGGGTCGACACCGCCAACCTCGCCAACACCTGGGAGCAGTTGCACCAGACGTACGCGTACGGCATCCGGAACCTGTGGGTCGCCAACGTCGGGGACCTGAAGTCCAACGAGCTGCCCACCCAGTTCTTCCTCGACTACGCCTGGAACCCCGACCGCTGGCCGGCAGAGGACCTGCCCGCGTGGGAGCGCCGCTACGCCGCCGAGAACTTCGGCCCCCGGCACGCCGCGGAGATCGCCGAGGTCCTGCACGAGTACGGCCGGCTCCAGGCCAGGCGCAAGCCGGAGCTGCTCAACCGCCGCATCACCCTCGACCCGTCCATGGACCCGGCCACCGACGCCGCCGCCGTCGTCTACGACGACCAGGCCACCCCCTTCAGCCGCGTCAACTACCACGAGCTGGACCGCGTCACCGACGAGTGGCAGGAACTGGCGCGTACCGCCGACCGCATCGAGGCCAGGCTGGACCGCGCCGACCGGGCGGCCTACTTCCAGCTCGTACGCTACGCCGTGCGCGGCACCGCCGTCGTCTACGCGCTGCGCCGCGCCGAGTTCACCAACCTCCTGTACGCCGCGCAGGGCCGCGCCGCCGCCAACCAGCTCGCCGCCGAGACCGACGCCCTCTTCGCCGAGGACCAGGCGCTCGCCGACTACTACAACCACACGCTCTCCGGCGGGAAGTGGCAGGGCTTCCAGACCCAGCCGAAGATCGGCTACGGCGACGTCGAGCGCTACGGCCCCAACGCCCCCTGGCAGCAGCCCGAGAAGGACAACGAGGCGCTGCCGGACGAGGTCTTCCCCGCCGTCAAGCGCGTCGACCCCGCCGCGGGCGCGGTGCTCGGCGTGGCCGTGGAGGGCTCCGAGAGGTGGTGGCCGGATGCCGCAGGACCCGCGGTGCTGCCGGTGGTCAGTCCGTACGACAGCGGCCCCGCCCCGTACATCGAGGTCTTCAACCGGGGCCGCAGCCCCTTCGGCTACGAGATCGAGCCCGCCGTGTCCTGGATGCGCGTCGACCGCCCGCGCGGGCGCGTCACCACCCAGATCCGCGCCCGGCTGCGCGTCGACTTCGAGCGGGCCCCGCGGGGCGCCACCACCGTGCCCGTCCTCGTCAGGGGCGCCGGCCGCACCGTGGAGGTGCACGCCCGGGTGCACCGCCCGTCCGTGCGCCACGCCGCGCTCGCCGGCTCGGTGGAGGCCGGCGGCTGCGTCTCGGTGGAGGCCGACCGCCACACCCGTGCCGTCCCCGCCGCGGGCGTCGCCTGGCGCCGCATCCCGGACATCGGACGCACCGGCAGCGGCATGGCACCGTTCCCCGTCACGGCCGCACCGATGCCGGCCGGCGAGGGGCCGCGGCTGGAGTACACGATGACCCTGTTCACGACCGGCACCCTCCGGGTGGCCGCGTACCTGTCGCCGCGCAACAGCGTCCTCACCCCCGACGGGCTGCGCTACGCCGTCGCCTTCGACGACGACGCCCCGCAGACGGTGAACGTCACGCGGGTCACCGGCGCCGACGACGGCCGGATGAACCGCCAGTGGGAGCGCAACACCTCCGACAACGCCACCGTCACCGTCACCGAGCACCGGGTGACCAGGCCGGGCGTGCACGTGCTCAAGCTGTGGATGGTGGACCCGACGGTGGTGGTGCAGAAGCTGGTCGTCGACACCGGCGGCGTACGCCACAGCTACCTCGGCCCGCCGCCCAGCGTGTTCGTGAAGCGCTGAGCCGCGCCCGGGCGCCCGGCCGCGTCACGGCGCGGGCGGGGGCTGCCGGGACCCGGGGGTGATCAGGCCCGTTTCGTACGCCGCGATGACGGCCTGGGCGCGGTCACGGAGCTGGAGCTTGGCGAGGATGCGGGCCACGTGCGTCTTGACCGTCGCCTCGCTGAGCCGGAACCGGGCGGCCAGCTCCGCGTTGCTGTGGCCGCGCGCCAGCGACTCCAGCACCTCCAGCTCGCGCGGGGTGAGCGCGGAGAGGTCGCGGTGCAGCCTCGCCGCGTGGTCGTCGCGGGTGGCGAAGCGCTCCACGAGGCGACGGGTGATGGACGGCGCGAGGAGCGCGTCGCCGGAGCGGACGAGGCGGACGGCGGCGGCCAGATGCTCGGGCGTGACGTCCTTGAGCAGGAAGCCGCTGGCGCCGGCCGCCAGCGCCGCGTACACGTACTGGTCGAGGTCGTACGTGGTGAGGATGACGACCCGCGGCGCGCCCGGCCCCGGCGTCCCACCGTCCGGGCCGAGGAGGCGGCGGGTGGCCTCCAGGCCGTCCATGCCCGGCATGCGGATGTCCATCAGCACCACGTCGGGCAGGGTGCGCCGGACCGCGGCCACCGCCTCCTCGCCGTCGGTCGCCTCGCCGACGACGTCGATGCCGTCCGCGGTGAGGATCATGCCGAAGCCGGTGCGCACCAGCGCCTGGTCGTCGGCGATCACCACCCGCGGCGGCCGGTCCGCCCCGCCGGGTCCTGCCTGCGTGCCCACGTCCCCTCCACGGCAGTCCTCGCGGAAACCGCGGGCCCCCGCCCGCCCGCGGTCAGCGTACCGGTGCAGTCTGACAAGACGTCCGGCGCGGCGGATCGGCCGAGAGGCGCAATACGTCTCGACTTCCCGACTACACCGCAGGAATGACCCGCGGCGCGCGACCGGATTCCGCCGGCACGAAAGCCGCCGTGTACGCCGCGGTGCGGAATACCGCGAGCGGCGCCGAGATGCCGTAAGAAGGTGAAATCTACGGCCATTGCCGCCTCTTGTGGCCCCGGAAGGCCGCTCCTACACTCGGGCCGACCCTTACCGGGGTCGCGCAGTAGTGCTCGATTCTCACACCAAGAGGAGGGCTCCCCGCATGCTGCGAAAGTTGGGTATCGGCGTTATGGCCGCTGCCGCAATCGTCACTCTGTCCTCGGCCCCCGGGGCCACCGCCGCCCCCGCTCCCGCACCGGAGCGAACAGCCGCCACCACGCTGTACTACGACGACAGCCAGGCCGGCGAATTCAAGGGCGCCGTGGCCGCTGGCGCCGAGCAGTGGAATTCCACCGTGGAGAATGTCACGTTGGTGAAAGCCCCGGCCGGCACCCGTGCCGAGATCAGGATCATCGCCGACAACGGCTGGCCGCGCGCGACCCTCGGCCCGGTCCGCCCCGGCGGCAGTGCCACGGTCTGGTTCGGCCGCCAGGCGGTCGACCAGGGCTACAACACCACCCGCATCGCCGCGCACGAACTGGGCCACAGCCTCGGTCTGCCCGACGTGAAGCCCGGCCCGTGCTCGTCGCTCATGTCCGGTTCCACCGGCGGCGTGAGCTGCACCAACGCCACCCCGAACGCTGCCGAACAGGCGGGGGTGGAGGCCAACTACGGCGGCGGCGCCGCGAGCCGCACCCCGATGGACGGACGCATCATCGTCGACGCGCCCTGAGCATCGGACCGCACGTACGACACACCCCCGTGGCCGGGAGCGACCTCCCGGCCACGGGGCCGCGGTCCGAAGGAGCGCAGCGCCTTTCCGGAAGCCGGGGAGGGCCACCGCGAACGCCCCGCTCCGCAGGCGCCCGGTGGCGCCCCCGTCCGCACCCCGCCCGGTCGCCGTGTGTGAGGGTGGCACCATGACCAACACGCCGACCTTCGTCCTCGTCCACGGGGCGTTCGCGAACTCCTTCTCCTTTGCACCCCTGCAGGCGGAACTCGCCCTGCGCGGACACCGCTCGCTCGCCGTCGACCTGCCGGGCCACGGATTCGCGGCCACGTTCCCCGCGGCCTATCAGGTCCCGCAGGATCTCGACGCGCTCGCCACCGCCCCCGGGAGCATCAAGGGCGTCACGCTCGCCGACAACGCGGCCCACCTCGTCGGCGTCCTGGAGCGGGCGAAGCGGAACGGCCCGACGATCGTCGTCGCGCACAGCCGGGGCGGCATCACCGCCACCGCCGCAGGCAACGCCCGCCCCGACCTGATCGACCGCATCGTCTACGTGTCCGCCTGGTGCCCGGTCGAACTCGACGTGGGCGACTACTACGGCGAACCGGAGATGGCCGGCGTCGACGCGGCCGGCCTGGCCCGCGCCCTCGCCGGCGATCCGGCTGCGCTCGGCCTGATCCGTACCAACTTCCGCACCGCGGACCCCGACGCGCTCGCCTCCTTCCGGCAGGCGTTCGCCGAGGACCTCACCGACGACGAGTTCCGGGCTTTCCTCAACACCTTCCAGCCCGACGAGAACCTGGACGTCGGCTCGTCCGCGGACCGCGCGCAGGCGGCCACCTGGGGCCGGATCCCGCGCAGTTACGTGCGACTGGCGGACGACACCAGCATTCCCGCCGCCATGCAGGACCGGCTGATCCGCGAGGCCGACGCGCTCACCCCCGGCAACCGGTTCGACGTGCACACCGTGCCCGGCAGCCACCTGCGCTGGCTGGTGCACCCCGAAGCGGCCGCCGACGTCCTGTCCGGGCTGGCGGCGGGCTGACCGGCCCTGACAACCGTCCGGCCGGATCTCACCAGCCGACGGCCACCACCATCCACTGCGGGTTCTGGACCGACACGAACGACGACTGATCGGCCACGTCGTCGTACGGGAAGCCGTACGCCAGGTTGTCGATGGCGTGCTCGTGCCAGAACGCGGCGTAGTAGTTCGCCGGTCCCTGCCGGTAGAAGCGGCTCGGGTCGTTCCACTGGTCCTGCGGCAGCTCGGCGACGTGCCGGTTGAGCGCCGCACAGCCGGGGGCGTCGCCCGCGAGCGGGCCGGAGCAGCCGAAGATCTCCTGGGTCGTGGCGTTCCTTCCGACCGACGCGGCGTAGTCGCTCATGTAGCCGGCGTGCTGCCCGCCCGGCCGGAAGTCGGGCACATGGCCGGGGGAGGGGATGCGGTACGGGGCCTGCACCTCCGCCAGCGACGCGAACTCCGGCGGCATGGCGGCCGCGAACTTCTGCCAGGTGGCCTCGCGGGACTCCTGGAACGTCGGGTAGTCCTCGCCGACCTGCCGGTCGGTGCCGTCGTGGCCGTGCACCCGCATCGCGAGCTTGAGCGCGAAGGCGTCGACGCGGGTGGTGTTGCCGTGGAAGGCGTCGGGGCCGACGGTGAACTCGATGAAGTCGGAGTACTGACTGTCGGGCGAGCCGAGGTGGAAGTACATCCGCCCGGCGGAGTTGGCCGGCATGTCCAGGTACGGCTGCTCCGCGATGGAGTGGGTCTGGCCGCCGAAGGACCAGAAGACCTGGTCGTCGGGGTACTGACCGTTGGTGCGGTTGACGATCTGAACGGTCAGCACGTTCTGCGCGGGCGGGATGGAGCCCGTGTCGCCCCAGAAGGAGTCCGGCGGCGGGTCGCCCGCGGTCGCCGCCGCGGCGGCCGGGCCGGGCGCGGGCGGCACCGCGCCGTGGGCCGCCGCACCGGTGCGGTCGGCGAACACGTGGCAGGCGAGCAGCAGCAGGGCGACGGCGGCCGTCAGCAGGCCGCGGCGGTGGCTGAGGCGCGTCGGGTACGCGGGGGACATGCGGTGCTCCTTCGCTGTGGGGGCGAACGCGGCCCGAGGCGGGAGCTGCCCGGCGGGCCGGGCGTGCAGAGAGCGCTCTCAGAGCGTCGTGAGGGACGCGTGCGTTGTCAAGGGGCGCGGTCGTACGACCTCCGGGAGTTGAACACCGCGGGTGCCCGCCGGACCCATTGACTGCATGACATGAAGGGAGTTCACTCAGCTCGCGCAATGGTATGGACCATGCTCCACGCTCGACCCCACCACGCATCGAGGTGAGCTTCCATGTTCGTACGACGACGCAGACATCCGCTCCGCAGAGCCGTGCTCGTGGCGACGGCACTGGCCGCCGTCCTGGCCGTGCCGCTGCCGGGCACCGCCGGCGCGGCACCGGCCCCCGAACCCGGCACGGAGGCCGAAGCCGCGCCCTACGCCGTCACGTTCGAGGACAACTTCGACGGCCCGGCCGGCTCGGCGGTCAACGGCGGCAAGTGGCTGATCGAGACCGGCGACAACGTCAACAACCACGAGCGGCAGTACTACACCGCGGGCAACGCGAACGCCGCGCTGGACGGCCAGGGCAACCTGGTCATCACCGCCCGCAGGGAGAACCCCGGCAACTACCAGTGCTGGTACGGCCGGTGCGAGTACACCTCCGCCCGGCTCAACACCTCCGGGCGGTTCACCACCACGTACGGCCACGTCGAGACCCGGATGAAGCTGCCGCGCGGACAGGGCATGTGGCCCGCGTTCTGGATGCTCGGCAACGACATCGGGCAGGTCGGCTGGCCCGCCAGCGGCGAGATCGACGTGATGGAGAACGTCGGCTTCGAGCCCAGCACCGTCCACGGCACCCTGCACGGACCCGGCTACTCCGGCTCGGGCGGCATCGGCGGCGGCTACACGCTGCCCGGCGGGCAGCAGTTCGCGGACGCCTTCCACACCTTCGCCGTCGACTGGTCGCCCAACGAGATCACCTGGTCCGTGGACGGCAACGTCTACCAGCGGCGCACGCCGGCGGACCTCGGCGGCCGGCAGTGGGTGTTCAACAAGCCCTTCTTCCTGATCCTCAACCTCGCGGTCGGCGGCTACTGGCCGGGCGACCCGGACGGCAGCACCGTCTTCCCGCAGCGGCTCACCGTCGACTACGTCCGCGTCAGCACCTCCGACGGCGGCGGCGGAAACTCCGGCACGCTCACCGGGGCGGGCGGCAAGTGCCTCGACGTGGCCGGCGCGAACCCCGCGAACGGCACCGGGATCCAGCTCTACGACTGCAACGGCACCACCGCGCAGCGCTGGACCGTGGGCACGGACGGCACCATCCGCGCCCTCGGCAAGTGCCTCGACGCGGCCGCAGGGGGCACCGCCGACGGCACCCGGGTGCAGCTCTGGGACTGCAACGGCTCGGGCGCCCAACGCTGGTCGTACAACTCCGCCACCCGCGACATCGTCAACCTGGCCGCGGACAAGTGCCTGGACGCGGTGGGCGGTTCGACGGCCAACGGAACGCCGACGCAGCTCTGGACCTGCACCGGCGCCGCGAACCAGAAGTGGACGCTCAACTCCTAGCGCCGCAGGCTCCTTCGGGGGTGCCGGGAAAGCGCTCTCACTGGTACGGACCAGAGTCTTGACACCGCTTCCCGGCGCCCCCTTAACTTCAACACGTGAAATAGCCGGACCCCCCACTCGACTTCACCGCCGCGCCCGGCCGCCGCAGCCCTCCCGTCCGACGCTTCCGTGCGCACGCGTGCCCGGACACGACGGCCGACGGCTCCGGGCGCGGCCAGAAGAGGACGGTGACCGCACATGGGAACCCACCGAACCGACCGCAGGAACGTCCGCCGGGCGCTCGTCGCGACCGCGGCGGCGGCCGCGGTCGCCGGCGGCTGGGCGCTGATGCCCGCCGCCGGCGCCTCCGATGAGAAGCCCGCCGCCGGCAAGGCCGCCGCGCAGCCGGCCGCCGCGTCGATGGCAGTGGCGCCCTACCTCTACAACGGCTGGGGCAGCCCGCCCGACCCCGCGGAGGTCATGGAAGCCACCGGTGTCGGCGGGTTCACCCTCGCGTTCATCCTCAGCAACGGCACCTGCGACCCGCAGTGGGACGGACAGCGCCCGCTCAGCGGGGGCGTCGACGAGGAGACCATCGCGGCCGTCCGCGCCGCGGGCGGCGACGTCGTCCCGTCCTTCGGCGGCTGGAGCGGCAACAAGCTGGAGAGCTCCTGCGGCAGCGCGGACGAACTCGCCGCCGCGTACCAGAAGGTGATCGACGCGTATGACCTCACGGCCATCGACATCGACCTCGAAGCCGACGCCTACGACAGCCCCGAGGTCCAGCAGCGCACCGTCGACGCGCTCAAGGCGGTCAAGGCCGCCAACCCCGGACTGAAGGTCATCTTCACCATCGGCACCGGGCAGAACGGCCCCGACACCAGCCTCATCGACCGGGCGGCGCAGTCCGGCCTCGACGTGGACGTCTGGACGATCATGCCGTTCAACTTCGGCGGCAACGGCGGGGACATGGGCCAGTTGTCCGTCCAGGCGTCGGAGGGCCTGCGGGGCTCGCTGCAGGAGGCGTACGGGTACGGCGAGCAGGAGGCGTACCAACGCATGGGCATCTCCTCGATGAACGGCAACACCGACGTGGGCGAGGTCGTGAACCAGGACGACTTCCGCACCATGCTCGGCTACGCGCAGGAGAAGAGCCTGGCCCGGCTCACCTTCTGGTCCGCCAACCGCGACCGCCCCTGCGACGGCGGCGGTGCCGACACCTGCGGGGGGATCCCGCAGGAGCCCTGGGAGTTCACCTCGATCCTCGCCGAGTACCAGGGCTGACGTACCGGGGCACGGTGGCGGCTCCTCCCACGCCGCCGTGCCCCCGGGCGTCCGCCGCGGTGCTCACCCGGCGAGGAACGACAGGTCGCCGTTCTCCTCGGCCCGGATGGGCCGGTCCCCCCACCGGATGTGCTGGACGTCGTCCGTGCACGTCTTCGAGACGTCCTGGCAGAAGTAGCCGGTCTCCTTGCCGGGCTCGGCGGTGAAGACCTCCGGGAGCCGGTCGCACCGCGGGTCCACGGGCGCGAGGGGGCCCTCCGTCGTGCCGTTCTTCCCCGTCTCCCAGGCGTACCAGTCGTAGACCGACCGGGCGGTGTGCAGCGTCCTGAGCGGCTTGGCGGTGTAGACGAAGTCCTGGCTGAACGCCCCCGCGCTCCCCGACGTCATGCCCTTGCTCGTGACCAGCCAGGGCACGGACACCCCCTCGTACGTCACGGTGCAGCGGACGGTCTCGCCGCGCGGCCGGTCGACCTCGCCCGCGCAGCGGCCCGGCCCGGTCTCGCCGATGACGCCGGCCATCCGCACGGTCTCCTGGCGCAGATGGTTGAGCACCTTGGCGTTCAGCTCGTCTTCGTGCTCCGGCGACGGCAGGGCCTTCTCCAACTCGCGGTCGGTCAGCCCGGGGTGGTGCGTGCTGGGCTCGATCCGCACCGGCCGCTTCTCGCCCTTCACCTCGGAGAGCCGGTACTCCGCGTCGCAGCCGCTCGCCTCCTCGCTGCAGCCGCCCAGCAGAGCCACGACGACCGCCGCGGCCGGAATCATCCTTCGCTCCATCCCGCTGTTGTACCGCGGCCGTCCCGGCAGGGGTCCCCGGGGCGTGGTGAAGCGTTTCACACGACACCGGGGACCTGGCGGCACAGCGCGTCGATCGCCGCCACGACCCGGGCGAGTTCGGCATGGTCCGGCGTGCGTCCGTGCAGGCGCCCGAGGCGCGCGACCGCCCCGTCCCGGGGATCGGACGACGGGACGGCGCCGGCGGGGAGATCGCCGAGGTCGACGCCGGGCAGGTGGAGCAGGCCGTCGAGACGGACGCACAGCTCCGGGCCGCCGGTCGCGGGCGCGTGCCCGGCCCCGCCGGCCGGCGGCATCAGCGTGTACTGGTACGTGACCGCCTCGAACCGCGGCGCGTCCGGCACGGGCAGCCCCAGCGCCAGCCGCATCGCCGCCGCCACCATGTCGAAGCCCGACCCGCGCCGTACGACGTCGCCGGCGAGACCGCCGAGACGGCCGTTGACCTCGATCAACCGCGGCCCGTCCGCGGTGAGTTTCAGCTCCGTGTGCACGATGCCGTCGCTGATGTCCAGCGCCCCTATGGCGGCCTCCGCCAGGCTCTCGGCGCGCTCAGCAAGCGGCGTGTCGAGGGTGTGGGGGACGAAGGAGCCGCGTTCCCGGAACGGCTCGACCAGGGGGAACTTCCCCGTCACGCAGAGCGGCCGGCACTCCTTGCGGTGGACGGCCGTCTCGACGGAGACGTAGTCGCCCCACTGCGGCCCCGCCGCCGCGGGATCCCCCGGGAGCAGCGCCTCGACCAGCAGGTCCGCGCCGGGAGCCGCTGCCGCGCAGGCCGCGACGGCGGCGCGCGCGCCGGAGAAGCTGTCGAGCCGGTGTACGAGCCGGCCGCCGGCGCCGCGCCGCGGCTTCAGCACGGCGGGCAGGCCCACCGCGTCCAGCGCGGCGTCGAGGTCCGCGGTGCCGGCGACCGGCGCGAACGGCAGGTCGTCCAGGCCGGCTTCGGCGAACGTCCGGCGCTGCTGCAGCTTGTCCACCAGCCTGCCGGTGACGGCGGGGGAGTGCCAGTACGGGATGTCCAGTGCCGCCGCGATCGCGGAGGTGAGCTCCATCCGGTGCTCGCTGAACGTCAGCAGCCCGTCGGGCAGGAACGTGGCGACCGCACGCGCCGCCTTCCGTGTGTCGAGACCGGTGATGTCGCACAGCGCGAACCGCCGCGTGAGCACCGGCAGCAGGTCCCGTACATGGTGCGAGGCCCGGTCCACGACGAGGAACAACTCCACGCCGCAGCAGCGTGCGGCGGCGGCGACCTCGGCGGCGTCCGCCGACCCCGCGTCGTAGAGAACCCCCACCGTCCGCTCCCCGCCGACCGTGCCCGGTCCTTCGCCCGGCGCATGCGGAGAGGACCGGGGTACCCGGCCCGTCACGTCGTCCCGTCCCCCGCCGTCCGCACCTACCCGCCGTCCCCGGAGCGCCCGCCGGCGCCCGCGGCCAGGGTCACGGCGGTGACGAGCAGGCCGCTGCGGCACAGCCAGCGGCCGCTCAGGTGCGCCAGGGGCGTGCCGTCGACGGTGGGCGCGTCGACCAGGATCCGGGCGGTGAAGGTCCCCGTTTCAGCGTCCAGGTCGACGCGGGCCTCGTCGAAGTCCAGTTCCCTGTGGGTCAGCGGATACCAGACCTTGAAGACCGACTCCTTGGCGCAGAACAGCAGCCGGTCCCAGCAGACGCCGGGCGCGCCGCGCATCCGGGCGCGCACCTGCTCCTGCTCCTCCGGCAGCGCGATGGCCTCCAGGAGGCCGTCCTTGAGGGACTCGTTGGGCTCGGCGTCGATGCCGACGCCGAGCACGTCGCCGCGGCGGGCCACGGCGGCGGCGCGGTAGCCCGCGCAGTGCGTCATGGAGCCGACGACCCCGGCGGGCCACTGCGGCGCGCCGCGGCGACCCGGCAGCAGGGGGGCCGGCTCGACGCCGAGCGTTTCCAGGGCGCGGCGCGCGCACTGCCGTACGGTGGCGAACTCCGCCTGCCGGTGCGGTACGGCGCGGGCGACCGCCCGCGCCTCCTCGGGGTACAGCCGCTCCGCGGGCGGCTCGGGCGGATCGGTGAACGCCTCGGCCGCGACCACCGCGCCGGGCACCAACTCCCGGAGCAGCCGGGCCGGTTCGGCCGGCCCGAGCCGCTTCGGCGCTGCCGCTGATGCCGCCGCTGCCGCCGCTGCCGCCGCTGCCGCCGCTGCCGCCGCTGCCGCCGGTGTGGCCGTCGTCGACGGGGGGAGGACCGTGCGCAGCGGCTCGCGCGGCGGGCGGCGCTTCCACTCCCGCGGGTAGCCGACCGAGACCTCGGTGAACTTCACCCCGTCGTACCAGGTGACGCGGGGGATGTGCAGATGGCCGTAGACGACGGCGGCGGCGCGGAAGCGGCGGTGCCAGTCGGCGGTCAGCGTCGTACCGCACCACTGTGCGAACTCCGGGTAGCGCAGGATGTCGGTCGGCTGGCGCACCAGCGGCCAGTGGTTGACCAGCACCGTGGGGTGCGACGGGTCGACGGCCGCGAGCCGCCGCTCGCTCAGCGCCACCCGCTCCCGGCACCAGGCGTCCCGCGAGCCGTGCGGGTCCGGATGCAGAAAGTACTCGTCGGTGCAGACGACGCCCGCCTCGTGCGCCAGGCGCAGCGACTCCTCCTTGGTCGCCGCGCCGGGCACGCGGAAGGAGTAGTCGTAGAGCACGAACAGCGGGGCGACCGTCACCGGGCCGCCCTCGCCCCGCCACACGGGGTACGGATCCTCGGGGGTCACGACGCCGAGCCCGCGGCAGACCTCGACCAGATGCCGGTAGCGCTCCGCGCCGCGCAGGGTGACCGGGTCGTCGGGGTGCGTCCACAGCTCGTGGTTGCCCGGCACCCAGACGACCTTGGCGAACCGCTCGGCGAGCAGCCCGAGGGCCCACTCGATGTCCGCGACCCGCTCGCCGACGTCACCGGCGACGATCAGCCAGTCATCGGGCGAGGCCGGGCGCAGCCCGGCGGTGATGTCGCGGTTCTCGCGGTAGGCGACGTGCAGGTCGCTGACGGCCAGCAGTCTTCCGTGCATCAGGGCCATTCGATCATTCGGCGACGGCGGAACAGGGGTGTCAAGGGCGTGACGGCAGATCCCGTACGGACCTGCGCCTCAGGTGTGTGCCGACAGGCTGATGCCCCCACCTAAATTCCCGCCAAAAGTCGGCCGACCAGCCGTTTCCCGGGAGCAACGAACGGCTTTCCCGGGGGAGTTGCGGGCGCGACGGGGGCCGCGCCAGACTGGATCCTCAACGTCCGTTGAACAGAAGTGTTCTGTTTGCGAATGACAGGGAGAGCAGATCGTGACCACACCGGCCGCAGGGCCCCACGACGGCGCGGCGCCGTCCCCGGCGCCGACCGCACCGCCCCCGGAGGCGGGCGGCTCCGGTAACTTCGGCGTGCTGTTCGGCCCGCTGGTCGTCGGGCTCTTCCTCGTCCTCGCCTTCGCCGGGCTGATGATCCCCGGGCTGCGCAACCCCGCCCCCAGCGAGATGCCGCTCGGCCTGGCCGGCCCCGGCCCGGCCGTCGCGCAGATCGAAGCGCAGCTCGACGCGGCCGCCCCCGACGCCTTCGAGGTCACGCGGTACGCGGACGAGGCCGAGGCCCGCACCGCCCTGCGCGACCAGGACGTGCTCGGCGCCCTCGTCGTCGGGCCGTCGCCGAAGCAGCCGCCCGCCCTGCTCGTGGCGAGCGCCGCCGGCGACGCCCCGACGACCGCGGCCACGAAGGCGTACGAGCAGCTCACCGCGAAACTCGGCACCCCGCAGCGGGTGGACGACGTCGCGCCGCTGCCCGAGAAGGACTCCCGCGGCATCAGCGCCGTGCTGCTGTGCGTCGCCCTCACCATCGGCGCGGTGATCTTCCAGCTCGTCCTCAGCCTGGCCGCCGCCCACGTGCGGGCCTCGGCGCGGTGGCTGTCCTGCGTCTGCTACGCGGCCGTCGCCGGCCTGGCCGGAGCCGTCTTCGCCGGGCCCGTCACCGGCACCCTGGACGGCCACTTCCCCGAACTGCTGGGCATCGCCACCCTGCTGTCGCTGACCGTCGTCGGCGTCGTCGCGGCGTGCCAGGCGCTCCTGGGGGCGCTCGGCATCGCCGTCGGCGCGCTGCTCGTCCTCCCGCTCGGCCTCGCCTCCTCCGGGGGCGTCGTCGATCCGCACTTCCAGCCCGCCTTCTACGGCGCCGTCTCGGAGTACCTGCCGATGGGCAGCACGGTCTCGCTGCTGCGCCGCGTGCTGTACTTCGACGGCAACGCCGTCGGCGGACCGCTGCTCACGCTGCTGCTGTGGGCGGGCGGCGCCTGGCTGGTCACCCTGGCGATGGAGCGGATCAGGCCCTTCCACCCGCTGATGGTCATGGTGCCCGCGTCGGCCGTCGGCCCGGCACGTACCGCCGCGGCCCGGACGGCCTGATGGCGCGGCACCGCGAGTCCGGCGACCGGCCGGCGGCCGAGTCGCCGGAAGCCGGGCGGGACCGCCGCGAGCTGATCAAGCTCGCGGCGGTCGAGCTGTTCGCCCGCCACGGCTACCGCGGCACCACCGTGCGCGCCATCGCCGAACGCGCCGGTGTGGACCCGGCGCTGGTGATGTACCACTACGGCAGCAAGGAGAACGTCTTCTCCACGGTGATCCGGGAGACGATGCGCGCGGAGGAGCTGCTCCCCGAACTGCCCCGCCTGCTGGACGAGGTCGCCGACACCGACAGCGCCGACGACCCCGCGGCCGACGGCACGTGTCCCGGCGGGCCCGGCAGCCGGCTGCTGCGCGGCTTCCTCACCCGCTGGGAGGACGCCACCACCCGCTCTTCGCTGCTCGTGGTCTTCCGCTCCGTGATGGAGCACCCCGAGGCGTCGCAGCTCTTCCGCGAGGTCGCCGGCGGCGAGCTGCTGCTGCCCATCGCCCGCCGCATCCCCGCCCCCGACCCGGAGCTGCGCGCCGTGCTGGTCGCCTCGCTGCTTCTCGGGCTGGTCACCGGGCGCTACGTGGTGCCGATAGAACCGCTGGCCGGGATGGATCTGGACACCGTCGTCGGCCTCTACGGCCCGTACGCCGACGACATGCTGCTCGGCCGGCTGGGCGGCTCCGCGCCGCCCGGCCGGCCGGGCGCCTGACCACGGGGGCCGGGCTCGTCGTCGCACCGGTGCCCGGGTGGTCCCGTCAGTGGCTCGTCGGCAGCGTGCCGTCGACGAGCGCGGCCACCACATGCCGCCGCTGGAGCTTGCCGCTCGGGGTCTTCGGCAGCGTCCCGCGCGGCACCACCTCCACCCGGTCGGGGCGCAGCCCGGTCTCGTCGGCGACTGCCCGGATGACGCCCTCGCGGATCTCGGCGACGGCGGCGGCGTCCGCGTGGCTCTTCGACTCCACCACCAGCACCAGCGCCTCCGTGCTGCGCTCCTCGTCGGGGCAGCCGACCGCGGCGATGGAGTTCGCCCGCAGGCCCTCCACCGAGGCGGCGGCCGACTCGAAGGCGTACGGGTGGTAGTTGGACCCGGCGATGATGACGACGTCCTTGATGCGGCCGGTGACGTAGGTCTGCCCGGCGTCGGTGAAGCCCTGGTCGCCGGTGTTCAGCCAGCCGTCGTCGCCCAGGACCTTCGCGGTCTCCTCGGGCTGGCGGTAGTAGCCGGACATCATCGAGGCGGTGCGCAGCAGGATCGTGCCCTGCTTGCGGTCCGGCAGGTCGGCGCCCGCGTCGTCCACCACGCGCAGCTCCATCCCCGTCAGCGGGGTGCCCGAGGAGACCAGCTCCTGCGCGTCGGCGGCGCCCGCCTCGGCCTCCACCACCTCGCCGTCGGCGGCCAGCCGGTCGCGGCTGACGGTGAGCGTGGTCAGCGGCTCGCCGGGCACGCACATGGTCGCGGCGAGGGTGATCTCCGCCATGCCGTAGCAGGGCATCATCGAACGTTCGCGGTAGCCGTACGCGGCCATGCGCTCGGCGAACAGCCGCAGCGTGTTCGCCTGGACGACCTCCGCGCCGTTGCCGGCGACCCGCCAGGCGCTCAGGTCGAGGCCCGCCAGCTTGGCGTCGGGGATGTTCGAGGCGCACATGCGGTACGCGAAGTTGGGCGCCGAGGTGAACGTGCCCCGGTAGCGGTGCATCGCCCACAGCCACCGCTCGGGCCGTACCGCGAACGACAGCGGCGGCATGCTCGCCACCGGCAGCCCGTGCAGCAGCGGGGCGAGGTTCAGGCCGATCAGGCCCATGTCGTGGTGCATCGGCAGCCAGCTCACGATCAGGTCGCCGCCGCGGTAGCAGCGCTCGCCGATGGCGGCCGCGTTGGCGAAGACGGACTCGTGGGTCAGGGTCACGCCCCGGCTGTCGCCCGTGGTGCCGGAGGTGAACTGCAGCACCGCGATGTCGTCGGGCTTCGCCTGGGCGGCGGCCAGGTCAAGACCTCCCTCGAAGGGCGGCTCGACGATCGCCACCCCCGCCTCCTTGCAGGGGTCCGTCACGGCGTCGAGGAACTCCGGCGCGACGACCACGGCGCGCGGCTCGGCGCGGCTGATCAGCAGCCGCAGCCGGTCGGCCCAGCGCTGCCGGCGCATCGTCGCCAGCGGCGGCTCGCTGACGAACGGGATGGCGCCCAGAAGGAAGCAGCCGTGCAGCGTGGCGTAGGCGTCGGCGCTGGTGTCCATGCACACGCCGACGCGGTCACCGCGCCGTACGCCGTGCTCCGCGAGGGTCGTCGCGGCGGCGCCCGCGCGCTCGGCCAGCTCCGCCGCGGTCAGCCGTAGGGGGTCCCCGGAGCCCTCGACGTACGCCAGCGGACGGTCCGGGTCACTGTCCGCCAGATCGAGCAGCGCCGCGCCTATCGTGGCCGCCGACGTCAGCGCGACCGGGGCCGGATCCGCTTCGGGCTGAAATCCCGCGCGGTCCTCGTGGATTTCGTCGGTCGAAACGGCAATTGTCATTCCATACCCCCGAATTGACTGCCGCGGTCGCGGCATGAAATGGGCTGGCTGAGGTAGGGTCATGATGGGCGGCGGGCCGCGGCATCGTCAAGTCGGGTATTTCCTGGTCGGGGCTTTAGCGGGCCGCTAGGGCACCCTTAGTCGGTCCGGTCACGATGGACTCACCAGAATAGTGCTGCGCGGTCAGGATGCGTAGCCGCTAAAGTCCCCGCGGTCCCGTGCCGGGATTTCACCGACGCATACTGTGAAGGAACGACTCGACATGTTTGCGCTCGCATTCCCAGGCCAGGGTTCGCAGCACAAAGGGATGGGTGCGCAGCTCTTCGGCCGTTTCCCGGAGGAAGTCGCCCGCGCGGACGAGATACTCGGCTATTCGACAGCGGAGCTGTGCCGCGACGATGCCGAAGGCAGGCTGCAGAACACGGAGTACACGCAGCCCGCGCTCTTCGTCGTCAACGCGCTGAGCTACCTGGCCCACCGCGCCGACGGCGGCGCGGAGCCCGACTATCTCGCCGGGCACAGCCTCGGTGAGTACAACGCCCTGCACGCCGCCGGCGCTTTCGACTTCGACACCGGGGTGCGGCTGGTCGCCAAGCGCGGCGAGCTGATGTCCCGGGTGGCGGACGGCGGTATGGCCGCGGTCGTCGGGCTGACGGCGGAGCAGGTCGCGGAACTCCTGGGCCGGCCGGGTCTGGAGAACCTGTCGATCGCCAACTACAACAACCCGACGCAGACCGTGGTCGCCGGCCCGCGCGAGGACGTGGCGGGCGCGCGCGCCGTCTTCGAGGAGGCCGGCGCGGGCCTGTTCACGGTGCTGCGGGTCAGCGGCGCGTTCCACTCCCCGTACATGTCGGCGATCCAGGGCGAGTTCGCCGAGTTCCTGGGCGGCTTCACGCTCGCGCCGCCCGCCGTGCCCGTCATCTCGAACGTGACCGCCCTGCCGTACGAGGACGACGTCGCCGCCGCGCTCGTACGCCAGCTCGACCACCCGGTGCGCTGGACCGACACCGTCCGCTACCTCATCGCGCGGGGGGTGGCGGACATCAAGCCCGTCGGCCCCGGGCGGGCCATGCGCGGGCTGATCAAGGCCACCCGGCGCGACGAGGAGCGCCGCGCGCAGGAAGCGGCGGAGGCGGCGAAGGCTCCCCAAGCGACGGAATCCGCGGAATCCGCGGCTTCCGCGGAATCCGCGGAAGCCGCGGAATCCGCGGAAGCCGCGGAAGCCGCGCAGGGCGCGGCGGCGGACGCCTCCGGCGGCGAACTGCGCCTGCGCCGCCCCGAGCGTGACCGCACCCGCCCCGAGGGCGCCCCCGCCGTCCAGCTTCACCAGGCCCTCCTGAAGGACCTGCGCACCACCGTCGCCCAGGTGCTGAAGATCGAACCCGCGGTCGTCCGCGGGGAGACGGAGCTGAGCGAGCTGGGCTTCGACTCGATCCGGCTGATCGAGTTCGCCGACCTGCTCCGCCGCGACCTCGGCGTCGACCTCACCCCGTCGGTGTTCTTCGAGCACTTCACCCTGGAGGCGTTCGCGCGCCACCTGCTGACCGAGCACCACGACCTGGTCTCCGCCCGCTACCCGGACGCCGGCGACGACACCCCGCGCACCGGCCCCCGCGGTGCCGGGCGCGCGCAGGACGACGCCCCGCTGCCCGACCCGTACCCCGTCGCCGTCGTCGGCCTCAGCGCGGTGCTGCCCGGCTCGGCGGACCTGGAGCGCTTCTGGCAGCGCCTCCTGGCCGGCGACGAACTGGTCACCCAGGTACCCGAGGGCCGCTGGCGCGACTGGGCCGGGCCGGAGCGCGCCGGCCGCGCCCGCGGCGCGTTCCTCGACGAAGTCGACTCCTTCGACTGCGCGTTCTTCGGCATCTCGCCGCACGAGGCCGAGCTGATGGACCCGCACCAGCGGCTCTTCCTGCAGACGGTGTGGAAGGCGGTCGAGGACGCGGGCCGCCGCCCCGACGCCCTCGCCGGGAGCCGCACCGGCCTGTTCGTCGGGGTCAGCTCCATGGACTACGCGGAGGTGCTGGGACACAGCGCCGCGGGCCCCCAGGCGCACACCGCCACCGGGCTCTCCCACGCCGTGCTGCCCAACCGGATCTCGTACCAGCTCGACCTGCGCGGCCCCAGCGAGGCGATCGACACCGCGTGCTCGTCCTCGCTCGTCGCGGTCCACCGCGCGATCCGCAGCCTGCGCGCCGGCGAGTGCGGGCTCGCCATCGCCGGCGGCGTGAACCTCATGCTCAGCCCCACCCCGTTCGAGTGCTTCGAGCTGGCGGGGATGCTCGCCCCGGACGGCCGCTGCAAGACCTTCGACCGGTCCGCCGACGGCTACGTACGCGGCGAGGGCGTCGTCGCCGTCGTGCTCAAGCCGCTGGCCGCCGCCGAGGCCGACGGCGACCACATCCACGCCGTGATCCGCGGCAGCGCCGTCGGCCACTCCGGCCGCGCCGCGTCGCTGACCGCGCCCAGCCCCGAGGCGCAGGCCGACGTCATCGTCGACGCCTGGCGCGCCGCGGGACTCGACCCGGCGACCGCCACCCACGTCGAGACCCACGGCACCGGCACCAGCCTCGGCGACCCCATCGAGATCGAGGGCCTGAAGCAGGCGTTCGCCCGCCTCTACGCCGCCTGGGGCCACGGCGCCCCCGCCCTGCCGCACTGCTCGCTCGGCTCGGTCAAGACCGCCATCGGGCATCTGGAGGCGGCGGCCGGGCTGGCGGGCCTGGTCACGATGGTGCAGGCGCTCCGGTACGGGAAGCTGCCCGCCCTGCGCCACTTCGAGGAGCTGAACCCGTACATCCGCCTGGACGGCAGCCCCTTCCGCATCGGCGACCGCGCCGGCGACTGGCCGCGGCAGACGGCCCAGGACGGCCCCGCCACCCCGCGCCGCTGCGGCGTCAGCTCCTTCGGCTTCGGCGGCAGCAACGCGCACGTCGTGCTGGAGGAGTACGAGCGCGAACCCGCCGCCGACCCGGCGCCCGCCGCCCCGCTGCTGATCCCGCTGTCCGCCCGCACGCCCGACGCGCTGCGCGGCTACGCCCGCGAGCTCGTGCGCCACCTCGACCTGCACGCGCCCGACGGGGGCACCGCCGACTTCGCGCTCACCGCGCTCGCCGACACCCTGCAGCTCGGCCGGGAGCCGATGGAGGCACGGCTCGCCGTCGTCGCCGAGGACGTCGACGAACTGTACGACGCGCTGGTGCACTTCCTGCGCGGCGAGGACCAGGGCGACACGTGGTGGAGCGGGCAGGCCGCCGGCGCCGCGGACCTCTCGCGCGCGCTGCTCGCCGGTCCCGAGGGCGACACGTACCTCGACGCCCTCGCCACCGCCGGAAAGACGGCGGCCCTGGCCCGCCTCTGGGCGGCCGGCGCGGACTTCGACTGGGCGCTGCTGCGCGGCGGCAGGCCCGTACGCCGCACGCCCCTGCCGACGTACCCCTTCGAACCCCGGCCCGTCCGCCCGCGGGACCTCGTCCCGCACGTCCTGCTCGCCTCCGGCCGGGCGCAGCCCGGGCTCGCGGCGCCGCCCGTGCCCGCGGCGCTGTCCGCCGCGGCGGAGCCGGCCGCGCTGCCGGGCGGCCCGGGCGCCACGCAGGACGCCGTACTCGCGCATCTGGTGCGGCTGTTCGCCGAGGAGCTGAAGTGGCGGCCGGAGGAGATCGACCCGCGGGCCGGCTTCGACGACCTCGGCCTCAGCTCCCTGCTGGTGGAGAAGCTGCGCCGGCGGCTTGAGGAGCACTACGGGCCGGTCGACAGCGCCACGCTCTTCACGTACAAGAACCTCGACGCGCTCGCCCGCCACCTGACCGGCCGCGTACGCACCCTGCCCGCGGCGCCCGCGCCCGCGCTGCTCCAGGCCCCCGCGAGCGCCGCCGGCGCCGGCAGCACGGGCACCCGGGACATCGCCATCGTCGGCATCAGCGGCCGCTACCCCAAGGCCCCCACGCTGGCCGACTTCTGGGACCGGCTGCGGGACGGCGACGACTGCGTGGACGAGATCCCCCTCGACCGCCCCGGCTACCGCCGCTTCGCGGAGCTGGCGCGCGAGAAGTTCGGCGACCAGTGGCCGCGCTGGGGCGGCTTCCTGGACGACGTCGACGCCTTCGACCCGCAGTTCTTCCACATCTCACCGCGCGACGCCCGGCTCCTCGACCCGCAGGAGCGGCTCTTCCTCACCACCGCGTGGGAGACCCTGGAGGACGCCGGCTACACCCCCGCCTCGCTGGCGGATCCCGAACTCGGCGACGAGCGCGGCTCGGTGGGCGTCTTCGCCGGGGTGACGTACAACAACTACCAGATGTTCGCGGGCGGCGACCTGGACGAGGGCGTCTGGCGCATCGTCGGCTCCCAGACCTTCTCGGTCGCCAACCGCATCTCCCACCTGCTCAACCTCGGCGGTCCGAGCCTGACCCTGGACACCGCCTGCTCCTCCTCCCTCTACGCCGTCCACCTGGCCGTCGCCGCCATCCGCCGCGGCGAGTGCGCCATGGCCCTGGCCGGCGGGGTGAACCTGTCGCTGCACCCCAGCAAGTACGTGATGCTCGCCGAGGCCGGCTTCCTCGCCGAGGACGGCCGCTGCCGCGCCTTCGCCGAGGGCGGCACCGGCTACGTGCCGGCCGAGGCGGTCGGCGCGGTGTTCCTGAAGCCGCTGGACAGGGCGCTCGCCGACGGCGACCGGATCCACGCCGTCATCAAGGGCTCGGCGGTCAACAGCGACGGGCGCACCTACGGTTACGGCGTCCCCAACCCCGTCGCGCAGGCCGAGCTGGTACGCGCCGCCCTCACCGACGCCGGCGTCGACGCCGGCTCCATCGGCTACGTCGAGGCGCACGGCACCGGCACGAGCCTCGGCGACCCCATCGAGGTGCGCGGCCTGACCGAGGCCTACGCGGACGCCGCCGCCCCGCACCGCCGCGACGGGCGGCCGGCGTGCGCCATCGGGTCGGTGAAGGCCACCATGGGCCACGCCGAGGCGGCGGCCGGCATCGCCCAGGTCACCAAGGTGGTCCTGCAGTTGCGGCACGGCACGCTCGTGCCGTCGCTGCTGCACACCCCGGACCTCAACCCGAACCTCGACCTCGACAGCACGCCCTTCGCCGTGCAGCGCGAGACCGCGCCCTGGGAGCGGCCGGTGCTGCCCGGGCCCGGCGGGGCAGCGGCCGGGCCCCGCCGCGCCGGCGTCAGCTCCTTCGGCGCGGGCGGCGTCAACGTGCACCTGATCCTGGAGGAGGCCCCGGCCCGCCCCGCCCCGGCCGCCGCGGGCGCCGGCGGGCCGCTGGTGTTCCCGCTGTCGGCCCGTACGCCGGAGAACCTGCGTGCGTACGCGGCCCGCATGGCGGCGTTCCTGCGCACCCTGCCCGCCGAGCCCGACGCCGACGACCCGGAGGCGCCGCGGCCCGCCGACGTCGCGTTCACGCTGCAGCACGGCAGGGAGGCGATGGAGCACCGCGCCGCCTTCGCGGCCCGCACCCTCGCCGAAGCCGCCGAGCACTTCGCGCGCGTGGCCGCGGGCGACGACGCGGACGGCCGCGCCAGCGTCGGCCGCCGCCCCGGCCGGTCCGGCGGCGCACCCGCGGTGCCCGCCGACGCGGCGCCGGAGGAGGCCGCCGCGCTGTGGGCGGCGGGCGGCGAGGCGGACTGGGCGGCCCGGCCCACCGGCGGGCGCCGGGTGTCGCTGCCGACGTACCCCTTCTCGCGGGAGCGCTACTGGCTGGAGCCGGGCGCCACGAACCCGGCACGGCCGACCGCACCGGCCGTGCCGTCCCCCGTGCCCGCGCCGCGGACCGCCCCGGAGGCGGCGGTCCCCGCGGTCGCGGCGCCGGCCGACGCGACGGACCTGCTCGCGGCGCTGGCCGCCGCGCCCCCCAGCGAGCGCCACACCGCGCTGGCCGCGCGGATGCAGCGCACGCTCGGCGAGCTGCTGGAGTTCCCGCCCGGCAGCCCGCCGGACCGGCAGCGCGGCTTCTTCGAACTGGGCATGGACTCGGTGATGGCCGTACGCCTCGGCAACCTGCTGGAAGAGGCGCTGGGCCTGGTCCTGTACGCCGGGGTGGTCTTCGACTACCCGTGCATCGACGACCTCGCCACCTACCTGCTGGACGAGCTGAGCCTCGACGACGCCCCCGCCCCGGCGGTCCCCGAGCCAGCGGCGGAGCCGCCCGGGCCCGCGCCCGCCGACGCCCTCCAGATCGTGCACTACACCGCCGGCTGGGAGCGGGCCGCCGCCCCCGCAGGACCCGCGTCCTGGCTCACCGGCCCCGTGCTCGTCTTCGACGACGACGGCGCCCTCACCGAGCGGGTGCGCGGCCGTCACACCGGCGCCGCGCCCGTCGTCGGCGTCCGGCCCGGCGAGGCGTACGAGGTGTCCGGCGACGGCCGTACCGTACGCGCCGAGTCCGCCCGGGACCACGCCGCGCTCCTCGCCGGCCTCGACACCCCGCCCCTGACCGTCGTGCACGCCTGGAGCGACCCGCGCACCGCGCTCACCTCGGTCTTCCATCTCAGCCAGGCGCTCCTGCGGCTCGGACTGCGCGCCCCCGTGCGGCTGCTGCGGGTCCACGCCCACGCCGGCGCCCGCCCCGATCCGCTCGCGGAGGCGTTCGGCGGCTTCGCCCGCAGCGTCGACCACGAGAACCCGCGGCTCGTCCAGCAGGCCGTGGCCGTGCGCACCGCCGCCGGCGAGGAGCCCGCGGACGCCCTGCTGCGCGTCTGCGAGGCCGAACTCGCAACGGACGCCCGCGCGGACACCGAGGTGCGCCACGACGCGGACGGCCGCTGGGTGCGCAGGCTCCGCGAGCTGCCCGAGGTAGGCGCCGACGAGCCCGCCGGCGTCGCGGTGCGGGCCGGCGGCACGTACGTCATCACCGGCGGCGGAGGCGGCCTCGGCCTGCTCTTCGCCGAACACCTCGCCCGCCGGGCCTCGGTGAACCTGCTGCTCGTCGGCCGCTCGGAGCTCACGGGCGAACGCCGGGAGGCGCTGGAGCGGATCCGCGCCCTCGGGGCCGACGTCCGCTACGAGCGCGCCGACGTGGCGAACCGCGGCGACGTCGAATGGATCCTGGCCGCCGCCCGCGACCGCTGGGGCAGCGTGCACGGCGTCATCCACTCCGCCGGCGTGCTGCGCGACGGGCTGCTGCCCAACAAGACCGCCGACGAGATCGACTCCGTGCTCGCGGGCAAGGTCGACGGCGCCGTCCACTTCGACGCGGCGACCGCGGGCGACGACCTCGACTTCTTCATGGTCTTCTCCTCGCTGGCCGCGCTCGCGGGCAACCCCGGCCAGGTCGACTACGCCTTCGCCAGCCGCTTCCTGAACGCCTTCAGCCGCCGCCGCGAGGAACTGCGCGCCGCAGGCGAGCGGTCCGGCGCGAGCATCGCGCTGGTCTGGCCGTTCTGGCGCGACGGCGGCATGCGGGTCGACGAGGCCACCGAGGGCTTCGTACGCCGCCGCCTGGGCCTGACGCCGCTGGAGAACGCGGTCGGCGTGGCGGCGTTCGACGCGGCTCTGCACCACGCCGTGGCGGAGTTCGGCGTGGTGCACGCGGAACGGGACAAGCTGCAGCGGGTGTTGCGGATCGAGCCGCCGGCGGCCGCATCCGCCGCGGCGGAGCCCGAGGCGGCCACCGCGAGGACCGCCGGCGGCGGATCCGCGGCCGCGAAGGGCGATTCGACGGTGGAGATCGAGCTGAAGGGCGTCCTGGCCGAGCTGGGGCTGTAGCACACGGCACGCGGGGGAGAGGAAACGGCGATGACGGACAAAGAACTGCTGAGGCGTTCCCTGGACGCCGTACGCACCCTGCGCGAACAGGTGGACGAGCTGCGCGCGCGGGCCGAGGAGCCCATCGCCGTCGTCGGCCTCGGCTGCCGCTTCCCCGGCGGCGCGGACGGGCCCGAGCGGTTCTGGGAGCTGCTGCGCGAGGGCCGCGACGGGATCGTGGACGTACCGCGGGACCGGTGGCCCGTCGAGGGCTGGTACTCCTCCGACCGGAGCGAGCCCGGCACGTCGTACACCCGCCGCGGCGGGTTCCTCGCCGAGGGCGCCCACGCGTTCGACGCCGGGTTCTTCGGCGTCACCGACGCCGAGGCCCGCGACATGGACCCGCAGCACCGGCTGCTGCTGGAGACGAGCTGGCAGGCGCTGGAGAGCGCCGGGCTGCTGTCGGGCACCACGGCCGAACGGCGCGTCGGCGTCTTCGTCGGCGTCTCCGGCTCGGAGAACACCCTGCTGCCCCGGTCGCCGCGTGAGGCCGGGCCGTACACCGCCACCGGCTCCGCGATCAGCGTGGCCGCGGGACGGGTGGCGCACACCTTCGGGCTGCGCGGCCCGGCGCTCGCGGTCGACACGGCGTGCTCGTCGTCGCTGCTCGCGGTGCACCTGGCGGTCGAGAGCCTGCGCCGCGGCGAGTGCACCGCCGCCCTGGCCGGCGGCGTCAGCGCCATGATGTCGCCCGCCGTGATGGTCGCCCTGTGCCGGATGGAGGCGCTGGCAGAGGACGGCAAGTGCAAGGTCTTCGACGCCGCCGCCGACGGCTACGTACGCTCCGAGGGCAGCGGAATGGTCGCCCTCATGCGCGCCTCGGACGCCGCCGCCGTACGCGCCCCGGTCCTCGCCCTCATCCGCGGCTCCGCCGTCAACCACGACGGGCGCACCAGCGGCCTGACCGTCCCCAACGGCCGTGCGCAGCGCGAGCTGATCGCCGACGCCGTGGCCGCGGCGGGGGTGGAGCCGCGCGCCGTGGACTACCTGGAGGCGCACGGCACCGGCACCTCGCTGGGCGACCCGATCGAGGTCCGCGCCGCCGCCGACGTCCTGTGCGCCGACCGCGACCCCGGGGCGCCGCTGCGCATCGGCGCCGTGAAGTCCAACATCGGGCACCTGGAGGCCGCCGCCGGGGTGGCCGGCCTGATCAAGACCGTGCTCGCGCTGCGGCACCGCGAGATCCCCGGCGGACTGCACCTGAACACGCCCAACCCGCGGCTCGGCGTCGAGCGCCTGCCGGTGGCGCTGTGCGACCGTACGGCGACCTGGCCGCGCCGGGCCGACGGCCGGCCCCGTACCGCGGGCGTCAGCTCCTTCGGCTTCTCGGGCACCAACGTGCACGTCGTGCTCACCGAGCCCGACACCCGGCCTGACGCCGAACCGCCGCGCACCGCGGGGCCGGAGCGCCCCGCTCACGTCTTCGCGCTCTCCGCGCGCGACCCGGAGGGCCTGCGCGAATCCGCCGCCCGCCACGGCCGGTGGCTCGCCACGCACCCCGACGCGACCCTCGCGGACTTCTGCCACACCGCCACCGCACGCCGCGCCCACTTCGCCCACCGCGCCGCGTTCGTCACCGCCACGCGCGACGACCTCGCGCGCCGGCTCACCGCGCTCGCCGAGGGCGACGCGCCCGAGCCGGCCCCCGGCCGGCGGCAGACCGCCGCGGCCGAGGCCGTCGGCGCCCGCGACCGGGCGCCCGCGCCGCCGGTCGCCTTCCTCCTCGACGCCACCGCCCCCGTCGCGGAGCGCATCCACGAGACGCTGTACGCCACCCACCCGGGATTCCGCGCACACGTCGACAGGTGTACGGCCGAACTGCGGCCCCCGGCCGCCGAGTCGGACGGCGCCCACGGCGCCCCGCTCGCCGCCGACGTACGGACCGTGGCCTGCCAGATCGCGCTGGTACGCACCCTGGGCGACTGGGGCATCGCGGCCGGTGCCGTCGCGGGCGGCGCCGCCCCCGGCGACCTCGCCGCCGCCGTCCTCAGCGGCGCCCTCGACGCCCCCACCGCGGGCGCCCTCCTCGCCGCCCGCCACGGCGCCGCCGCCCCGCCGGCCGCGCCGCCGCGCCGCCCGCGCGCCCTGCGGCTGCTGCACGGACCCGACGCCGGCGAGGCCGGCGCGGACCAGGCGGCCGATCCGGGGTTCTGGCTGCGTCCCGGTGCCGGCGTCCGGCCGGAGGCCGCCGCGGCGGCGCTCGCCGCGCACGGCTACGACACCCTCGTCCACCTCGGCGGGCCCCCGGCACGGGCCGAGGCCGGCGAGATCCGTGGGCTGCCCGGGGACGACATCTGGCGCGAACTCCTCGGCTGGCTGGCGGAACGACACGTCTCGGGCCACGACGTCGACTGGTCCGCCTGCGACGCCGGCTACGAACGGACCCGGCTGGACCTGCCCGGCCAGACGTTCCGACGCCGTGCGCACCGCCCGGACGCCGCGGCATCCGATGCCGCTCCCGCGGCGTCCGGGGCCGGTGCACCCGTGGGCGCGCTCGGCTTGCGGCAGGTCGCCTCGCCGCTCGCGCAGCGCCAGTACACGACCGCCGTCAGCCGCGCGGTCCTGCCCCAACTCGCCGACACCGCCGGGGTGCTGCACGTCGGCTACTACCAGGAGCTGCTGGCCTCCGCGGCCCGCACGGGCCCCGGGCTGCGCCTGGACGACGTGCGGTTCGAGCGGGCGCTGACGGTCTCCCGCGGCCGGGAGCGCACCGTGCACCTGGCGGTGGGGCCGGCGGACGGCGCCGGCTGGGCGGAGTTCTCCGTGCACAGCCGCGAGTCCGGCGAGGCGCCTGCGGAGCGGCCGGGCGACGAGGGCTGGCACCGGCACGCCGCCGGCCGGCTGCGCCCGGGCGGCGGGGGAGCGGAGCCGGGCACGCTGCCCGAAGCGGCGCGGGCGGAGATCCGCGAGCGCTGCCCCGTACGCTTCGAAGGCGCCGAGTTCTACCGGCAGATGGCCGAGCGGGGCGTGCCCCTGGGCCCTTCCGTCGAGTGGGTCGACGAGGCGTGGCTCGGCGAGGGCGAGGTGCTGGCCAGGTTCCGGCCGCCGACGCCCGCCGAGACCGGTGCCGCACCCGGCCGCCCGGACCGCGAACTCCCCGTGCCCGCCGGGATGCTGGACGCCTGCGTACAGCTCTACGCGCTGGCCGCCGGCCCGCAACTGGCCGAGCGGGACCTGTTCATGACCGCCCGCCTCGGCGAGGTCGGCTTCGGCGCCCCCGCCGACGGCGCCCTGTGGTGCCACGTCAGGCTGACCGCGCCGGTCGGCGAGCTGCTGGTCGGCGAGCACCTGCTGTGCGCCGAGGACGGCGCGGCCGTGGGCTGGGGCCGGGGCACCGAGATCCGCGTCATCAGCCCGGGCGCCGGCCGGTACGAGACGTCTGCCGACGACGTACGCGACGACCTGCGCGGCGATGCGGCGCGGCGGGCCCCGGGCGGCGCGTACGACGCCGCCGCGCTGCGGGACCTGCTCACCGGCATGGTCGCCGAACTGCTGCAACTCCCGCCCGCCGAGGTGCCGAGCAGCCGGCCGCTCGCCGAGACGGGCCTCGACTCCCTCGCCGCGCTGGAGCTGCGGCAGCGGGTGCGCGCGGAGACCGGCGTCGACCTCCCGGTCGACCTGCTCATCGCCGGGCCGTCGCTCGACGAGGTGGTCGAGCGCGTCTCGGGGTCCGCGGCGGGCGCCGAGCCGGCGGCGCCCCGCCCGTACGACGTGGACGGCAGGCTCTGGCTGCCGGTCACGCCCCGGGACGACGCCGCCGTGCGGCTGTTCTGCCTGCCGTACGGCGGTCGCGGCGCCTCCCTGTACCGCGACTGGCCGGGCAGCGCGTACGCCGGTGTCGAGGTGGTCCCCGTCCAGTTGCCCGGCCGGGAGGAGCGCGCCGACGAGCGCTGCCTCGTCGACGCCGACGAGGCGGTCGACGCCGTCGCGCAGGCGCTCAAGCCCTACCTGGACCGGCCGTTCGCCTTCTACGGGCACAGCATGGGCGCCCTCCTCGCGTACCGCCTGGCCCACCGGCTGGGCGCGGAGTACGGGGAGTTGCTGCGCCACCTGTTCGTCGGCGCGTTCAGCGCGCCGACCGGCGGGGAGAACCCGCTCGGCGCCCGGCTGCGCTCGGTGACCCAGCGGCTCGGCTTCGAGCAGATGCCGGAGCACGAGGAGCTGGCGCGGGTACGGCGGGCGCAGCCGCGGCTGTACGACACGGCGCTGCGCGCGGAGCTGGGCGAGCACCTGGCGGGCAAGGCGGACGTGGCCATGGACGGCCCCGGCTACTCGGACCTGCGGGTGGTGCAGAGCTACCGGCACGAACCGGGGGAGGCGCCGCTGCGGGTGCCGGTGACCGCGTTCCACGGCGCCGGGGATCCGGTGGTCGCGGAGCAGGACGCCGACGGGTGGCGGCCGTTGACGGACGGCGGCTTCGAGCTGCTGGTCGTGCCGGGCGATCACTTCTTCGTCCACGGCGACCAGAGCGGCCCGCGGGTGCTGGCGGAGATGTCCGCGCGGCTGCGGCAGCCGGTCCGCGCCTGAAGCCGGGGCCGCGCGGGGCAAGCCGAAGGGGCGGACGAAGCCGGTGGCTTCGCCCGCCCCTCGTCGTACCGCCGGGGCTGCCGTCAGACCGCCGCCGGCAGCTCCAGCCGCTCGTCCGCGACGAGGATGGCCTGCTGCAGATCGCGCAGCGCCCGGCAGGGCTCAAGGCCGAGTTCCTCGTTGAGCCGGTTCCTGGCCTGCTGGTACGTACGCAGCGCGTCGGCCTGCCGCTCCGAGCGGCACAGGGCCAGCATCAACTGGCGGTAGAAGGTCTCCCGCAGCGGATACTCGGCCGTCAGCGCGGACAGCCGGCCGATGAGCTCGCGGTGCAGCCCGAGGCTCAACCGCGCCTCCATCAGCCACTCCAGATACTCGAGCCGCGTCTCCTCCAGCCAGGTGGCGAAGCCCGCGATGACCGGGCCGTCGCACAGGTCGCCGAGGACCGGGCCGCGCCACAGGGACAGCCCGTCCTCGAAGGCGGTCACGGCCTGCTCCGGCCGGCCCTCCTTGAGGTGCTGCCGCCCCCGGTGCAGCAGCTCCTGGAAGCGGTCCACGTCGAACTGGTCGTCCTCCAGGTGCAGGAGGTAGCCGGGCGGACGGGTGAGGATCGGGTTGTTCCGGCTGCCGGGCTCGCCGAGGAACTTGCGGAGCTGCGAGATGTAGACGTGGATGCCCGCGGTCGCCCGGCGCGGCGGGTTCTGCCCCCAGATCTCGGCGATGGCCTCGTCGATCGAGACGACCTGCCGGGCGCGGATGAGCAGCAGGACGAGAAGCACCTGCATCTTCTTGGCGCTCACGAATCTGCTGCCGCGGTTGTCCACCACTCGGACGGGTCCGAGTATTTCGTACTGCACTTTTCAACCCCCGATGAATTTTTTTCTCGACCAAAGTGCTTGTTTCATGGCACTCTTGTTCACATTCCATCGCCGCTACAGGCAGGGGAGCTTGTGTGTCACGCGGCGATGCGGTACAAGCCTCTGCAGGCTATGGGAGGGGGTAGGGGGCGCCGAAACCCCTACCCACCCCTAAGGCCCCCCTAATTGCGGTCAGGGGTATTGCGTAGTCCGCACAGGCGCGTGTCGGACACATTTCCGACCCGCGTGGGGGGTCGCGATCCTCCGCCGTTCTCGCAAATGCCCGGTATTCACCGGCGCGTATCCGCCGCCCGTTATCCGGCTCCCGATGCCGCCGAAAACGCCGCTGCCGGTTCCCTGGCACCAGGGAACCGGCAGCGGCCGTTGCGGGGCTCCGGCGGACCGGAGGGAGGCCGGGAGAGGCGGGACGGGCGGCGTCAGCGCGGGCTGAGGCCCTGACGCATCGCCAGCAGCGAGCCGAACGTCCAGTCCACGGTCTGCTGCACGTGCGCCGGCGCGCCGTGCACGTCGTCGAACTCGTTCATGCTGAGGTGCTTCACGTGCTGCCGCAGGAACGCCGGGTCCCCGGCCGGGATGATCTCGTCGCGCAGGCTGGCGGAGTAGCAGACGGGTATCTCCAGGGCGGCCAGGTCCCCGGGCGTCAGCGCCCAGTCGGCGAGCGTCTTGTGCAGCGCGTCCACGTCGCCGTCCGGCGTGCCCGTCAGCCGGGCCAGCGTGTGCCGGGTGATGCCGGGCACGCCACGCAGCCACGCGGCGTCGCCGAAGAACTCGCTCACCGGCGCCCCCGACGTCACCACGCCGCGGAGCCGGACGTCGTGCCCGGCCCAGCGCAGCGCCAGGTGCCCGCCGAAGCTGTTCGCGAGGGCGTACGTGTCGGTCACGTCCGCCCGGTCCGCGATCGCGTCCAGCACCGCGGGCAGCATCCGCCAGCTCTCCCGGTCGTACGGGACGGTGTTCTCGCCCACGCCCGGCAGTTCGGTGACGACGACGGCCATGCCCAGCGCCGCCGCCTGGAGCGTCACCGGCGCCCACTGCTCCTTGAGGCTCACGATCCCGCCCGCCACCAGCAGCACCGGCTTCGGCTCGGCTGCCGAAAGACCGCCGGCCCAGGCCACCACCTCGCCGTCGGCCAGCGGCGCGCTGACCCGCTCGATGCCCGCCTGGTCGGCGCGCCAGCGGTCGAACACCGACCGGCACTTCTCGTACGCGGCGTGCCGCGCCGGGCCGTCGACGACGGGGAAGCGGGCCATGGTGTAGCAGAGGAACCCCGGCAGCAACTGCCCGGCGTCGACGAGTTCCCCGGCCGCCGCCGACCACTCCGCCGTCCACGAGCCCGGGGCGCCGTCCTCGTCGTTGGTGATGCGGCCGAGTACCGCCTCGTACCGCTCGGCGGGCAGTTGCAGCGCCTTGGCGTGGACGAGCGCGAACTCCTTGAGTTCGGTGACGTCGTTCATCGTGTTCCCTCCCGCTCCCAGCGCACGGTCAGGGCGAGGTGGCCGGGCACCGCGTCGATCTGCCGCAGATCGTGCCGGAAGTCGGCGGTCCCGTCCTCGGCGTGCCCGTGGGTGTCGAAGCCGTTGCGTGGATAGAAGTCCCTGACCTTGCCGTTCTTCGGCGACGGCACGTACCGCGCCGCGACCGCCTCGGCCCCCTCGGCGCGGGCGTGCGCCAGCAGCGCGGCGAGGCAGCCCTGCTCGATGCCGCGCGAGAAGACCCGGCAGCTCAGCAGGAAGTTGTCGATGTGCCACACGGGCCCGTCGGTCCGTACGAACACCGCACCGACCAGGCCGTTGTCGCCGAAGCGGTCGCCGGAGCGGACGGCCAGGACCAGGTTTCCGGGCGAGCCGGCCAGCGAGCCCACCTCGTCCTGCTGAAGCCGCCTGGTGGTCAGGTTGAACTGGTTGGTGCGCTGGGTGAGCTGGGCGAGCCGCGGCAGGTCGGCCTCGGCGGCGGCGGTCAGCTCGACCCGCACGTCCAACTCGCTCAGGTACTCGTCCAGCGAGGAGAAGGAGTCGAGGAAGTCCTTGCGGACCAGTTCCTCGCGGTAGCGCTCGGGCCGGCGGACGTCGTCGTCGGTGAGGTCGCGCACGTCGAACCAGCCGTCGGCGAGCAGCCGTTCGGCGTGCAGCGCCGGGTCGCCGTCGAGGTGGAGCACCGTGACCTCGGGCAGTTCGCGGGACACCAGGCCGCACTCGTAGGAGCTGTCGTCGGCGAAGACGAACGAGTCGAGGCCGAGGTTGAGGTCGGCGGCGAGCGCCCGCAGGTTGTCGTGCTTGGGCGACCAGTTGGCGACCACCCGGACGAAGTCGGCCTCGCGCACGGTCATCTCGGGGTGCTCGCGCAGCACCTCGCGGACGGGCTCCACGTCGTTCTTGCTGACGGCGGCCACGAGCACGCCGCGCGAGGCGAGCTGCTTGACCACCCGCTGCATGCGCTGGAACGAGCGCCCGGTGCGGCCGTCGGCGACCTCGATGCCGTCCGGGCCGTCGTCGCCGAGCACGCCGCCCCACAGGGTGTTGTCCAGGTCGACCGCGAGGACCTTCTTCGCCCGCCCGGCCCGGCCGCGGGCCAGGTGCGCGACCTCGCGCGCGACGGCGGCGGTCAGCTCGGCCGCGAAGGGCGTGCCGGCGTAGGTCGCGAGGCGGGCCTCGGCGAGGGCGGCGGGGCCGGTGAGGAGCGGGTCGAGGTCGAGGACGACGAGGCCCGGGTGGTCGTCCATCAGCGCGAGCAGCCGGGCGTTGCCCTCGCGCCAGACGGCGCCGAGCCGGGCGCGGGAGCGGTGGTCCACGAGCTGCGCGGTGAACTCCCGGGGCAGCGGCATCGTGGTGTAGACGAGGGTGCCGGAGCCCGAGGAGCCGTGGGTGGCCGCGAGCTTGCCGAGGAGGTGCACCTTCTCGGTCAGCACCCGCTCGACGTCCTCGGGCCGCCACGGGCGCGGGACCTCGTCGAAGACCACCCCGGCGGCCAGCAGGCACACCACGACGTCGGTGCCGGCGGCGTAGACCTCGCTCGCCGGGTCGGCGAGGTCGAACAGCCAGCCGCCGTAGTCCGCGACGTGGGGGCGCAGCAGCAAGCCGTGCCGGGCCAGCTCCATGGTGAGGGGCGGGACGATCCCGGCGGTCGTGCCGTGCCCGGTGACCGCGACGGACACGGTCGGGACGCCGGGGTGGACGGCGAGTACGTCGTCGGGGGCCAGGCGGGACAGCAGCCGCCCCGCGCGCTGCCGTTCGTCCTCGCCGAGGCCGTGCAGCAGGGCGGGCAGTCTCGGGTACTCCGCGACCAGGTTCCCGGACCGGTGCAGTTCCGCGACCGGATCCGGAGCGGACGGCGGGCGAGCGGGGGCAGCGGACACGGATTCGCACCTCCTGGTGAACCATCGCGGCGGGCCGCCGGGCGGCGCGACGGAAGGGGGCGCGGGGCGGACCGTCACCCAGGTTCACCGGCGGAGCTTGACGGGGTCTTGGAGGCCGCTAAAGCGGGCGTACGGCGGCCGGCGCGGTCAGGGCTCGGCGGCGCGTCGTCACCGTGGGACCCCGCCCCGCCGTACGCCGGCTACGGCACGGCGCCGCGCGCCGCTGCGTGAACAGCGGCGCGCGGCGCCCGTACGGACATCCGCGGTCCCGTCAGGCCGTCGCCTCCAGCGCGAAACCCGACTTGATCCACTTGCTCGACTCGATGGCGACGCCGAGGGCCCGGTCGCCCGCGGCGAGCTTCGGCAGCAGCCGCTCCAGTTGGAAGAACACCAGCGCGTTGCCGTTGTTGCCGGTCTCGTCGACGCAGGAGACCTCCTGGGCTTCCGGCGCGCCCATCCGCTCCCGGATCAGCGCCGTCATCCGCCCGGAGAGCTGCGGCGGCAGCACGTACGTCAGCTCGTCGGGCTTCCAGTCCAGCCCGTACAGCAGTTCCTCGGCCGACTCGGCGGCCATCTCCGGAACCGCCGCCTCGATCGCCTTGTAGTCCTCGCTCACCGGCGGTCCTTCGAACCGGCGGCTCGCGCCGTACCAGTCGAGCGTCTGACCGGGCTGGCGGCCCAGACCCACCAGTTTCGTGAACACCGCCCGCAGGGCGGGCCCCGGCGACGGCTCCGCGGTCAGCACCAGCGCCCCGGCACCGTCCCCGAACAGCATGAGGTTCACCAACTGCGCGGGCGGCAGCTTGGCGGCGTCCATGTCCGGGTCGACGAGCTTCGCCGAGACGTCGCCGCCGAGCACCAGCGCCGTGCGGTGGCTGCCGGACAGCAGCAGCCCCGCCGCCACCGACAGCGCCTGCACCGCGCCCGAGCACCCGGACTGCAACTGGTAGGTCGGCACCTGGTCGATGCCCAGCCGGTCCGCGACGACGTTCACCGTCGTCGGCATCAGCATGTCGGGCATCGCCGTGCCCATCACCATCACGTCGACGTCGGACGGCTCCAGGCCGGCCGCGGCCAGCGCCCGCCGGCCCGCCGTCTCCCCGAGGTCGGCGAGCGAGAACCGCGGCTCACCCGTCTCCAGATCCACCGCGAGATGGCGGTACTTCGTGCCGACGAACGCCTCCGCCCACTGCTCCCACATCGGGCCCAGGCCCATGCGGCGGCCCAGCGTCGCGTTGTCGATCCGCGGTCCCGGCGACGCCGTGCCGAGGCCGGCGACCCGCAGGTCGCGCTCCCGGTTCAGTACGAGCACGTGATCACCAGGCCACCGGGAGCCGGCTCGCGGCGTACATCGTGGCCTCCGCGCGCAACGGCACCTCGTCCGGGTCGACCGCCAGCCGCAGCTCCGGGAACCGGCGGAAGAGAGCCGAGTACGCGATCCGCATCTCCACCCGGGCCAACTGCTGGCCCAGGCACTGGTGGATGCCGTAGCTGAACGCCATGTGCCCGGACGTGGAGCGGCTGACGTCGAAGCCGTCCGCGTCCTCGAAACGGCCCGGGTCGCGGTTGGCCGCCGCCAGGGACACGGTGACCCCGTCGCCCGCCTTGATCAGCTTGCCCTCCAGCTCGACGTCCTCCAGCGCGGTGCGCGGAACGCCGAACTGGGCGATCGTCAGGTACCGCATCAGCTCCTCGACCGCGTTGGCGAACAGCGTCGGGTCCTCGCGCAGCCGCTTGACCTCGCCCGGGTGGCGCAGCAGCGCGTACGTGCCGAGCGACAGCATGCTGGCGGTCGTCTCGTGCCCCGCCATCAGCAGCAGCATCCCGATGCCGGTCAGCTCCGCGTCGTTCAGCTCGCCCGTGGCGATCAGACCGCTCAGCAGGTCGTCCTCGGGCTCCTTGTGCTTGAGCTGCACCAGCTCGTGGATCAGCCCGTAGATCGCGGCGAAGGCCGCCGCCACCTCCTCACCGGACGAGCCGATGCGCATCACCGTCGTCGAGTGGTCCTGGAAGCGGCGGCGCTCCCCGTACGGAACTCCCAGCAGCTCGCAGATCGCCAGCGACGGGATCGGCAGCGCGAAGGCCGGCACCAGGTCCGTGGGCGGCCCCTGCCGCTCCATCTCGTCGAGGTGCTCCTCGGTGATCTGCTCGATCCGCGGCTCCAGCGCCTTCATCCGCCGCACCGTGAACTGACCGGTGAGCAGCCGCCGGTAGCGGGTGTGGTCCGGCGGGTCCATGTGCATGAAGAAGCCGGGCGGCACCTTCTCCCAGGGCCGGCCGCCGGACGGCAGCTCGAACGGCACCTTCTTGATGTCGCCCCGGGCGCTGAACCGCTGGTCGCTGAGCACCTTCCGGGCCGCTGCGTGACTCGTCACCAGCCAGCCCACGTGCCCGTCGGGATACAGCAGCGGGCTCACCGGCTCCTCGGCACGCAGCCGGCCCAGCTCTTCCGGCGGGTCCAGCGGGCGCGGGCGCTCGGTCGGCAACCGCCGGGGCGGCGTGGACAGCGTGTCCGACATGACGCGTTTCCTTCCTCCGCATGCGAAGCCGCGGGGCCGGCACTGCCGGTCCACGCCTTTCCGCCCAGCCTCGGGCCGCGGCCTTAAGGCGGACTTGGGCGTGCTTAAGGCGCCTCGGCCGGCTCGGCCGCCTGCTCGAACCGGATGACCTGGCCCGGGCAGGAGCGCACCGCCTCGTCCACCGCGGCCCACTGCTCCTCGGCGGGGCGCCCGTCCAGCACCACGACCTGACCTGTCGCCTCATCCTGGTCGAAGACGTGCGGGGCCAGCAGCGTGCACATGCCCGACGCCACGCACCGCTCGATCTCGGTCTCGACCTGCATGGAGGAATCCCGCATGAGGGCATCCTTCCGGAACTCGGATCCGTTGAACCGGCCCGTAGCGTAAGGCCATTCACGTCCGCATTCGTAGCCGGAAAGGGCTTTAGAAACCGGCAAGTCGCCCCCAAGACGGAGCCCGCATGGTGAACCGGGCGGCATACGGCAACCGCCCGGACCGGACCCTGCGGAAAGGGCGGAAAAGCAATGGCGGAAGCAACCCGTGGCCCGAACACCCGAGTTCACGGAGTCGTACTCGGGGGCGGCCTCGCCGGCGTGCTGGCCGCACGTGCCCTGCGGGACCACGTCGACCACGTCACCGTGGTCGAACGCGACACCTACCCGGAACAGCCCGAGCCCCGCAAAGGCGTCCCGCAGGGCCGGCACGCGCACATCCTCTGGTCCGGCGGAGCCGAAGCCATCGAAGCGCTGCTCCCCGGCACCCTGGACCGGCTGCGCGCCGCCGGCGCCTACCGCATCGGCGTCAAGGAGGACATGGTCCTCTACAGCGCCTACGGCTGGCAGCACCGCTTCCCCGGCTCCCACTACGCGCTCACCTGCAGCCGCCCCCTCCTCGACCAGACGGTCCGGGAAGCCGCGCTGGACCACCCGGACACCGAGGTGCTGACCAGGACCGAGGCGCACGGTCTGCTCGGCGACCGCACGTGCGTCACCGGCGTGCGCGTACGCACCGCCGACGGCGCCTCGCGCGACCTGACCGCCGACATCGTCGTCGACGCCACCGGCCGCGGCTCCCGGCTGCGGCACTGGCTCGCCGACCTCGGCCTGCCGCCCGCCGCCGAGGAGAGCGTCGACACCGGACTCACCTACGCCACCCGCGTCTTCCGCGCCCCCGCCGCCGCCCCGCGGCCCTTCCCCGTCGTCAGCGTCTACGCCGACCACCGCACCGGCCGGCCCGGCCGCAACGGCCTGCTCCTGCCCATCGAGGACGGCCGCTGGATCATCACCCTCTCCGGCACCCGCGGCGGCGAGCCGACCGCCGACGACGAGCGCTTCGGCGCGTTCGCCCGCGAACTGCGCGACCCGGTCGTCGCCGACCTGATCGAGGCCGCGGAGCCGCTGACACCGGTGCGTACGACCCGCAGCACCCTCAACCGCCGCATGCACCTCGACCGCCTCGCCGACCGCCCCGAAGGACTCGTCGCGCTCGGAGACTGCGTGGTGTCCGTCAACCCCATCCACGGCCACGGCATGAGCGTCGCCGCCCAGTCCGCCCGGGCCCTGGAGACCTGCCTGAGCCGCGCGGGCGGGCTGAAGCCCGGCCTGGCCCGCACGGCGCAGAAGGCCATCGCCGCGGTCGCCGACGCACCGTGGCTGCTCTCCGCCTCACAGGACCTGTGCTACCCCGACAACAAGGCCACCGTCAGCGACCCCCGCCTGAGCACCCAGGCCGCGCAGCGGCAGGGGTTCGCCGACATGGTCACCAGCGCCTCCCTGGTCAACGAGTGCGTCTGCGACGCCCTCACGGCCGTCACCACCCTCACCGCACCGCTGGGGAGCCTGGAGACGCCCGAATTCCTCGCGTCGCTGCGGCAGCCGGCCCGGCCGCCGCTGACGGCGGCCCCGCTGACGGACGCGGAGGCGGCCGTGCTGCGAGCGGCGAAGTAGAAAAGCCCGCGGCCACACAAACCAATAGGCAAAGACAACAAGAGAACCGCCCGCCGTGACCACGGCGGGCGGTTCTCCTTTCACCGGCCTTTCACTGACCTGGCGCCGCAGGTGCCCCCTCGCCGTCCGTACGACCGAGCTGCCGGTCGATGAAGTCGAAGATCTCCTCCGTAGACGACTCCTGGATCTTGTTGCTCACGTCCTCGGCCTGGACCGGCCGCGCGTCGTTCCAGTTCGACAGCAGCGCCTGCAGCCGCAGCGTGATCCGCGAGCGCTCCGCCTCGTCCGCCGCGAGCTGCTTCAGCTCCAGCTCCAGCGCGTCCAGATCGGCGAGCACGCGGCGCGACGCGGTGACCGCCTCCGGCATCAGGTCCGCCAGGATCCGGCCGGCCAGCGCGTCGGGGGTGGGGTGGTCGAAGATCAGGGTTGCGGGGAGGCGTAGTGCGGTGGTGGTGGTGAGTTGGTTGCGGAGTTGGACGGCGGTGAGGGAGTCGAAGCCGAGTTCTTTGAAGGGGCGGTGGGGGTCGATGGTTTCTGCGGTGCCGTGGCCGAGGACGGCGGCGATGTTGTTGCGTACGAGGTCGAGGACGGTCTTGTGCCGCTGCTCCGGCTCCGGCAGCGCCGTGAGCTGATCGGCCAGCGCGGTCCCGCCGGGCGCGCCCGGGGCGGACGCGGCGGTGGTGCGGCGGGGGGCCGGTGCGAGGTCGCGGAGGAGTGGGGGGAGGTGGGGTGTGGTGCGCAGGGTGCTCGGGTTGAGCGGGACGCAGAGGTGGTGGGGTTGGGGGGTGGTGAGGGCGGTGTCGAGGAGGCGGAGGGCGTGTTCGGTGGTCAGGGGGGTGCCGGTGCGGGTCTGCTGGTGGGTGGTGAGGTGGCCGGTGAGGTCGGTGGTCTGTGCCCAGTAGCCCCAGGCGAGGCTGGTGGTGGGGAGTCCCTGCCGGGTGCGGTGGTGGGCGAGGGCGTCGAGGTAGGTGTTGGCGGCGGCGTAGTTGGCCTGTCCGGGGTTGCCGAGGGTGCCGGCGGCGGAGGAGTAGAGGACGAAGTGTGCGAGATCGAGGTGTTGGGTCGCCTGGTGGAGGTGGTAGGCGGCGTCGACCTTCGGCGCCAGGACCGGGTGCAGGGTCTCGGGAGTGAGCTGGGTCAGGACGGTGTCGTTGAGGATCCCTGCGGTGTGGATGACGGCGGTCAGCGGGTGGTCGTCGCCGATGGAGTCGACGAGGGCGTGTACGGCGGTGGCGTCGGTGACGTCGCAGGCCGCGATGGTGACCTGGGCGCCGAGTGGGGTGAGTTCGTCGCGTAGCGCGGTGGCGTTGGGGTGGTCGGGGCCGCTGCGGGAGGCCAGCAGGAGGTGGCGTGCGCCGTGCTCGGTGATCAGGTGGCGGGCGGTCAGGCTTGCCAGGCCGCCGGTGCCGCCGGTGATCAGGACGGTGCCCTCGGCGTCGAGAGGACGGGGCTCTGCCGCCGTGTCGTCGGTGGACCGCGTGAGGCGCGGGATGAGGATTTCGTCGTTGCGGACGGCGAGTTGCGACTCGCCGGTGGCGAGAACTTCGGCGAGATGCGGGACGTCCGCCGGGTCGGGCTCGATGTCCGCGGTGTCAGTGTCGGTGTCGATGAGGTGGATGCGGCCCGGGTTCTCGTTCTGAGCGGAGCGGACGAGGCCCCACAGCGGCGCTTGGGCCAGATTGACGTCCTCCGCCGGGCCGGTGGCGACGGCGCGGTGGGTGAGGACGACGAGGCGTCGGTCGGTCTCGTCGTTGTCAGCCAGCCAGCTCTGCAGATTGCTGAGCAGCGCCTCGGTCGCGGCGTGGGCCGCGGCGGGCGTGTCCTCGGCGCCGGGGACGGCGGCGTACACGTCGATCTGCGCGAGATCCACCTGCTCCGCCTGCTCGGCCGGAGTGGTGCTCCAGGCGAGGTGGAACAGGCTGTTGCGCGTGTCCTCGCCGCTACGAGCGCTGAGCGCCGCGGCGTCGATCGGCCGGGTGGTCAGCGCCGTGACCGTGGCCACCGGCGCGCCCGTGGTGTCCCAGGTGCGCAGTGCGAGGTCCTGCCCCTGCTCACCGGTCGGGGTGAGGGTGGCGCGTAGCCGGGTTGCGCCGGTGGCGTGGACGGAGACGCCGCTCCACGCGAACGGCAGCCGAAGCTGCCCGTCCGCGCCGTCGTTGTGCACCGCCAGGGGGTGGAACGCGGCGTCGAGGAGCGCGGGGTGGATGGTGTGACCGGCGGAATCGGCGCTCTGCGGGAGGTCGATCTCGGCGTGCAGCGTCCCGTCGGCTTCCTTCCAGGCGGCGGTGACGCCCTGGAAGACCGGGCCGTACTCGTAACCCGCCGCCGCCAGCTCCGGGTAGAGCGCGCTGACCTCGAACGGCTCGCCACCCGCGGGCGGCCACTGGGTGAGCGGCTCGGCGGCTTCGGCGGCGTCGGTCAGGGTGCCGGTGGCGTGGCAGGTCCACGGCTCGGGCTCGGCGTCGTCGGAGTGCGGGCGCGAGTGGACGGTGACCTGCCACCGGCCCGTACCCCCTGTGTCGGATCCTCCCTGCGCGGCGGCGGTGACCTGGAGGTCGCGGGCGCCGGTCTCCTCCAGCACGAATGGGGCCTGGAGGGTGAGTTCTTCGAGGTGGGTGGCGCCGGTGTGGTCGCCGGTGTGCAGGGCGAGGTCCACGAGGGCGGTGCCGGGGAGGAGGACCGTCCCGGCGACGGCGTGGTCCGCCAGCCACGGATGGCTGCTCAGACTGACGCGGCCGGTCAACACCGTCGTGCCCGCGCCGCAGTCGATGCCGTCGGCGAGCTGGACCGAGGCGTGCAGGAGCGGGTGGGTCGAGGCGGCGAGGCCGAGGTCGGTGGCGCTGGTGAGCCGGGCCGGGGCGTTCAGCCAGTACGGCTCGTGCTGGAACGGGTAGGTGGGGAGGCTCGGAAGCGCGCTCTCCGCCGCGGGGAGGTGGGGGGTGAGGTCGATGGGGTGGTGGTGGGTGTGGAGGGTGGTGAGTGCGGTGAGGAAGCGGGTTTTGGTGCCGTTGTTGCGGATGAGGGTGGCGTGGTGGTGGGCCGGGGTGGTGCGTTGTTCGAAGGTGTCGGCCAGGGCCGCGGTCATGATGGGGTGGGGGCTGGTTTCGATGAGGGTGTGGTGGCCGTCGTCGAGGAGTTGTTCCAGGGTGGTGTGGAAGTGGACGGGGTGGCGGAGGTTGTTGAACCAGTACTCGGCGTCGAGGTCCTGGTCGAAGGGCAGGAGGGTGCCGGTGTGGGTGGAGTAGAACGGGATGCTCGGCGGCACCGGTTCGATCGCGGCCCGCTGGGTCAGGTCTCCGATGATCGTGTCGCGTAGGTCTTCGACGTGCGGGGTGTGTGAGGCGTAGTCGACGGGGATCAGACGGGCCCGAACGTCCCGCTCCTGGTAGGTGTTGACCAGGTCGGTCAGGGGCCCGGTCTCGCCGGCGAGGATGGTGGTGTGGGGGCCGTTGACAGCGGCCACATGCACGCCTTCCGGCAGCTCGCCCAACTCATCCTTGGGCAGCGGAACGGACGCCATGGTGCCGGTGCCTGCAAGGCGGGTGATGGCCTGGGCCCGCAGGGCCACCACGGCGATCGCGTCAGGAAGGGTCAGCGCACCGGCGACGTAGGCCGCGGCGATCTCCCCCTGCGAGTGCCCGATCACGGCGTCGGGTTCCACGCCGTGGTGGCGCAGAAGTTGCGCGATGCCGGTCATGACCGCGAACAGTGCGGGCTGGACGACATCGACCGGGTCGAGGGCGTGCTCGTCCTCGCTGGCCAGCACCTCCAGCAGGTCCCAGTCGCACCAGCGGGACAACTCGTCCCGGCAGGCAGCCAGGTGGGCGGCGAAGACGGGTTCTTCGGTGGCGAGCTGGTGGCCCATGCGGGTCCACTGCGAGCCCTGGCCGGGGAAGACGAACGCGGTCTTCCCCGCGGCCACCGGACCCGGCCCCGTGACCAGCGCCGGATGGGCGGCACCGGTCGCCAGCGCGGCCAGCGCCTCCCTCAACTCGTCGCGGTCGGTGGTGACCACGCCGGCGCGGTGGTCCATCTTCGCCCGCCCGGACCACAACCGCCCGGCCAGCGCACCGACCTCCACATCCGGGTGCTCGTCCACGTACGCGGCGAGCCGCTCGGCCGACTGCGCCAGCGCGGCCGCCGAACGCGCCGACACCACCACCGGCACCGCACCGTCCGAGCCCGCCTCGGCCTCGTCGGACACCGCAGCCGGCGGTGCTTCGAGGATGAGGTGGGCGTTCGTACCACTCATGCCGAACGACGACACCGCCGCCCGCCGCGGTCCGTCCTCGGGCCAGGGGCGCGCCTCCGTCAGCAGCTCGATGTGGCCCGCGTCCCAGTCGACATGGCTGGTGGGCATGTCGACGTTGAGGGTCGGGGGCAGTACCCCGTGCCGCATGGCCTCGACCATCTTGATGACGCCCGCGACACCGGCCGCGGCCTGCGTGTGGCCGATGTTGGACTTGATCGAGCCCAGCCACAGCGGATTCGCCTCCGTGTGCGCCTGGCCGTACGTTTCCAGCAGCGCCTGCGCCTCGATCGGGTCGCCCAGCGTCGTACCGGTGCCGTGTGCTTCGACGGCGTGGACCTGCTCGCCGCTCAGCCCGGCGTTGGCGAGCGCCTGCTCGATGACCCGGCGCTGCGAGGGGCCGTTGGGCGCGGTGAGCCCGTTCGACGCGCCGTCCTGGTTGACCGCGGAGCCGCGGACGACGGCGAGCACGTCGTGTCCGTTGCGCCGCGCGTCCGACAGTCGCTCGACCAGCACCAGACCGACGCCTTCGCCCCAGCCGGTGCCGTCGGCGGCGTCGGCGAAGGGCTTGCAGCGGCCGTCGGCGGCCAGGCCGCGCTGCCGCGAGAAGACCTGGAAGGTGCCGGGGGTGGCCATGATGGTCGCGCCGCCGGCCAGGGCCAGGTCGCACTCGCCGTTGCGCAGCGCCTGCGCCGCGAGGTGCAGCGCGACGAGGGACGACGAGCACGCCGTGTCCACCGTCATGGCCGGGCCTTCGAGCCCGAAGGTGTACGCCACCCGGCCCGAAGCGATGCTCGCCGAGCCGCCGGTGGCGAAGTAGCCCTCCAGGTGGTCAGGTGCGTCGTGCATGCGCATGAGGTAGTCCTGGGAGATGACGCCCGCGAACACACCGGTGCTGCTGCCCTTGAGGGTGGTGGGGTCGATGCCCGCCCGCTCGAACGCCTCCCAGGCCGTCTCCAGCAGCAGCCGCTGCTGTGGGTCCGTGGCCAGGGCCTCGCGCGGGTTCATGTGGAAGAAGTCCGCGTCGAACTGACCGGCGTCATACAGGAACGCGCCCTTGCGGGTGTACATCTTGCCCGGTGCGTCCGGGTCCGGATCGTAGAGGCCGTCGAGGTCCCAGCCCCGGTCCTCCGGCAGGTCGCCGATCGCCTCGACGCCCTCGGAGACCAGCCTCCACAGATCCTCGGGCCGCCGCATCCCGCCGGGGTAGCGGCAGGCCATCGACACGATCACGATCGGGTCGTCGTCCACCACGGGCGTGACCTGCTTCACCGCGCGAGCCCGCGGCTGCTCGTCGAGCAGCTTGCCGCGCAGGAACGCCGACAGCTCGGTGAGCGTCGGGTGGTCGAAGACCAGCGTGGACGGGAGCTGGAGCGCGGTGGCGTTGGTGAGCCGGTTGCGCAGCTCGACCGCGGTCAGCGAGTCGAAGCCCAGCTCCTTGAACGGGCGCTGCGGGTCGATGGTCTCGGGGCGCGCGTGGCCGAGCACGGCCGCGACGTTGCTCCGGATCACGTCCAGCATCAGCCGGTCCTGCTCGGCCTCCCCGAGCCCGGCCAACTCCTCGGTCAGCCCCGAGCGCCGCACCGCGCTCGCGCCCGCGGCGGTCGCGCGGCGCGCGGTGGCCGACACGAGGTCGCGGAGCAGCGGCGGCACCTTCGACGCGCGGCGCAGGCCCGCCGGCTCGACCGGCATGCAGACGAGCGTCGACTCGGGACGCTCCCGAAGCGCGACGTCGAAGAGGTGCAGACCGTGTTCCGTCGTGAGCGGTGTGCCGGTGCGACTCTGCTGGTCGGCGGTGAGGTGGGCGGTGAGGCCGGTGGCTTGCTTCCAGTAGCCCCAGGCGAGGCTGGTGGTGGGGAGGCCCTGGCGGGTGCGGTGGTGGGCGAGGGCGTCCAAGTACGTGTTGGCGGCGGCGTAGTTGGCCTGCCCGGGGTTGCCGAGGGTGCCGGCCGCCGAGGAGTAGACGACGAAGTGCGCCAGGTCCAGCTTCTGGGTCGCCCGGTGCAGGTGATAGGTGGCGTCGACCTTCGGGTCGAGGACGGGGTGCAGGATCTCGGGGGTGAGCTGGGTCAGGACGGTGTCGTTCAGCGCGCCCGCGGTGTGGATGACGGCGGTCAGCGGGTGCTGTGCGTCTACGGAGTCGATGAGGGCCTGTACGGCGTCGGCGTCGGTGACGTCGCAGGCGGTGAGGGTGATGTGGGCGCCGAGTGCGGTGAGTTCGTCGCGGAGAGCGCCGGCGTCGGGGTGGTCGGGGCCGCTGCGGGAGGCCAGCAGGAGGTGGCGTACGCCGTGCTCGGTGATCAGATGGCGTGCGGTGAGTCCGGCGAGGACGCCGGTGCCGCCGGTGATCAGGACGGTGCCCTCGGGGTCGACCGGGCGGGGGAGGGTGAGGATCAGTTTCCCGGTGTGCCGGGCCTGGCTGAGGTAGCGCAGGGCGTGGCGAGCCTGCCGTACGTCGAACGAGGTGGTCGGCAGCGGGGTCAGGTGGCCGCTGGCGAACAGTTCCGCCAGGTGCGTGAGGATCTCGCCGATGCGGTCCGGGCCGGCTTCGATGAGATCGAAGTTGCGGTAGTGGGCCTCGTGTTCGGCTTGGACGGTGTCGGCGTCGCGGATGTCCGTCTTGCCCATTTCGATGAACCGGCCGCCGGGGCGCACCAGGCGCAGCGAGGCGTCGGTGTATTCGTGGGCGAGGGCGTTGAGGACGACGTCGACACCCTGGTGCGGGGTGTGTGCGCGGAAGTGTTCCTCGAAGTCGAGGTCGCGGCTGGACGCGATGTGGTGCTCGTCCAGGCCCTGGGCGTAGAGCAGGTGGTGCTTGCCCGGGCTGGCGGTGGCGTAGACGTCTGCGCCGAAGTGGCGGGCGAGTTGGAGCGCGGCGGAACCGACCCCGCCGGTGGCGGCGTGCAGCAGCAGCGACTCGCCGGCTTGCAGTCGGCCCAGGTCTTTGAGCGCGTAGTACGCGGTCAGGAAGGCCACCGGAATCCCCGCCGCCTGGGTGGCGGACCACTCCGCCGGCACGGGCGTGAGCAGCCGGTGGTCGGTGATCGCGCGGCTGCCGGCACCCTCGGGCATGAGGCCCATGACGCGGTCGCCGACGGCGACGGACGTGACGTCGTCGGCGACCTCCGTCACCACTCCGGCGCCCTCGCTGCCGAGGGGGGCGTCGCCGGGGTACATGCCCAGGGCGATGAGTGTGTCGCGGAAGTTGAGGCCGATCGCGTGCAGTTGCACGCGGACCTGGCCGCCGGCCAGCGGCGCGTCCCACTCGGGGGCGGGCCGGCACGCAAGCGCCTCCAGCGTTCCGTCGCCGTCGCTCGCCAGTTTCCACGTGCCTTCCGGCACGTCCAGCACGCCGCTCTCCGCGCCCGTCGCGCGCACGAGGCGCGCGGCCAGCACCTGGCCGCCGCGGACGGCGGTCTGGGGCTCGGCGGTGGCGAGGGCGTCGGCGAGGTGCGGGATGCCGGCGACGCCGGAGTGCGGGTCGATGCCCGTGGCGTCGGTGTCCACGACGTGGATGCGGTCGGGGTTCTCGTTCTGGGCGCTGCGGAGCAGGCCCCAGAGCGGCGCGTGGGCGAGGTGGACGACGTCGGCGGGGTGCGTGGCGATGGCCCGGTGGGTGACGACCGCCAGTCGGCGGTCCGTCTGGTCGTTGTCGGCCAGCCAGTTCTGTACGTGGCTGAGCAGGGCCTCGGTCGTGGCGTGGGCCGCGGCCGGGGTGTCCTCGTCCGCGGGCGCGGCGACGTACACGTCGTACCGATCCGGCTCCGCGTGCTCGTCCTGCTCTGCCGGGGCGGGGCTCCAGGAGAGGTGGAAGAGGCTGTTGCGGGTCGCGGCGCCGGTGTCGGCGCTGCTGGTCAGCGCCGAGGCTTCGACGGCCCTGGTGTTGAGGGCCCCGATGGTGGCGACGGGGGCGCCGGTCGGATCCCAGGCACGAAGCGAAAGGTCGTGGCCCTCGTCGCCGGCGGGGGTGATCGTCGCGCGGAGGTGGGTGGCGCCGGTGGCGTGCACGGAGACGCCGGTCCACGCGAACGGCAGCCGCAGTTGCCCTTCCTTCGTCGCGTGCGCCCCGGCCTGGGTGCCGGCTTGGGCCGCCAGCGGGTGGAGGGCGGCATCGAGCAGGGCGGGGTGGATCGTGTGCCCGTCGGGGTCGGTGTCCTCGGGCAGGGCGATCTCGGCGTGGAGGGTGCCGTCGGGCTGGGCCCACGCGGCCGTGACGCCGCGGAATGCGAGCCCGTACTCGTAGCCGCCCGCGGCCAGCCGGGGGTAGACCTCGGTCACGTCGAGCGCCTGCGCGCCGGCCGGCGGCCACTGGGTGAGCGGCTGGGCCGCGTCCGCCGGTTCGGCGGTGAGCGTTCCCGTCGCGTGGCAGGTCCACGGCTCGGGCTCGGCCTCGTCGTCCGCGTGCGGGCGGGAGTGGATCGCGACCTGCCAGCCGTCCGCATCGGGGTGAGGTCCTGCGGTGACCTGGAGGTCGCGGGCGCCGGTCTCCTTGAGCACCAGTGGGGTCTGGAGGGTGAGTTCTTCGAGGTGGGTGGCGCCGGTGTGGTCGCCGGTGTGCAGGGCGAGGTCCACCAGCGCGGTGCCCGGCAGCAGGACCGTACCGGCGACCGCGTGGTCGGCGAGCCACGGGTGGCTGCTCAGGCTGACCCGGCCGGTGAACACCATCGCGCCACCGCTGCCCGTCTGGTCCGCGAGCGGGACGGCGGCGTGCAGCAGAGGGTGGGTGGTGGTGCCGAGGCCGAGGTCGGACGCGCTGGTGAGCTGGGCGGAGCCGTGGAGCCAGTAGCTTTCCCGCTGGAAGGGGTAGGTGGGCAGCTCGGGCAGGTGGTCGTCGGTGGGACGGTCGGTCCTCCCGAGGTGGGGGGTGAGGTCGATGGGGTGGTGGTGGGTGTGGAGGGTGGTGAGTGCGGTGAGGAAGCGGGTTTTGGTGTCGTTGTTGCGGATGAGGGTGGTGTGGTGGTGGGCCGGGGTGGTGCGTTGTTCGAAGGTGTCGGCCAGGGCCGCGGTCATGACGGGGTGGGGGCTGGTTTCGATGAGGGTGTGGTGGCCGTCGTCGAGGAGTTGGGTGAGGGTGGTGTGGAAGTGGACGGGGTGGCGGAGGTTGTTGAACCAGTACTCGGCGTCGAGGTCCTGGTCGAAGGGCAGGAGGGTGCCGGTGTGGGTGGAGTAGAAGGGGATGGCCGGCGGCACCGGTTCGATCGCGGCCCGCTGGGTGAGGTCGCCGATGATCGTCTGGCGTAGGTCTTCGACGTGCGGGGTGTGTGAGGCGTAGTCGACCGGGATCAGGCGCGCCCTGATCTCCCGCTCCTGGTAGGTGTTGACCAGGTCGGTCAGGGGCCCGGTCTCGCCGGCGAGGATGGTGGTGTGGGGGCCGTTGACAGCGGCCACATGCACGCCCTCGGGCAGCTCGCCCAACTCATCCTGGGGCAGCGGAACAGAGGCCATGGTGCCGGTGCCTGCAAGGCGGGTGATGGCCTGGGCCCGCAGGGCCACCACGGCGATCGCGTCAGGAAGGGTCAGCGCACCGGCGACGTAGGCGGCGGCGATCTCCCCCTGCGAGTGCCCGATGACGGCGTCGGGTTCCACGCCGTGGTGGCGCAGGAGTTGGGCGATGCCGGTCATGACCGCGAACAGTGCGGGCTGGACGACGTCGACCGGGTCGAGGGCGTGTTCGTCCTCGCTGGCCAGCACCTCCAGCAGGTCCCAGTCGCACCAGCGGGACAACTCGTCCCGGCAGGCGGCCAGGTGCGCGGCGAACACCGGCTCTTCGGTGGCGAGCTGGTGGCCCATGCGGGTCCACTGGGAGCCCTGGCCGGGGAAGACGAACGCGGTCTTCCCCGCGGCCACCGGACCCGGTCCCGTGGCCAGCGCCGGGTGGGCGGCACCGGTCGCCAGCGCGGTCAGTGCTTCGCGCAGCTCGTCGCGGTCGGTGGTGATGATGCCGGCGCGGTGGTCCATCTTCGCCCGCCCGGACCACAGTCGGCCGGCCAGCGCACCGACCTCGACATCCGGGTGCTCGTCCACGTAGGCGGCAAGCTGCTCGGCCGTCTGCGCCAGGGCCGCTGCCGAACGAGCCGACACCACCACCGGCACCGCACCGTCGGAGCCCACCTCGGCCGAAGGCTCCGCCGCCGCAGCCTCAACCGGTGCTGCCTCCAGCACCACGTGGGCGTTCGTGCCACTGATGCCGAACGACGACACCGCCGCCCGGTACGGCCCGACGCCCTCGGGCCACGGCGTCGACTCCGTGACGAGCGAGATAGTTCCGGAGCTCCAGTCGACGTGCTGAGACGGCTCGTTCACGTGCAGCGTGGGCGGCAGCACTCCGTGCCGCATCGCCTCGACCATCTTCATAACGCCGGCGACGCCGGCCGCGGCCTGCGTGTGGCCGATGTTGGACTTGATCGAGCCCAGCCACAGCGGCCGCTCGGGGCTGTGCTCGCGCCCGTACGTCGCCAGCAGCGCCTGCGCCTCGATCGGGTCGCCCAGCGCCGTGCCCGTGCCGTGCGCCTCGACGGCGTCCACCTGACCGGGCGTCAGCCCAGCGCTGGCGAGGGCCTGCTCGATGACCCGCTGTTGCGAGGGGCCGTTGGGCGCGGTGAGCCCGTTCGACGCGCCGTCCTGGTTGATAGCGGAACCGCGCAGCACCGCCAGCACCTTGTGGCCGTTGCGCTGGGCGTCCGACAGCCGCTCCAGCAGCACGAGCCCGACGCCCTCGCCCCAGCCCGTACCGTCCGCCGCGTCGGCGAACGCCTTGCACCGACCGTCCACGGACAGCACGCGCTGCCGCGAGAACTCGATGAAGGCACCCGGGCTCGACATGACGGTGGCGCCGCCCGCGAGGGCGAGGTCGCACTCGCCGTTGCGCAGCGCCTGCGCCGCGAGGTGCAGCGCGACCAGCGACGACGAGCACGCTGTGTCCACCGTCACCGCCGGACCCTCGAGACCGAAGGTGTACGCCACCCGGCCGGAGGCGACGCTCGCGGCGCTGCCGTTGCCGAGGTAGCCCTCGAAGCCCTCCGGAGCGTTCTGCATCAGCCGGGCGCCGTAGTCGCCGTAGATCACCCCGGCGTAGACGGCGGTGCTGCTGCCCCTGAGCGTGGTCGGGTCGATGCCCGCCCGCTCGAACGCCTCCCACGAGGTCTCCAGCAGCAGCCGCTGCTGCGGGTCCGTGGCCAGGGCTTCGCGCGGGTTCATGCGGAAGAAGTCCGCGTCGAACTCGTCGGCCTCGTGCAGGAACGTGCCGTAGCTGGTGTAGCTCTTGCCCGTCGCCGCCGGGTCGGGGTCGAAGAGGTTGTCGAGGTCCCAGCCGCGGTTCGTCGGGAAGCCGGACAGCCCCTCGCGGCCCTCGGCGACGAGCTTCCACAGCTCGGCGGCGGAGCGGACCTCGCCGGGGAAGCGGCACGCCATGGACACGATGACGACGGGATCGTCCGCCGTGTCGGCGTTCACGAGCTGGGGCGCTGCCGAGCGCGGCGCCGCCTCCAGCAGCTCGGAGCCGATGTGGTCGGCGAGAACCTGGGCGGTCGGGTAGTCGAAGATCAGGGTCGCCGGCAGCCGCAGCCCGGTGGCGGAGTCGAGCCGGTTGCGCAGTTCGACCGCGGTGAGGGAGTCGAACCCCAGGTCGTTGAAGGGAGCCTGCGCGTCCACGGCGCCGGCGTCGCTGTGGCCCAGCACGGCGGCGGCGTTGGTGCGCACGAGATCGAGCAGCAGGCGCTGCTGGTCGGCGGCCGACAGCCCGGCGAGCTGCTGCGCGAGCCCCGAGACCTCGTTCGCCGCGGCGGCTGCCGCCCGGCGGCGCGCCCGGGGCGCGAGGTCGCGCAGGAGGGCGGGGACGCGGTCGCCGGTGCGGAGTGCGGCCGGGTTCAGCGGGACGCAGAGATGGTACGGGGACGGGGTGGCGAGGGCGGCGTCGAGGAGCTGGAGGCCGAGCTCGGTGCTGAGCGCCGCGTCGCTGCGGGCCACCTCGCTGTCGCCGAGGTGGCTGGTGAGGTCGGTGGTGTGCTTCCAGTAGCCCCAGGCGAGGCTGGTGGTGGGGAGTCCCTGCCGGGTGCGGTGGTGGGCGAGGGCGTCCAAATAGGTGTTGGCGGCGGCGTAGTTGGCCTGTCCGGGGTTGCCGAGGGTGCCGGCCGCCGAGGAGAAGAGCACGAAGTGGGCGAGGTCGAGGTGCCGGGTCGCCTCGTGCAGGTGGTACGCGGCGTCGACTTTCGGTGCCAGGACCGGGTGCAGGGTCTCCGGGGTGAGCTGGGTCAGGATCGTGTCGTTGAGCACGCCCGGGGTGTGGATCACGGCCGTGAGGGGGTGCTGCTCGTCCACGGAGTCGACGAGGGCGCGTACGGCGTGGGCCTCGGTGACGTCGCAGGCCGCGATGGTGACCTGGGCGCCGAGTGCAGTGAGCTCGTGGCGGAGAGCGTCGGCCTTGGGGTGGTCGGGGCCGCTGCGGGAGGCCAGCAGCAGGTGGCGTACGCCGTGCTCGGTGATGAGGTGACGGGCCGTCAGGCTCGCCAGGCCACCCGTGCCGCCGGTGAGGAGCACGGTGCCGTCCGGGTCGAGCGGCCGGGGGAGCGTGAGGATCAGCTTGCCCGTGTGCCGGGCCTGGCTGAGGTGCCGTAGCGCGTTCGGCGCGTGGCGCACGTCGAAGCAGGTGGTCCGCGGCGGTGTGAGATGGCCCGCGGCGAACAGCTCGGCCAGGTGGACCAGCATCTCCTGGATGCGGTCCGGGCCGGCCTCGATGAGGTCGAAGTTCTGGTAGCGGACCCGGTGGTCGGCCTCGACGGCCCGCGGGTCGCGGATGTCGGTCTTGCCCATCTCCAGGAACCGGCCGCCGGGTCGCAGCAGGCGCAGCGACGCGTCGGTGTATTCGTGGGCAAGGGCGTTGAGGACGACGTCGACACCCCGGTGGGGGGTGTGCGTGCGGAAGTGTTCCTCGAAGTCGAGGTCGCGGCTGGAGGCGATGTGGTGCGCGTCCAGGCCCTGGGCGTAGAGCAGGTGGTGCTTGCCCGGGCTGGCCGTCGCGTAGACGTCGGCGCCCCAGTGGCGGGCGAGTTGGAGCGCGGCGGAGCCGACGCCCCCGGTGGCGGCGTGCAGCAGCAGCGACTCGCCGGCCGCCAGGCCGCCGAGGTCCTTGAGCCCGTAGTACGCGGTGAGGTACGCCACCGGGATTCCGGCCGCGTCGGTGAAGGACCACCGGTCGGGGATGGCGGTGACCATGCGGTGGTCGGTGACCGTCTGCGCGCCGACGCCGTTCGGGAACATGCCCATGACGCGGTCGCCGACCGCGACGTTGGCGACGTCGGCGCCGATCTCGGTCACGACGCCGGCGCCCTCGCTGGCGAGCAGCGCCTCGCCCGGGTACATGCCCAGGGTGATCAGGGCGTCGCGGAAGTTGAGCCCGATGGCCCGCACCGCGACGCGCACCTGGTGCGGAGCCAGCTCCTCGGGGAGGTTCGGGTTGGGCAGGAAGGCGAGGTTGTCGAACGTGCCGGAGGCGGTCTTGTCCAACCGCCAGGACCGCCCGTCGGGAATCGTCAGCGCGTCGGCGGCGCCGTCGGCGGAACGGGCCAGCCGCGGGACGAGGACCTGGTCGTGGCGGACGGCGAGCTGCGGCTCACCGGTGGCCAGGGCCTCGACCAGGTGGGGGACGGACGCGGGGTCGCCGCCGGTGAGGGTGTCGACGGTGGTGTCGGTGTCGACGAGGCGGATGCGGTCCGGGTTCTCGTTCTGCGCCGTACGGACCAGACCCCAGAGCGGCGCGTGCGGGAGGTGGACGTCGTCGGCCGGGGCGGTGGCGACGGCGCGGTGGGTGAGCACGACGAGGCGGCGGTCGGTCTGGTCGTTGTCGGCCAGCCAGCTCTGCACGTGGGTCAGCAGCGCCTCCGCCGCGGCGTGCGCGGCGGCGGGGCCGTTGTCCCCGGCGGGCACCGCGACATAGAGGTCCACCTGCTCCGGATCCACCCGCTCGGCCTGCTCGGTGGCGGCCGGATTCCACGCGAGGTGGAACAGGCTGTTGCGCGTCGCGGCGCCCGCATGGGCGGCGCCGGTGAGCGCAGAGGCGTCGACCGGGCGGGAGTTGAGCGCGGCGACGGTGGCGACGGGCGCGCCGGAGGGGTCCCACGTGTGCAGGGTCAGGTCGTGGCCGTGCTCGCCGGTCGGGACGAGGGTGGCGCGCAGATGGGTGGCGCCGGTGGCGTGGACGGTGACGCCGGTCCAGGCGAAGGGCAGCCGGAGCCGGCCGTCCGCGTCTTCCCTGCCGAGGTTCTCGGCCGCGAGGGGGTGGAGGGCGGCGTCGAGGAGGGCGGGGTGGAGGGTGTGGCCGGTGGTGTCGGCGTCCTCGGGCAGGGTGATCTCTGCGTGGAGGGTGCCGTTTGTGCTGCGCCAGGCGGCGGTGACGCCTTGGAAGGCGGGTCCGTAGTCGTAGCCGGCTGCGAGGAGGCGGGGGTAGAGATCGGTGACGTCGACGGGCTCCGCGTCGGGCGGCGGCCACTGGGTGAGCGGCTGGGCCGCTGCCGCCGGTTCGGTGGTGAGGATGCCCGTGGCGTGGCAGGTCCAGGGCTCCGGTTCGGCGTCGTCGGCGGTGTGGCGGCGCGAGTGGATCGTCACCTGCCAGCGGCCGACGGCTTCACCGTCTGCCCCGAGCTGGGGGGCGGTGGTGACCTGGACGTCATGGGCACCGGCCTCGTCCAGGGTGAGAGGCGCGTGGAGGGTCAGTTCTTGCAGGTGGGTGGCGCCGGTGTGGTCGCCGGTGTGCAGGGCGAGGTCCACCAGCGCGGTGCCGGGCAGCAGGACCGTACCGGCGACAGCGTGATCCGCCAGCCACGGGTGCGTGGACATGCTGAGGCGGCCGGTGAAGACCGTCGTGCCGGCGGAGCCGATGCCGGCCCCCGTCGTGTCCGCGAGCTGGACGGCGGCGCTGAGGAGGGCGTGGGCGGTGCCGAGCTGGCCGAGATCGGTCGCGCTGGTGAGCGCGGCGGGGGCGTCGAGCCAGTAGGGGCGGTGCTGGAACGGGTAGGTGGGCAGTGTCGGGAGGTTGCCGGGGGTCTCGGGGAGGTGGGGGGTGAGGTTGGTGGGGTGGTGGTGGCTGTGGAGGCTGGCCAGGGTGGCGAGGTGGGTGAGGGTTTCGGTGGGCAGGTGGGGGGTGCTGCGGACGCTGGAAGGGAGGTGTGGGGTGAGGGTGGGGTGGGGTGCGAGTTCGGTGAAGAGGGTGATGTTCTCGTTTTGGGTGAGGTGGGTGATGCCGTGGTGGAAGTGGACGGGCTGGCGGATGTGCTGGGCCCAGTAGGCGGGGTCGTGGTGCTGGCGGTCCGTCGCGGGCAGACCCGTGACGTTGGAGATGACGGGTACCTCCGCCTCGCCGAGGGTGTGGCGGGCGAAGAGGTCCGTCAGGTGGTCGGTGAAGGCGTCGAGGACGGGTTCGGTGTGGGCGGTGTGGAAGGCGTGCGCGACCTTGAGCGCCTTGGTGCGGATACCCGCCTCGGTCAACTCCCCGGCGAGTGCTTCGAGGGCGTCGAGAGGCCCGGCGACGGCGAGGGAGGTCGCGGAGTTGTGCGCCGCGATGGCCACGTCACCGTGGCGTTGGAGGTACGGGGTGAGGGCGTCGGCGTCGGTGTTGACCGCGAGCATGCCGGTGCCCTCGGGGAGGGTGTGGAGCAGCTTGGCGCGGGTGGCGACCATGTCCGCGGCGAGGGTGAGGGGGAGGGTGCCGGTGAGGTGGGCGGCGGAGAGTTCGCCGATGGAGTGGCCGATGAGGGCGGTGGGCTGGATGCCTGCGGTCTGCAGGAGGCGGTAGCCGGCGACGTGGTGGGCGAAGAGCGCGGGCTGGGTGTAGAGGGTGGTCTCCAGCAGGGCCGCGTGCTCGCTGTCCTTCGCCGCGAACGTCACTTCGCGTAGCGGGATGTCGGTGTCGAGGTGGTGGTCGAGTGCGGTGCAGACCTCGTCCAGGGCTTCGGCGTAGACCGGGAAGGTCTCGTACAACTCGCGGCCCATGCCGGGGCGCTGGCTGCCCTGCCCGGAGAACATCACCGCCAGCCCACCGCCCTCGGCCGGACCCGGACCGGTGACCAGTGCGGAGTGCGCGGCACCGGAAGCCAGCGCGGTCAGCGCGTCCCGCAACTCGCTGCGGTCGGCGGTGACGATGCCCGCGCGGTGTTCGAGCTTCGCTCGCCCGGACCACAACGGCCCGGCCAGCGCGCCGACCTCGACCTCGGGGTGCTGCTCCACGTACGCCGCGAGCCGGCCCGCGACCTGCCCGAGGGCGGCCGCCGAACGGGCGGAGATCACCACCGGCACCGGTGCCGACCTGGTCGTCACGTCGGCGTCGGCAGGCTGCTCCGGGGCGGCTTCCAGGATCACGTGCGCGTTGGTGCCGCTGATCCCGAAGGAGGAGACGGCAGAGCGTCGCGGCTCACCGGTCTCCGGCCAGGGCTGTGCTTCCGTGAGCAGCGATACGGCGCCTGCGTCCCAGTCGACGTGACTGCTGGGCTCGTCCACGTGCAGGGTGGCCGGCAGGACGCCGTGGCGCATCGCCTCCACCATCTTGATCACACCGGCCACCCCGGCCGCGGCCTGGGTGTGGCCGATGTTCGACTTCACCGCCCCCAGCCACAGCGGGCGCTCTTCGGTGTGCGCCTGGCCGTACGTCGCCAGCAGCGCCTGCGCCTCGATCGGATCACCCAGCGTGGTACCCGTACCGTGCGCCTCGACCGCATCGACCTGACCCGCACTCAACCGCGCACTGGCCAGAGCCTGCTCGATCACCCGCTGCTGCGACGGCCCGTTCGGCGCCGTCAGCCCGTTGGACGCACCGTCCTGGTTGACCGCCGACCCGCGCAGCACCGCAAGGATCTCGTGCCCGTTGCGCTCGGCGTCCGACAGCCGCTCCAGCAGCACGAACCCGACGCCTTCACCCCATCCCGTCCCATCCGCCGCCTCGGCGAACGGCTTGCACCGTCCGTCCGGCGCCAGCCCCCGCTGCCGCGAGAACTCCACGAACACACCCGGCGTCGCCATCACCGTCACACCACCGGCAAGAGCGAGGTCGCACTCGTCGTTGCGCAACGCCTGCGCCGCCAGGTGCATGCTCACCAGAGACGACGAGCACGCGGTGTCGACCGTCACCGCCGGACCTTCGAGGCCGAAGGTGTACGCCACCCGCCCCGACGCCACACTCGCCGCACCACCATTGCCCAGGAAGCCCTCGTAGCCCTCCGGGATCCGGTGCATGAGCCGGCCGGTGTAGTCGTCGTACATGACCCCGGCGAAGACGCCCGTCTTGCTGCCCTTGAGGGAGTGGGAGTCGATGCCCGCGCGCTCGAACGCCTCCCAGGCCGCCTCCAGCAACAGCCGCTGCTGCGGGTCCGTGGCCGTGGCTTCCCGGGGGCTCATGCCGAAGAACTCGGGGTCGAACTCGTCCGCCGAGTGCAGGAAGCCGCCCTCGTGGGCGTAGCTCTTCCCGGTCCGGTCGGGGTCCGGGTCGTAGAGGCCCTCGACGTCCCAGCCGCGGTTCCCGGGGAACCCGGAGATCGCGTCCGTGCCCTCAGCGACCAGCCGCCACAGGTCCTCGGGCGAGCGCACCCCGCCCGGGTACCGGCAGGCCATCGAAACGATCGCAATCGGCTCCTGCCGTGCCGTCTCGGCGTCCTGCAGGCGCTGCCGCGTCTGGTGCAGCTCGGCGATGGCGCGGGTCAGGTACTCCCGAAGCCTGGCTTCGTCCGACATTGGTCGTCGCTCCTCTGTACGGAATTGCTGGGGCGGCGCGGGCGCCGCCGGGGTCAGGAAAGGTCGAGATCGCTGTCGAGCAGGTCGAAGAGTTCGTCGTTGGACGCGGACCGGAGCTTCGTCTCGATGTCCTCGTCGTCCGGCGCCGTGCGTGCGGTCTCGTTGAGGCGGGTGAGGAGGGCCTGGAGCCGGCGTGTCACCTTCACCCGCCCGGCGTCCTCCGCGGAACGCTCGATCAGCGTCAGTTCGAGCTTGTCGATCTCCGCCAGGAAGGAGGTCTCGGCGCTCGCCTCGTCGACACCGATGCTCTCGCCGACGTACCGGGCCAGATCGTTCGGCGTGGGGTAGTCGAAGATCAGTGTGGAGGTCAGGCGGAGCGCGGTGGCGTCGCTGAGGCGGTTGCGGAGCTGGACGGCGGTGAGGGAGTCGAAGCCCAGCTCGTTGAACGGGCGGTACGGATCGATCGCGTCCGCGCCGCCGTGCCCCAGGACCGCGGCGACGGCGCTGCACACGACGTCGAGCAGCAGCTTCTGCCGCCCCTCCGACGGCAGCGCCCGCAGCCGGGCGGCCAGGTCGGCCCCCGACGGCTGCGCCCCGTGCGCCCGCGCGGCGGTGCGGCGGGGGGCCGGTGCGAGGTCGCGGAGGAGTGGGGGGAGGTGGGGTGTGGTGCGCAGGGTGCTCGGGTTGAGCGGGACGCAGAGGTGGTGGGGTTGGGGGGTGGTGAGGGCGGTGTCGAGGAGGCGGAGGGCGTGCTCGGTGCTGAGGGGGGTGGTGCCGTGGGTGAGGGTGCGGATGTCGGTGGTGGTGAGGTGGCCGGTGAGGCCGGTGGTCTGCTCCCAGTAGCCCCAGGCGAGGCTGGTGGTGGGGAGTCCCTGCCGGGTGCGGTGGTGGGCGAGGGCGTCGAGGTAGGTGTTGGCGGCGGCGTAGTTGGCCTGTCCGGGGTTGCCGAGGGTGCCGGCCGCGGAGGAGAAGAGCACGAAGTGGGCGAGGTCGAGGTGCCGGGTCGCCTGGTGGAGGTGGTGGGCGGCGTCGACCTTCGGTGCCAGGACCGGGTGCAGGGTCTCCGGGGTGAGCTTGGACAGGACGGTGTCGTTCAGGGTCCCTGCGGTGTGGATCACGGCGGTGAGCGGGTGGTCCACGGCCACGGAGTCGATGAGCGCTCGTACGGCGTCGGCGTCGGTGACGTCGCAGGCCGCGATGGTGACCTGGGCGCCGAGTCCGGTGAGTTCATCCCGTAGCGCGGTGGCGTTGGCGTGGTCGGGGCCGCTGCGGGAGGCCAGCAGCAGGTGGCGTACGCCGTGCTCCGTGATCAGGTGGCGGGCGGTCAGGCTTGCCAGGCCGCCGGTGCCGCCGGTGATCAGGACGGTGCCCTCGGCGTCGAGAGGACGGGGTTCTGTCGCGGCGTCGTCGGTGGAGCGGGTCAGGCGCGGGGCGAGTAGCTGATCGTCGCGGAGGGCGAGTTGGGGTTCGCCGGTGGCGAGAGCTTCGGCGAGGTGCGGGACGTCCGCCGGGTCGGGCTTGATGTCCGCTGTGTCGGTGTCGCTGTCGATGAGGTGGATGCGGTCGGGGTTCTCGTTCTGGGCGGTGCGGACCAAGCCCCACAGCGGCGCGTGGGCGAGGTGGATGCCCCCGGTCGCGTCGGTGGCGACGGCGCGGTGCGTGAGGACGACGAGGCGTCGGTCGCTCTGCTCGTTGTCGGCCAGCCAGCTCTGGAGGTGGGTGAGCAGGGCTTCCGTCGTCGCGTGGGCCGCGGCGGGGGAGTCGTCCTCGGCCGGGGCCGCCACGTACACGTCGATCTGGTCGAGGTCCGTCTGATCGTGATCCCGCGTGGGGGCGGCGGAGCGCCAGGCGAGGTGGAACAGGCTGTTGCGCGTCGCGGCGCCCGCATGGGCGGCGCCGGTGAGCACGGTGGCGTCGACGGGCCGGGTGGTGAGGGCGGTGATCGTGGCCACCGGAGCACCGGTCGGGTCCCAGGTGTGGAGGGCCAGGTCGTGGCCGTGCTCGCCGGTGACGGCGAGGGTGGCGCGTAGCTCGGTGGCGCCGGTGGCGTGGACGGACACGCCGGTCCACGCGAACGGCAGCCGCAGCTCCTCCGTCTTGCCGCTCGCGCCGCCGCCGGAGAGCGTCCGGGTGGCGAGGGGGTGGAGGGCGGCGTCGAGGAGTGCGGGGTGGAGGGTGTGGCCGGTGGTGTCTGCGTCCTCGGGCAGGGTGATCTCTGCGTGGAGGGTGCCGTTTGTTCCGCGCCAGGCGGCGGTGACGCCTTGGAAGGCGGGTCCGTAGTCGTAGCCGGCTGCGAGGAGGCGGGGGTAGAGGTCGGTGACGTCGACGGGCTCAGCCCCGGCGGGCGGCCACTGGGTCAGCGGTGCGGCCGGATCTGCCGGTTCGGTGGTGAGGATGCCGGTGGCGTGGCAGGTCCAGGGCTCGGGTTCGGAGTCGTCGGTGTGCGTCCGGGAGTGGATGGTGACCTGCCACCGGCCGGTGCCGCCGTCCGTGGTCCCAACCTCGGGACTTGTGGTGACCTGGAGGTCGCGGGTGGTGGCTTCGTCCAGGATCAAGGGCGCTTGGAGGGTGAGTTCTTCGAGGTGGGTGGCGCCGGTGTGGTCGCCGGTGTGCAGGGCGAGGTCCACGAGGGCGGTGCCGGGCAGCAGGACCGTACCCGCGACCGCGTGGTCGGCAAGCCAGGGGTGGGAGTTCCGGCTGACCCGGCCCGTGAACACCGTGGTCGAGCCGTTCTCGTCGGTGCCGTCGGCGAGTTGTACCGCGGCGTGCAGCAGCGGGTGCGTGGCGGACGCCTGGCCGAGGTCGGTGGCGCTGCTGACCTGAGCGGGGAGGTCGAGCCAGTAGGGCCGGCTCTGGAACGGGTAGGTGGGCAGTGTCGGGAGGTTGCCGGGGGTCTCGGGGAGGTGGGGGGTGAGGTTGGTGGGGTGGTGGTGGCTGTGGAGGCTGACCAGGGTGGCGAGGTGGGTCAGGGTCTCGGTGGGCAAGTGGGGGGTTGGCTTCGTGCTGGACGGCAGGTGGGGGGTGAGGGTGGGGCGGGGTGCGAGTTCGGTGAAGAGGGTGATGTTCTCGTTTTGGGTGAGGTGGGTGATGCCGTGGTGGAAGTGGACGGGCTGGCGGATGTGCTGGGCCCAGTAGGCGGGCTCGTGGTGCTGGTCGGTGGTGGCGGGTTGGCCGGTGGTGTTGGAGATGACGGGGATGTCGGCGTCGCCGAGGGTGTGGCGGGCGAAGAGGTCCGTCAGGTGGTCGGTGAAGGCGGCGAGGATGGGTTCGGTGTGGGCGGTGTGGAAGGCGTGGGCGACCTTGAGTGCCTTGGTGCGGATACCCGCTTCGGTCAGTTCCCGGCCCAGCTCTTCGAGGGCGTCGAGGGGCCCGGCGAGTGCGGTGGAGACCTCGGAGTTGTACGCGGCGATCTGCACCCGCGCGTGGCGGTCCAGGTACTGGCTCAGCGGTTCGGGTGCGGACTGTACGGCGAGCATGCCGGTGCCCTCGGGGAGGGTGTGGAGCAGCTTGGCGCGGGTGGCGACCATGTCCGCGGCGAGGGTGAGGGGGAGGGTGCCGGTGAGGTGGGCGGCGGAGAGTTCGCCGATGGAGTGGCCGATGAGGGCGGTGGGCTGGATGCCCGCGGTCTGCAGGAGGCGGTAGCCGGCCACGTGGTGGGCGAACAGGGCGGGCTGGGTGTAGAGGGTGGTCTCCAGGAGAGCAGCGTGGTCGGTGCCGGGCTCGGCGAACATCACTTCGCGTAGCGGGATGTCGGTGGCCAGGTGGTGGTCGAGTGCGGTGCAGACCTCGTCCAGGGCTTCGGCGTAGACCGGGAAGGTCTCGTACAACTCGCGGCCCATGCCGGGGCGCTGGCTGCCCTGCCCGGAGAACATCACCGCCAGCCCACCGCCCTCGGCCGGACCCGGACCGGTGACCAGTGCGGAGTGGGCGGCACCGGAGGCCAGCGCGGTCAGCGCTTGCTGGAGTTCGGTGCGGTCGGCGGTGACGATGCCGGCGCGGTGTTCGAGCTTCGCTCGCCCGGACCACAACCGCCCGGCCAGCGCGCCGACCTCGACCTCGGGGTGCTCGTCCACGTACGCCGCGAGCCGGCTCGCGACCTCCCCGAGGGCGGCAGCCGAACGGGCGGAGATCACCACCGGCACCGGTGCCGGCTCGGTCGTCACGTCGGCGTCGGCAGGCTGCTCCGGGGCGGCTTCCAGAATCACGTGCGCGTTGGTGCCGCTGATCCCGAACGACGAGACCCCCGCACGCCGCGGCTCACCCGTCTCCGGCCACGGCCGCGCCTCGGTGAGCAGTGATACGTGGCCCGTGTCCCAGTCAACGTGGCTGGAGGGCTCGTTCACGTGGAGGGTCCGGGGAAGGTGGCCGTGGCGGAGAGCCTCGATCATCTTGATCACACCGGCGACACCGGCCGCGGCCTGCGTGTGCCCGATGTTGGACTTGATCGAGCCCAGCCACAGCGGACGCTCTTCGGTGTGCGCCTGGCCGTACGTCGCGAGCAGCGCCTGCGCCTCGATCGGATCGCCCAGGGTCGTACCCGTACCGTGCGCCTCCACCGCGTCCACCTGTCCCGCGCTCAGCCCGGCGTTGACCAGGGCCTGCTCGATGACCCGCTGCTGCGACGGGCCGTTCGGCGCGGTGAGGCCGTTGGAGGCACCGTCCTGGTTGATGGCCGATCCGCGCAGGAGGGCGAGTACTTGGTGTCCGTTGCGCTGCGCGTCGGAGAGGCGTTCCAGGAGTACGAGACCGGCGCCCTCGCCCCAGCCCGTACCGTCGGCGGCGTCGGCGAAGGGCTTGCACCGGCCGTCGGCGGCGAGGCCGCGCTGTCGGGAGAACTCCAAGAACGCGGAGGGCGTGGACATCACGGTGACGCCGCCGGCCAGGGCGAGGTCGCACTCGCCGTTGCGCAGCGCCTGCGCGGCGAGGTGCATGCCCACGAGGGAGGACGAGCAGGCGGTGTCGACGGTCATGGCCGGGCCTTCGAGGCCGAAGGTGTACGCCACGCGGCCGGACGCCACGCTCGCGGCACTGCCGTTGCCGAGGTAGCCCTCGAAGCCCTCCGGGGTCCGGTGCATCAGGCGCGGGCCGTAGTCGGCGTAGATGACGCCGGTGAAGACGCCGGTGTTGCTGTCCCGCAGGCTGGTCGGGTCGATGCCGGCCTGCTCGAAGGCTTCCCAGGCGGTTTCCAGCAGCAGGCGCTGCTGGGGGTCGGTGGCCAGGGCCTCGCGGGGGTTCATGTGGAAGAAGTCGGCGTCGAACTTCTCCGCGTCGTGCAGGAAGGCGCCGTGGCGCGTGTACGTCTTGCCCGTCGCGTCGGGATTCGGGTCGTAGAGGTTGTCGAGATCCCAGCCGCGATTGACCGGGAACTCCGAAACCGCGTCCGTGCCCTCGGCGACCAGCCGCCACAGGTCCTCCGCGGAGCGGACCTCGCCGGGGTAGCGGCAGGCCGTCGAGACGATCGCGATGGGGTCGTCGTCGGTGACGGTGCGGGCGGTGAGGGTGCGGGTGCCGCCGGGTGCCGTGTCGAGGAGCCGGCCGAGGAGGTGGCGGGTGAGCGCGTCGGGTGTGGGGTGGTCGAAGATCAGGGTTGCGGGGAGGCGTAGTGCGGTGGTGGTGGTGAGTTGGTTGCGGAGTTGGACGGCGGTGAGGGAGTCGAAGCCGAGTTCTTTGAAGGGGCGGTGGGGGTCGATGGTTTCTGCGGTGCCGTGGCCGAGGACGGCGGCGATGTTGTTGCGTACGACGTCGAGGACGGTCTTGTGCCGTTGCTCCGGCTCCGACAGCGCCGCGAGCCGTTCCGCGAACGCGTTGCCGTCGGTCGCGGCCGAGGAGGCGGCGCGTCGGCGGGTCGGCCCGGAGGCAAGGCCGCGGAAGAGGGCGGGGAGCCGGTCCGGGCTACGGAGGGCGGACGGCGTGACCGGGATGCAGAGGTGGTGGGGCTGACGGGTGGTGAGGGCGGTGTCGAGGAGGTGGAGGGCGTGCTCGGTGCTGAGGGGGGTGGTGCCGTGGGTGACGTTGCGGACCTCGCTGGTGCTGAGATGGCTGGTCAGGCCGGTGGTCTGTGCCCAGTAACCCCAGGCGAGGCTGGTGGTGGGGAGTCCCTGCCGGGTGCGGTGGTGGGCGAGGGCGTCCGCGTACGTGTTGGCGGCGGCGTAGTTGGCCTGTCCGGGGTTGCCGAGGGTTCCGGCGGCGGAGGAGTAGAGGACGAAGTGCGCCAGGTCCAGGTGCCGGGTCGCCTCGTGCAAGTGGTACGCGGCGTCGACCTTCGGCGCCAGGACCGGGTGCAGGGTCTCCGGGGTGAGCTGGGTGAGGGTGGCGTCGTTGAGGGTCCCCGCGGTGTGGATCACGGCGGTCAGCGGGTGCTGCTTGTCGATGGCCGCGATGAGGGCGTATACGGCGTCGGCGTCGGTGACGTCGCAGGCGGTGAGGGTGACGTGGGCGCCGAGTTCGGTGAGTTCGTCGCGGAGGGCGCCGGCGTTGGGGTGGTCGGGCCCGCTGCGGGAGGCAAGAACGAGGTGGCGTACGCCGTGCTCGGTGATCAGGTGGCGGGCCGTCAGGCTTGCCAGGCCGCCGGTCCCGCCGGTGATCAGGACGGTGCCCTCGGGGTCGAGGGGACGGGGTTCCGCGTCAGTGGCGGTGGACCGCGTCAGGCGCGGGATGAGGATCTTGTCGTTGCGGAGGGCGAGTTGCGGCTCGCCGGTGGCGAGGGCGTCGGCGAGGTGGGGTACGTCGTCGGTGACCTGCGCCGCGGCGTCCACGGCGGTGTCGGTGTCGATGAGGTGGATGCGGTCGGGCTGTTCGTTCTGGGCGGTGCGGACCAGGCCCCACAGCGGCGCTTGGGCGAGGTGGATGTCCTCGCTCGGATCGATGGCGACGGCGCGGTGGGTGAGGACGACGAGGCGTCGGTCGGTCTCGTCGTTGTCGGCCAGCCAGTTCTGTACGTGGGTGAGCAGGGCTTCGGTCGCGGCGTGGGCCGCGGCGGGGGTGTCCTCGGCGGCGGGGACGGCGGTGTACACGTCTATCTGGTCGAGATCCACCTGCTCCGCCTGCTCGGCCGGAGTGGTGTTCCACGCGAGGTGGAACAGGCTGTTGCGAGTCGCGGCACCTGTGTGGGAGCTACTGGTCAGCGCGGTGGCGTCGACGGGCCGGGTGTTGAGGGCGGCGATGGTGGCGACGGGGGCGCCGGTGGGGTCCCAGGCGTGGAGGGTGAGGTCGTGGCCGTGCTCGCCGGTGGGCACAAGGGTGGCGCGGAGCCGGGTGGCGCCGGTGGCGTGGACGGACACGCCGCTCCACGCGAACGGCAGCCGCAGCTCCCGCGTGTCGTCACCGGCCGCGTCGAGGCCGCGGGTGACGAGCGGGTGAAGGGTGGCGTCGAGCAGGGCGGGGTGGAGGGTGTGGCCGGCGGTATCGGCGTCTTCGGCGAGGCTGACCTCGGCGTGGACGGAGCCGTCGGGGTGTGACCAGGCGGCGGTGACGCCCTGGAAGACGGGCCCGTACTCGTAGCCGGCCGCCGCCATCCGGACGTAGAGGTCCGCGATGTCGAGCTGCTGTGCGTCGGCGGGCGGCCACTGGGTGAGCGGCTGGGCCGCGTCCGCCGGTTCGGTGGTGAGGATGCCGGTGGCGTGGCAGGTCCAGGGCTCGGGTTCGGCGTCGTCGGTGTGCGTCCGGGAGTGGATGGTGACCTGCCACCGGCCGGTGCCGCCGTCCGTGGCTCCTGCCTCGGGGCTCGTGGTGACCTGCAGGTCGCGGGTGGTGGCTTCGTCCAGGATCAAGGGCGCCTGGAGAGTCAGCTCTTCGAGGTGGGTGGCGCCCGTGTGGTCGCCGGTGTGCAGGGCGAGGTCGACTAGGGCGGTGCCGGGGAGGAGCACGGTCCCGGCGACGGCGTGGTCCGCGAGCCAGGGGTGGGTGTTCAGGCTGACCCGGCCGGTGAACACGGTGGTGGCGTACGAGCCTTGCGCACCGGTGCCCGAGTCCTCGTTGCCGTCAGCGAGCTGGACGGCCGCGCTGAGGAGCGCGTGGGCGCTGCTGATCTGGCCGAGGTCGGTCGCGCTGGTGAGCTGGGATGGGGCGTCCAGCCAGTAGGGCTGGTGCTGGAAGGGGTAGGTGGGCAGTTCGTGCAGGTGGTCGCTGGATCGGTCGGTGGCGGGGAGGTGGGGGGTGAGGTCGATGGGGTGGTGGTGGGTGTGGAGGGTGGTGAGTGCGGTGAGGAAGCGGGTTTTGGTGCCGTTGTTGCGGAGGAGGGTGGCGTGGTGGTGGGCCGCGGTGGCCCGCTGTTCGAAGGTGTCCGCCAGGGCCGCCGTCATGACCGGGTGAGGGCTGGTTTCGATGAGGGTGTGGTGGCCGTCGTCGAGGAGCTGTTCCAGCGTGGTGTGGAAGCGGACCGGGTGACGGAGGTTGTTGAACCAGTACTCCGCGTCCAGCAGTTGGTCCGGCATGAGCAGAGCGGCGGTGTGGGTGGAGTAGAAGGGGACGGAAGGTGCGAGCGGCTGGATGCCGGCGCGTTCGCTGAGGTCGCCGATGATCGCGTCGCGCAGGTCTTCGACGTGCGGGGTGTGTGAGGCGTAGTCCACCGGGATCAGACGTGCCCGAACGTCCCGCTCCTGGTAGGTGTTGACCAGGTCGGTCAGGGGTTCGGTTTCGCCGGCGAGGATGGTGGTGTGGGGGCCGTTGACCGCGGCCACATGCACGCCCTCGGGCAGCTCGCCCAACTCATCCTGGGGCAGCGGAACAGAGGCCATGGTGCCGGTGCCCGCAAGGCGGGTGATGGCCTGGGCCCGCAGGGCCACCACGGCGATCGCGTCAGGCAGGGTCAGCGCGCCGGCGACGTAGGCGGCGGCGATCTCCCCCTGCGAATGCCCGATCACGGCGTCGGGTTCCACGCCGTGGTGGCGCAGGAGTTGCGCGATGCCGGTCATGACCGCGAACAGCGCGGGCTGGACGACATCGACCGGGTCGAGGGCGTGCTCGTCCTCGCTGGCCAGCACATCGAGCAAATCCCAGTCGCACCAGCGGGAAAGTTCGTCCCGGCAGGCGGCCAGGTGGGCGGCGAAGACGGGTTGTTCGGTGGCGAGCTGGTGGCCCATGCGGGTCCACTGGGAGCCCTGGCCGGGGAAGACGAACGCGGTCTTCCCCGCCGCCACCGACCCGGGGCCTGTGACCAGCGCCGGGTGCGCCGCACCCGTGGCGAGTGCGGTCAGCGCTTCGCGCAGCTCGTTCCGGTCGGTGGTGATGATGCCGGCGCGGTGGTCCATCTTCGCCCGCCCGGACCACAACCGGCCTGCCAGCGCACCGACCTCGACATCCGGGTGCTCGTCCACGTACGCGGCGAGCCGCTCGGCCGACCGCGCCAGCACTGCTGCCGAACGAGCCGACACCACCACCGGCACCGCACCGCCGGAACCCGGCACGGCCTCGTCAGACTCCGCACCCGGTGCCGCGACCGGAGCGGCCTCAAGGATCAGGTGGGCGTTCGTGCCGCTCATCCCGAACGACGACACCGCCGCCCGCCGCGGCTGACCCGTCTCCGGCCAGGCCCGCGTCTCCGTCAGCAAGGCGACGTGGCCGGTGTCCCACTCCACGTGAGTCGAGGGTTCATCCACGTTCAGCGTCTGCGGAAGCAGGCCGTGGCGCAGCGCCTCGACCATCTTGATCACGCCGGCGACACCGGCCGCGGCCTGCGTGTGCCCGATGTTGGACTTGATCGAGCCCAGCCACAGCGGGCGCTCTTCGGTGTGCGCCTGGCCGTACGTCGCGAGCAGTGCCTGCGCCTCGATCGGGTCGCCCAGCGTCGTACCCGTACCGTGCGCTTCCACCACGTCGATCTGTTCCGCGGCCAGCCCCGAATTGGCCAACGCCTGCTCGATGACGCGCTGCTGCGAAGGGCCGTTGGGCGCGGTGAGCCCGTTCGACGCGCCGTCCTGGTTGATCGCGGAACCCCGCAGAACGGCCAGCACCGTGTGCCCGTTGCGCTCGGCGTCCGAGAGGCGTTCGAGCAGGATGAGGCCAGCGCCTTCGCCCCAGCCGGTGCCGTCGGCGGCGTCGGCGAAGGGCTTGCAGCGGCCGTCGGCGGCGAGACCGCGCTGCCGCGAGAAGACCTGGAAGGTGCCGGGGGTGGCCATGACGGTCGCGCCGCCGGCCAGGGCCAGGTCGCACTCGCCGTTGCGCAGCGCATGCATGGCCAGGTGCAGGGCGACGAGGGACGACGAGCACGCCGTGTCCACCGTCATGGCCGGGCCTTCCAGCCCGAAGGTGTACGCGATCCTGCCGGACGCCACGCTGCCGGAGCTGCCCGTGGCGATGTAGCCCTCCAGCCCCTCCGGGTTCTGGTGCAGCCGGAGCAGGTAGTCCTGGGAGATCACGCCCGCGAACACACCCGTGCTGCTGCCGCGGAGGACGGCGGGGTCGATGCCCGCCTGCTCGAACGCCTCCCAGGCCGTCTCCAGCAGCAGCCGCTGCTGGGGGTCCGTGGCCAGGGCCTCCCGCGGGTTCATGTGGAAGAAGTCCGCGTCGAACAGGTCGGCGTCGTGCAGGAACGCCCCGTGGCGGGTGTAGACCTTGCCCGTCGCGTCGGGGTCCGGGTCGTACAGGTTCTCCAGGTCCCAGCCGCGGTTGGCCGGGAGGTCGCCGATGGCGTCGCGACCGGTGCTGACGAGGTCCCAGAGCGCCCGCGAGTCGCGTACGCCCCCGGGGTAGCGGCAGGCCATCGAGACGATCGCGATCGGGTCGTCGGTCGTGGCGGTGGTGCCGACGCGGCTCGGGGCCCGCGAGGTGAGGGACCCGGTGTCGAGGAACTGGCCGAGGAGGTGGCGGGTCAGCGCGTGGGGGGTGGGGTGGTCGAAGATCAGGGTCGCGGGGAGGCGCAGCGAGGTCGCGTTCGTGAGGCGGTTGCGGAGTTCGACGGCGGTCAGCGAGTCGAAGCCCAGCTCCTTGAACGGGCGCTGTGCGTCGATGGCGTCGGCGGTGCCGTGACCGAGGACCGCGGCGACATTGCTGCACACGAGGTCCAGCAGGCGGCGCTCCTGCTCGGCCTCGGGGAGCGCGGCGAGCTGCTCCGCGAGCGCGTTGCCGTCGGCCGCGGCCGAGGTGGCGGCGACGCGCCGGGCCGGCCGGGGGACGACGTCGCGCAGCAGGGCGGGGAGACGGGGTGCCGTGCGCAGCGCGGCGGGGTTGAGGGGGAGGCAGAGCTGGTACGCCTCGGGGCCGGCGAGGGCCGTGTCGAACAGGCGGAAGGCGTGGTCCGCTTCAAGCGGGGTCGTGCCGTGGGTGACGTTGCGGACCTCGTTGTCGTCCAGGTGGGCGGTGAGGCCGGTTGCTTGCTTCCAGTAGCCCCAGGCGAGGCTGGTGGTGGGGAGTCCCTGGCGGGTGCGGTGGTGGGCGAGGGCGTCCAAGTAGGTGTTGGCGGCGGCGTAGTTGGCCTGTCCGGGGTTGCCGAGGGTGCCGGCGGCGGACGAGTAGACGACGAAGTGCGCCAGGTCCAGGTGCCGGGTCGCCTCGTGCAGGTGGTACGCGGCGTCGACCTTCGGCGCCAGGACCGGGTGCAGGGTCTCCGGGGTGAGCTTGGACAGAACGGTGTCGTTCAGCGCGCCCGCCGTGTGGATCACGGCGGTGAGCGGGTGCTCGTCCTCGATGCTCTCGATCAGGGCGGTGACCTGGTCGGGGTCGGTGACGTCGCGGGCGGTGAGGGTGATGTGGGCGCCGAGTGCGGTGAGTTCGTCGCGGAGAGCGCCGGCGTCGGGGTGGTCGGGGCCGCTGCGGGAGGCCAGCAGGAGGTGGCGTACGCCGTGCTCGGTGATCAGATGGCGTGCGGTGAGTCCGGCGAGGACGCCGGTGCCGCCGGTGAGGAGCACGGTGCCGTCCGGGTCGAGCGGCCGGGGGAGCGTGAGGATCAGCTTGCCCGTGTGCCGGGCCTGGCTGAGGTGGCGGAGGGCCTGCGGCGTGTGCCGGATGTCGAAGGAGGTGGTCGGCAGCGGCGTCAGGTGGCCACTGGCGAACAGTTCCGCCAGGTGGGCGAGGATCTCGCCGATGCGGTCAGGGCCGGCTTCGATGAGGTCGAAGTTGCGGTAGTCCGCCTCGTGCTCTGCCCGGACGGTCTGCGGGTCGCGGATGTCCGTCTTGCCCATTTCGATGAACCGGCCGCCGGGGCGCACGAGGCGTAGCGACGCGTCGGTGTATTCGTGGGCGAGGGCGTTGAGGACGACGTCGACGCCCTGGTCGGGGCCGTGGGTGCGGAAGTGTTCCTCGAAGTCGAGTGAGCGGCTGGACGCGATGTGGTGTTCGTCCAGGCCCTGGGCGTACAGCAGGTGGTGCTTGCCGGGGCTGGCCGTCGCGTAGACGTCGGCGCCCCAGTGGCGGGCGAGCTGGAGTGCGGCGGAGCCGACGCCGCCGGTGGCGGCGTGCAGCAGCAGGGACTCGCCGGATTGCAGTCGGCCCAGGTCCTTGAGCGCGTAGTACGCGGTCAGGAAGGCCACCGGAATCCCCGCCGCCTGGGTGAAGCCCCACTGCTCGGGGACGGTGGCGAGGAGGCGGTGGTCGGTGACGGCGTGGGAGCCCGCTCCATCGATCATGACACCCATCACCCGGTCGCCCACGGCGAAGTCGGTGACGTCGTCGGCGACGCCGGTGACGACGCCGGCGCCCTCGCTGCCGAGGGGCGCGTCGCCGGGGTACATACCCAGGGCGATGAGTGTGTCGCGGAAGTTGAGGCCGATCGCGTGCAGTTGTACGCGGACCTGGCCGCCGGCCAGCGGCGCGTCCCACTCCGGCATCGGCCGACAGGTGACCGCCTCCAGCGTGCCGTCGCCCTCGGTGGCCAGCTTCCAGGTGCTCTCCGGCATCGCGAGCGCACCGCTGACGCCGGAGGAGCGCACCAGGCGCGCGCAGAGGAGCTGGCCGTGGCGGAGGGCGAGTTGCGGCTCGCCGGTGGCGAGGGCGTCGGCGAGGTGGGGTACGTCGGTGACCTGCGCCGCGGCGTCCACGGCGGTGTCGGTGTCGATGAGGTGGATGCGGTCGGGCTGTTCGTTCTGGGCGGTGCGGACCATGCCCCACAGCGGCGCATGGGCCAGATTGACGTCCTCCGCCGGGCCGGTGGCGACGGCGCGGTGGGTGAGGACGACGAGGCGGCGGTCGGTCTCGTCGTTGTCGGCCAGCCAGCTCTGGAGGTGGGTGAGCAGCGCTTCGGTCGCGGCGTGGGCCGCGGCCGGGGTGTCCTCGGCGGCCCGGGGGGCGACGTAGAGATCCACCTGACCGGGATCGATCCGGTCGGAGTCGTCCTGCTGAGCCCGGGTCGGGGTCCAGGTGAGCTGGAAGAGGCTGTTGCGGGTGGCGGCGCCCTCGTTGGAGCCCCCGGCGGTGAGAGCGGCGGGGTCGACGGGCCGGGTGTTGAGGGCGGCGATGGTGGCGACGGGGGCGCCGGTGGGGTCCCAGGCGTGGAGGGTGAGGTCGTGGCCGTGCTCGCCGGTGGGCACAAGGGTGGCGCGGAGCCGGGTGGCGCCGGTGGCGTGGACGGACACACCGCTCCACGCGAACGGCAGCCGCAGCTCCCGTGCTTCGTCCGTCGCGGCGTCGCCGTTGTTGAGGGCGCGGAGGGCAAGGGGGTGGAGGGCGGCGTCGAGCAGGGCGGGGTGGATGGTGTGCCCGTCGGCCTCCGCGTCTCCGGGGAGGGCGATCTCGGCGTGGAGGGTGCCGTCCGGCTGGGCCCACGCGGCCGTGACTCCGCGGAATGCGGGCCCGTACCCGTAGCCGGCCGCCGCCATCCGCGGGTACAACTCGGTCACGTCGAGCGCCTGCGTGCCCGCCGGCGGCCACTGGGCCAGCGGCTGCGCCGCGTCCGCCGGTTCGGCGGTGAGGACGCCGGTGGCGTGGCACGTCCACGAGGCGGGCTCGGCCTCGTCGTCCGCGTGGGGACGGGAGTGGATCGCAACCTCCCAGCCGTCGCGGCCGTCGGCGAGCGGCGTGGTGGTCACCTGGAGATCGCGGGCACCCGTCTCCTCCAGCACGAGTGGGGTCTGGAGGGTGAGTTCTTCGAGGTGGGTGGCGCCGGTGTGGTCGCCGGTGTGCAGGGCGAGGTCGACTAGGGCGGTGCCGGGCAGCAGGACCGAGCCGGCGACGGCGTGGTCGGCGAGCCAGGGGTGTGTGGACAAGCCGAGGCGGCCGGTGAACACCATTGTGCTGGCACTGGTCTCGTCCGCGCCGGTGGTGTCGGCGAGTTGGACGGCGGCGCTGAGGAGGGGGTGGGTAGTGCTGCTCAGACCGAGGTCGGTCGCGCTGGTGAGCTGGGATGGGGCGTCCAGCCAGTAGGGCTGGTGCTGGAAGGGGTAGGTGGGCAGTTCGTGCAGGTGGTCGTCGGAGCGGTCGGTGGCGGGGAGGTGGGGGGTGAGGTCGATGGGGTGGTGGTGGGTGTGGAGGGTGGTGAGTGCGGTGAGGAAGCGGGTTTTGGTGCCGTTGTTGCGGAGGAGGGTGGCGTGGTGGTGGGCCGCGGTGGCGCGCTGCTCAAAGGTGTCCGCCAGGGCGGCGGTCATGACCGGGTGGGGGCTGGTTTCGATGAGGGTGTGGTGGCCGTCGTCGAGGAGCTGTTCCAGCGTGGTGTGGAAGTGGACGGGGTGACGGAGGTTGTTGAACCAGTACTCCGCGTCCAGCAGTTGGTCCGGCCTGAGCAGGGCGCCGGTGTGGGTGGAGTAGAACGGGATGGCCGGCGGCACCGGCTGGATGGACGCCCGCTCGGTCAGATCGCCGGTGATCGTCTGGCGTAGGTCTTCGACGTGGGGGGTGTGTGAGGCGTAGTCGACCGGGATCAGGCGCGCCCGGATCTCCCGCTCCTGGTAGGTGTTGACCAGGTCGGTCAGGGGTTCGGTTTCGCCGGCGAGGATGGTGGTGTGGGGGCCGTTGACCGCGGCCACATGCACGCCCTCGGGCAGCTCGCCCAACTCATCCTGGGGCAGCGGAACAGAGGCCATGGTGCCGGTGCCCGCAAGGCGGGTGATGGCCTGGGCCCGCAGGGCCACCACGGCGATCGCGTCAGGCAGGGTCAGCGCGCCGGCGACGTAGGCGGCGGCGATCTCCCCCTGCGAATGCCCGATCACGGCGTCGGGTTCCACGCCGTGGTGGCGCAGGAGTTGCGCGATGCCGGTCATGACCGCGAACAGTGCGGGCTGGACGACATCGACCGGGTCGAGGGCGTGCTCGTCCTCGCTGGCCAGCACGTCGAGCAAATCCCAGTCGCACCAGCGGGACAGTTCGTCCCGGCACGCGGCCAAGTGCGCGGCGAAGACGGGTTCTTCGGTGGCGAGCTGGTGGCCCATGCGGGTCCACTGCGAGCCCTGGCCGGGGAAGACGAACGCGGTCTTCCCCGCCGCCACCGACCCGGGGCCTGTGACCAGCGCCGGGTGCGCCGCACCCGTGGCGAGTGCGGTCAGCGCTTCGCGCAGCTCGTTCCGGTCGGTGGTGATGATGCCGGCGCGGTGGTCCATCTTCGCCCGCCCGGACCACAACCGCCCGGCCAGCGCACCGACCTCCACATCCGGGTGCTCGTCCACGTACGCGGCCAGCCGCTCGGCCGACTGCGCCAGCGCTGCTGCCGAACGAGCCGACACCACCACCGGCACCGGTGCCGCCACCGACGCCTCGCCCGAAGCCTCCTCCGGCGCCGTAGCGCCGTCGCCCGCCTGCGCCTCGTCCGCTGCCGCGACCGGCGCGGCCTCCAGAATGAGGTGGGCGTTCGTGCCGCTCATGCCGAACGACGACACCGCCGCCCGCCGCGGCTGACCCGTCTCCGGCCAGTCCTGCGTCTCCGTCAGCAGCGAGACGGTGCCCGACTCCAAGTCCACGTGGCTGGTGGGCCGGTCCACGTGGAGCGTGGGCGGCAACTCCCCGTGCCGCATGGCCTCGACCATCTTGATCACGCCCGCGACACCGGCCGCCGCCTGTGTGTGCCCGACGTTCGACTTCACCGAGCCCAGCCACAGCGGGCGCTCCACCGAGTGCTCGCGCCCGTACGTCGCGAGCAGCGCCTGCGCCTCGATCGGGTCGCCCAGTGTCGTACCCGTGCCGTGCGCCTCGACCACGTCCACCTGGCCCGCGCTCAGCCCGGCGTTGGCGAGCGCCTGCTCGATGACCCGGCGCTGTGACGGGCCGTTGGGCGCGGTGAGCCCGTTCGACGCGCCGTCCTGGTTGATCGCGGAACCCCGCAGCACCGCCAGCACCTTGTGGCCGTTGCGCTGGGCGTCCGACAGCCGCTCCAGCAGCACCAGCCCGACGCCCTCGCCCCAGCCCGTACCGTCCGCCGCGTCGGCGAACGCCTTGCACCGGCCGTCCGCGGCCAGGCCGCGCTGGCGGGAGAAGACCGTGAAGGCGGACGGGCTGGACATGACGGTGGCGCCGCCCGCCAGCGCGCTGTCGCACTCGCCGTTGCGCAGCGCCTGGATCGCCAGGTGGAGCGCGACCAGCGACGACGAGCACGCCGTGTCCACCGTCACCGCCGGGCCCTCGAGACCGAAGGCGTACGCCACCCGGCCCGAGGCCACGCTGCCGGCGCTGCCGGTCGCCGCGTAGCCCTCCAGGTCGCCGGTGGCGCGGTAGAGGCGCAGCAGGTAGTCCTGGGAGTTGAGCCCCGCGAAGACGCCCGTCCGGTCGCCCTTCACCCCGGCCGGGTCCAGGCCCGCCCGCTCGAACGCCTCCCAGGCCGTCTCCAGCAGCAGCCGCTGCTGAGGGTCCATGGCCAGCGCCTCGCGCGGCGAGATGCCGAACAGCTCCGCGTCGAACTGCTCGGCACCCTCCAGGAAGGCGCCCATCCGCGTGTAGCTCTTGCCGCTCGCCGCCGGGTCCGGGTCGTACAGGTCCTCGGCCCAGCCGCGGTCGGCCGGGAACTCCACGATCCCGTCGCGGCCCTCGGCCACCATCCGCCACAGGTCCTCCGGCGAGGCCACGCCGCCCGGGTAGCGGCAGGCCATCGACACGATGGCGATGGGCTCCGTGGACTTCGACTCGACCTCGTTGAGGCGCCGACGGGCCTGGCGGAGCTCCGCGGTCACCCACTTGAGGTTGTCCAGAAGCTTCTGCTCGTTCTTCATCAGCGCAAGCTCCTTGTCGAGGCGCGGAGAGGTACCGGTTGGCGCAGAGGCGGGCGGGGGTGTGCGCGGGCGTTCCCGCGCGCGGGCGTACGGACGGAAGGCGTCATGACTTGCCGAACTCCGTCTGGATGATGTCGAGAAGGTCGTCGACGGACGCGGACTCCAGGTCGCTGTCCGCCTCACCGCCGGCGCCGTCCGGCCCGCCGCCCGGCGCGTGGCCGTTCTCCGCCCCGTACGACGCGGGTCCGTCGAGCCGCTGGAGCATCGTCCGTAGCCGCTCACCGGCCCGGCGCCGCACCTCCTCGTCCGCCAGCGCCGCGCCGTTCAGGGCCCCGTCGAGTCGGGCCAGGTCGGCGAGGAGCGACTGGCCGGCGGCGTCGGGGCCGCCGAGTTCCTCGCGCAGGCACGCGGCGAGGGCGTCCGGCGTCGGGTAGTCGAAGACGACGGTCGTCGGCAGCCGCAGCCCGGTGCGGGTGTTGACGCGGTTGCGCAGCTCGACGGCGGTGAGCGAGTCGAAGCCCAGGTCGTTGAAAGGCTTGCCGGGCCGTACGCTGTCGGCCGACGCGTGCCCGAGCACGCCCGCGACCTCCGTACGCACCAGGTCCAGCAGCTCGCGCTGCTGCTCCTCGGGCGAACGGCCCGCCAGCAGCGACCGCAGCCGCGCGGCGGCATCGTCGCTCGCGGCCTCGGGCGCGTCCGCCTCCCGCGCACCCGCCGCCGCGCGCGCCTCCGGCAGTTCACCCAGTAGCGGGCTGGGCCGCCGCGAGGTGAACGCAAGGGTGAACGTCGACCAGTCGATGTCGGCGATCGTCACCGGAGCCGCGTCTCCCCGTACGGCCTCGGCCATGGCCGCCACCGCGGCACCCGGGTCGAGACCGCGGATGCCGCGGCGCAGCAGGCGCCGGGAGTTCTCCTCCGCGCCGGCCATGCCCTCACCGCTCCACGCGCCCCAGGCCACCGCGGTGGCCGGCAGGCCGAGGGCGCGGCGGTGCTCGGCGAGCGCGTCGAGGTAGGCGTTGCCGGCGGCGTACGCGCCCTGTGCTCCGCTGCCCCACACGCCGGCGGTCGACGAGAACAGCACGAAGGCGTCGAGCCGGCTGCGGCCGTCCGCGTCCTGCGTCAGCTCGTGCAGGTGGCGGGCCGCCAGGGACTTGGGGCCGAGGACTTCGGCGAAGTGCTTGGCGTCCAGGTCCTCCAGCCCGCGGTCCACGCTGACGCCGGCCGTGTGCACCACGGCGGTCAGCGCGGTCTCTTCGGGTACGCCGTCCAGCAGCGCGGCGAGGGCCGCGCGGTCGGTGACGTCGCAGGCGGCGACCGTCACCGCGGCGCCGGCCGCCGTCAGTTCTGCGCGCAGCTCGTCGGCGCCGGGGGCGGCGGGTCCGCGGCGGCTGACGAGGAGCAGGTGCTCGGCGCCGTTCGCGGCCAGCCAGCGGGCGGCGTGGGCGCCGAGGCCGCCCGTCCCGCCGGTGATGAGGACGGTGCCGCGGGGCGGCCACGCGGCGTCCGCCTTGCGGGCGGGAGTCGTACGCCTGAGCCGCCGCGCACGCGGCCCGTCGGCCCGTAGCGCGACCTGGTCCTCCGCCGGCGCGCCGGAGCCGTCCGGCGTGCCGGCGAGCAGCCCGGCCAGCTCCGTGCGCCCGCGTGCGCCGAGGTCGGCGGGCGCGCCCGGAAGGTCGAGCAGCCCGCCCCAGCGCGCGGGCTCTTCGAGCGCCGCGGCCCGGCCGAAGCCCCACACCAGGGCGGATTCCGGGTTCCCGAGTGGGTCCTCGTCGCCCACCGACACGGCCTGGCGGGTGGCGGCCCACAGGGGTGCGGTCACCCCGGCGTCGCCGAGGGCCTGGGTGAGGAGGACGGTCGCGGTCAGCTCCTCCGGTACGTCGTCGGCGGCCGGGTCCGTGTCGGCCGGGTCCGTGCCGGTGGGGTCGGCGCGTACGGCCAGCAGCGACAGGATCCCTCGCGGCTGCCCGGTCTCCTCGACCCGGCGGGCGAGCTGCTCGGCGAGCGTGGCGCGCGCCGTGCCCGCGGCGATGTCGACGGTGGCGACCTGCGCGCCGGCATCCGCGAGCGCCGTCGCGCAGAACTCGGTCCACTCGCCGGCCCGTCCGTCGTCCGGTACCGCGAGCAGCCAGGTGCCGTCCAGCGCCGCGTCGCCGCCCTGCGGCAGGCGCGCCCAGGAGGTCCGGTAGTGCAGACCGGACCGCGCCGGGTCCGCGGCGGTGTGCTCCACCGGGTCGATCCAGTGGCGGCGGCGCTGGAAGGCGTACGTGGGCAGCTCGACGGGCCGCCCGGGCCGCAGCACGTCCGTCCACCGCGGGCCGGCGCCGTGCGCGTGAAGCTCGCCCATGGCGTGCAGGAGCGCGGTGGGCTCGTCGGGCCGGGCCCCTTGCACTTCGCCGTCCCGGGCCTTGCGGGCCGGGCGCAGCGTCGGGATCACCGCGGCGTCGCCGTCAGTCGGCAGGATCGCCCGGGTGAGGGTGGTCAGCGTGGCGCCGGGGCCGATCTCCAGGAAGGCGGTGGCGCCCTCGCCGACGAGGTGGTCCAGCCCCTGGTGGAAGCGGACCGGGCGGCGGATGTGCTCGGCCCAGTACGCGGCGTCGGTCAGCTCCTCCGCCGTGGCCGCGGCGCCGGTGAGGTTCGACACCACCGGGAGGGCGGGAGCACGGTACGTGAGCTGGGCCGCGGTGCTCGTGAACTCGGCCAGCACGGGGTCCATCTGGGCGGAGTGGAAGGCGTGGCTCACCTTCAGCCCGCGGGTGCGGATCCCGGCCGCGCCCAACTCTCCGGCGAGCGCGGCCAGCGCGTCCACCGGCCCGGCGAGCACCGTCGCCACGGGGGAGTTGTACGCGGCGATCTCCACCCGCCCGTGCCGCTCCAGGTGGTCGGCCAGGGCCTCCGGTCCGGCCTGGGCGGCGAGCATGCCGCCCGTGCCGTGGGGGAGTTCGTTCATCAGCCGCGCGCGGGCCGTGACGAGCCGGGCCGCGTCGGTGAGGGACAGCACGCCGGCGACGTGCGCGGCGGTCACCTCGCCGATGGAGTGGCCGATCAGATGGTCGGGCTGCACGCCCCACGCCTGGAGTTGCCGGGTGAGCGCCGTGTGCAGGGCGAACAGGCCGGTCTGGGTGTAGAGGGTCTGGTCGAGCAGCGCGGACCCGTCGTCGGCCGCGTCGGCGAACATCACGTCGCGTACGGGGAGGTCGAGGTGCGCGTCGAGCGCCGCGCAGACCTCGTCCAGCGCCTCGGTGAACTCGGGCAGCACGCCGTACAGTTCGCGGCCCATGCCGGGGCGCTGGCTGCCCTGGCCGGAGTACATGAACACCAGGCCGCCGGACTTCTGCTCGCTTCGGGTACGGATCACGCCGGGCGCGGGCCGGTTCCGGGCCACCCCGCGCAGGCCGTCGAGGAGTTCCGTACGGTCGCGGCCGAGGACGACCGCGCGGTACGGCAGCGCGGTGCGCCGCGAGGCCAGCGACCACGCCACGTCGGGCGCGCCCAGCTCCGGCCGCGTGCGGACGTGCTCGGCCAGCCGGGCGGCCTGGGCGCTCAGGCCCTCCGGGGTCGCGCCGGAGACCAGCCAGGGGAGCGCGGCAATGGAGGACTGCGGCGTCCCCTCCGCCTCCTCCCGGGCGACGGCCGGTGCCTCCTCCAGGATGACGTGCGCGTTCGTGCCGCTGATCCCGAACGCGGACACCCCCGCCCGCCGCGGGCGGTCGGCCCCGCGCGGCCACTCCCGCTGCTCGGTCAGCAGCGAGACGACGCCCGCGTCCCACTCGACGTGCGTCGACGGCTCGTCGACGTGCAGCGTGCGCGGCAGCACCCCGTGCCGCATGGCCTCGATCATCTTGATGACGCCGGCGACGCCCGCCGCGGCCTGAGTGTGCCCCAGGTTGGACTTCACGGAGCCCAGCCACAGCGGCCGTTCGGCCGAGTGCTCGCGCCCGTACGTCGCCAGCAGCGCCTGCGCCTCGATCGGGTCGCCGAGCGTCGTGCCGGTGCCGTGCGCCTCGACGGCGTCCACCTCGGCGCCGGTCAGCCGGGCGTTGGCGAGGGCCTGCCGGATGACGCGCTGCTGGGCGGGGCCGTTGGGCGCGGTGAGGCCGTTCGACGCCCCGTCCTGGTTGACGGCGGAGCCGCGGAGCACGGCGAGCACCCGGTGCCCGTTGCGCTCGGCGTCCGACAGCCGCTCCAGCAGCAGCACGCCGGCGCCCTCCCCCCAGCCCGTACCGTCGGCGGAGTCCGAGAACGACTTGCAGCGGCCGTCGGGGGCGAGGCCGCGCTGCCGTGAGAACTCCACGAAGACCGCCGGCGTCGACATCACGGTCGCACCGCCGGCCAGCGCCAGCGTGCACTCGCCGTTGCGGAGGGACTGCGCCGCGAGGTGCAGCGCGACCAGCGACGACGAGCAGGCCGTGTCGACGGTCAGCGCGGGCCCTTCGAAGCCGAAGGTGAACGCGATCCGCCCCGACGCCACGCTCGGCGCGCTGCCGTTGCCGACGTACCCCTCGTACTCCGCGGGGGTGCGCAGCAGCAGCCGGCCGCCGTAGTCGCTGTACATGATCCCCGCGAACACGCCGGTCGACGAGCCGCGCAGGCGGTCTGCGGGGATGCCGGCGCCCTCGACGGCCTCCCAGCACAGCTCCAGCAGCAGCCGCTGCTGCGGGTCCATCGAGGCCGCCTCGCGCGGCGAGATCCCGAAGAATTCGGCGTCGAACCGGTCGGCCTCGTGCAGGAAGGAGCCGGCGCGCGTGTACGTGGTGCCCGGGCGCTCCCCGCTCGGGTCGAAGAGCGCGTCGATGTCCCAGCCGCGGTTCTCGGGGAACGTGCTGGTTCCCTCGGCGCCCCGGCTGAGCAGGTCCCACAGGTCGGCGGGGGAGTCGACGCCGCCGGGGTAGCGGCAGGCCATGGCCACGACGGCGATCGGGTCGTCGTCGGCCGCCCGGGGGGTGGCCGCCGGCACGGCCGGCGCGGCGGCCCCGGCGGACTCCACCAGCTCCGCGCGCAGGTGCTCGGCCAGCGCCCGGGGCGTGGGGTGGTCGAAGACCGCGGTGGCGGGTAGCCGGCGGCCGGTGGCGGCGCTGAGCTGGTTGCGCATCTCGACCGCGGTGAGCGAGTCGAAGCCGAGGTCGCGGAAGGTCTGCCCGGGGCTCACCGACTCGCCCTCGGGCAGGCCGAGGGCGAGCGCGGCGGTGCGGCGGACGAGCGCCAGCAGCCTACGGTCCTGTTCGGCGCGGCCGAGCGCGGCGAGCCCGGAGAGCGGGTCGGCGGTGGTCGGTGCCGCGTCCGAGTGCTCGGCGGGGGTGGCGGGCGCGGGTGCCTGCGCGCGGAGTACGGCGGGCAGCGTCCCGGCGCGGGACTGCGTGCGCAGCGCCCGGCGGTCGAGGACCACGGGGGCTGCCAGCGCCACCGGACTGCGCAGCGCGGTGTCCAGCAGGGCGAGCGCGCGGCTCGCGGACATGGCGCGGACGCCGGCGCGGGCGATGCGCGCCCGGCCCGCGCGGTCCAGGGCTTCGCCCATGCCGCCCTGCTCCCACAGGCCCCACGCGAGACTGACGGCGGGCAGCCCGCGGGCGCGGCGGTGCTGGGCGAGGGCGTCGAGGAAGCCGTTCGCGGCGGCGTAGTTGGCCTGTCCCGGGGTGCCGAGGACCGACGCGAACGACGAGAACAGCACGAACGTCACCCCCGGCCGGTCCGCGGTGAGCCGGTGCAGGTGCCAGGCGCCGTCCACCTTCGGCCGCAGCACGGCGTCGAGCTGAGCCGGCGTCAGCTCGCCGACCGTCGCGTCGTCCAGCACGCCCGCCGCGTGCACCACCGCGGTCAGCGGGTGCTCCGCCGGGATCCGGCCCAGCGTCTCGCCGAGAGCGTCCGCGTCGGCGACGTCGCAGGCGGCGAAGGTCACCTCGGCGCCGAGCGCGGTGAGTTCCGCGCGCAGTGCGTCCGCGCCGGGGGCGGCCTGGCCGCGGCGGCTGACGAGAAGCAGACGCCGTACGCCGTGGGCCGTGACGAGGTGCGCGGCGACCCGGCCGCCGAGCGTGCCGCTCGCGCCGGTGACCAGAACGGTGCCCTCGGGGTCGAGGCCCGTGGGGCCGTCCGCCGCGATCCGGGTGAGCCGCGGGGCGAGAAGGGCGCCTTCGCGGATCGCCACCTGCGGCTCGCCGGCCGCCAGGGCGGCCCGTACCGCGTCCGCGACGGAGAGCGCCGACCGCTCGCGCGGGTCGTCGTCGACCAGCACGATCCGGTCCGGGTGCTCCGACTGCGCCGAGCGCAGCAGCCCCCACACCGGGGCGGACTCCAGCGCGGGTACGTCCCCGTCCGGGTCCGCGCCGACCGCGCCGCGGGTGACCACGGCGAGCCGGCCGTCGGCGAAGCGGTCGTCGGACAGCCACCGCTGCACGGCGGCCAGCACTCGGGTGACGGTCGTACGCGCCCTCTCCGCGGTTGCGTCGCCGCCGCCGTCCGCGGCGGGGCACCGTACGACGACCACACCGGGCCGCTCGGGCACGGCCTCCGCGGACTGGAGCATCGCGGCGAATTCGTCGAGCTCCGTCTCCCGCGGCACCGGCCCGTCCCCGGTCTCCGGCGCCGCGTCGAGCGGGCGCCACACGACCCCGTACAACGGGTCGGCGGACACCGCGCCGAGGCCGTCGGCCGGCACCGGCCGCAGCGCCACCTCGTCGACCCGCAGCACCGGCGTGCCCGCGGCGTCGGCGAGGTCCAGGGCGACGGTCTCCGGCCCCGTGGGCGTCACGCGGGCGCGCAGCGCCGCCGCGCCGGGCCGGGCCAGCAGCCGTACGCCGGACCAGGCGAACGGCAGCCGCAGGTCCGTCCCCGACTCGTCCAGCAAGGCGACCGTGTGCAGTGCGGCGTCCAGCAGCGCGGGGTGGATGCCGTACTCGTCGAGACCCGCGTGCTGCGCCTCGGGCAGCGCCAGGTCGGCGTACAGGTACTCGCCCGCGCGCCACACCGTGCGCAGCGAACGGAAGGCCGGGCCGAAGCGCATCCCGCGCTCGTGCAGCCGGTCGTAGAGGTCGTCCACGACCGCGGCCGGCTCACTCGCCGGCGGCCAGGCCGTGCCGTCCCAGGCGTCCGGGGCCGCGCCCGCGTCGGGCGCGATCACACCCGTCGCGTGCAGCGTCCACGCGGCGTCCGCGGCGAGGTCGGCGGCGAGGCCATCGGCGTCCTCGTCGGTGTCCGGCTCGGGGCGGGCGTACAGGGACAGGGCGCGGCGGCCTTCGGCGTCCGGGGCGGCCACCGCCACCTGGAGCTGGAGCGCACCCTCCGCCGGCAGCACCACCGGGCGGCGCAGCGTCAACTCCTCGACGCGGGCGCAGCCGACGTGCCGTGCCGCGCACAGGGCGATCTCCACCGCGCCCGTGCCCGGCAGCACCACGGTGTCGCCGAGCACGTGGTCCGGCAGCCAGCCGGGCGTACGCGCGCTGATCCGGCCCGTGAACACCGCCCCGGGCCGCTCGGCGTCCGCCGTCTCCAGCACCGCGCCGAGCAGCGGGTGCCGGGTGACCCGGACACCCGGCTGGTCGGCGGCCGGACGCGCCTGCCGCAGCCAGTAGGGGCGCCGCTGGAACGCGTACGTCGGCAGCTCGACAGGGCGGCCCCCGGGGTGCAGCGGGCGCCAGTCCACCTCCGTGCCGTGCACGTGCAGCCGGGCGACCGCGGTGAGCAGGGCGGGGACCTCGGGGTGCGCGCGGCGCAGCGCGGACGTGACCACGGCCGGTTCACCGGCGGGCTGCGCCGGGGCGGCGTCGTCGATCACCGCCTGCGCGAGGGTGCTGAGGGAGGCGTCGGGGCCCAGCTCCAGATACGTCGTCGTGCCCCGGCCGGCGAGGTCTGCGACGCCCTGGTGGAAGCGGACGGGGCGGCGGATGTGCTCGGCCCAGTACGCGGGGTCGCGGTGCTGCCGGTCCGTCGCGGGCAGACCGGTGACGTTGGAGAGGACGGGAACCTCCGCCTCGCCCAGGGCGTGGCCGTCGAAGAGTTCCGTCAGGTGGCGCGCGAACGCGTCGAGGACCGGCTCGGTGTGCGCGGTGTGGAAGGCGTGCGCCACCTGCAGCCGCCGGGCGCGGACGCCGGCGTCCGCCAGCTCCCGCGCCAGCGCGTCCAGCACGTCGAGCGGCCCGGCGAGCGCGGTCGCGGTGGGGGAGTTGTACGCGGCGATCTCCACCCCCGCGTGCCGCTCCAGATACTCGGCCAGCGGCTCGGCGCCGGACCGTACGGAAAGCATGCCGGTGCCCCCGGGGAGCGTGTGCATCAGCTTCGCCCGGGTGGCGACCATGTCGGCGGCGACGTCGAGCGGGAACACCCCGGCCACGTGCGCGGCCGACAACTCGCCCACGGAGTGCCCGATGAGGTGGTCGGGTCGCACGCCCCACGACCTGAGCAGCCGGGCCAGCGCGGTGTGCACGGCGAACAGCGCGGGCTGGGTGTAGAGCGTGTGCTCCAGCAGCGCCGCCCGCTCGGTGCCCGCCGCGGCGAACATCACCTCGCGCACGGGGACGTCGAGGTGCGCGTCGAGCGCCGCACACACCTCGTCGAGTGCCTCGGCGAACGCCGGGAACTCCTCGTACAGCTCGCGCCCCATGCCGGGGCGCTGGCTGCCCTGCCCGGAGAACATCAGCGCCAGCCGCCCGGTCTGCTGCACGCCGGTGACCAGCCCGGTGGCGGCGTCACCGCGGCCGAGGGCGTCGAGCCGGCCGAGCAACTCCCCGCGGTCCGCGCCGAGGAGCACCGCGCGGTGCCCGAGCGTGGCCCGGGAGGTCGCCAGCGCGTGGCCCACCGCGTCGGCGGCAAGCTCCGGTCGGGCGCGGACGTGGTCGGCCAGCCGGACCGCCTGGGCGCGCAGCCCGTCCGCCGTGGCGGCGGAGACGAGCCAGGGCCGGGCGGGGCCGCCGGACGGCGCCGGCGGGGCCGACTCCTCGTCTGCAGGGGGCTGTTCCACGATGACGTGCGCGTTGGTGCCGCTGATCCCGAACGCCGACACCGCGGCGCGGCGCGTACGGCCCTCGCCGTGCCACGGCCGCTCCTCGCCGAGCAGCGCGAGCGTCGCGGGGTCCCAGTCGACGTGCGGGCTCGGTTCGTCCGCGTGCAGCGTACGGGGCAACTGCCCGTGCTCCAGCGCCAGTACGAGCTTCATCAGCCCGGCCACGCCCGCCGCGGCCTGGGTGTGCCCGATGTTCGACTTGACCGAGCCGAGGTACAGCGGCGCCCCGGCGGCGGCACGCCCGCGTCCGTACACCTCCAGCAGCGCCTGCGCCTCGATCGGGTCGCCCAGCTCCGTGCCCGTGCCGTGCGCCTCGATCGCGTCGACGTCGGCGGCGCCGAGGCCCGCGTCGGCGAGGGCCGCGCGGATCACCTTCTCCTGCGCCTGCCGGCTCGGCGCCGTCAGCCCGTTGGAGGAGCCGTCGGAGTTGACGGCGCTGCCGCGGATCACGGCGAGCACCCGGTGGCCGTTGCGGCGGGCCGCGCTCAGCGGCTCCAGCAGCACGACGCCCGCGCCCTCGGACATGCCCATGCCGTCGGCGCCCGCGCCGAACGCCTTGCAGCGCCCGTCGGCGGCCAGCACCCGCTGCCGGCTCATCTCGGTGAACGGCCCGACCGTGGAGAACACCGTCGCCCCGCCGGCCAGCGCCATCGTGCACTCGCCGCGGCGCAGCGCCTGCACCGCGAGGTGCACCGCGGTCAGCGACGTGGAGCACGCGGTGTCCACGCTCACCGCCGGGCCCTCGAGACCGAGGGTGTACGCGAGCCGGCCGGACAGCACGCTGAGGACCGTGCCGGTGAGCAGGTGCCCGCCCACCTGCGCCTCGGCATCGCCCAGCAGGCCGCCGTACTCGGTGGGGTTGCTGCCCACGAACACGCCGGTACGGGAGCCGCGCAGCGCGTGCGCGTCGATCCCGGCCCGCTCCACGCTCTCCCACGTCAGCTCCAGCAGCAGCCGCTGCTGCGGGTCCATGGCCAGCGCCTCGCGCGGGGAGATGCCGAAGAAGGCGGCGTCGAAGCCGGCGATGTCGTCCAGGAAGCCGCCCTCGCGCACGTACGAGGTGCCGGGCCGGCCGAGCTCCGGGTCGAAGTGGTCGTCCAGGTGCCAGTCCCGGTCCGCGGGCATGGCGGAGATGGCGTCCCGGCCGTCCCGCAGCAGCTCCCACAGCCCGTCGGGGGTCCGTACGCCGCCGGGGAAGCGGCAGGCCATGCCGACGACCGCGACCGGCTCCCGGCGCTGCTCCTCCACCTCCCGCAGCCTGCGCGTGGTCCGGCGCAGGTCGACGGTGAGCCGTTTGAGGTAGTCGCGCAGCTTGTCTTCCTCGGCCATGGCCGGAACTGCTCCTCTCCGTGCGCCGCTCCGGCGCTGGTCAGCCGGTTGTCGATGCCGTCGGTCCCGGCTCCGCCGGCCCGAACTCGTCGTCGATGATCTTCAGCAGGTCGTCGGTGCTCGCGTCGTCGAGCCCGGCGTCGTCGTCCTCGGACGGGCCGGCCGCCGCCGTGCCGGGGTCGGTCAGCGCGGCGGCGAGCGCCCGCAACCGGTCGTGCACGGCCGCGCGTTCCGCGCCCTCGACGGGCGCGGCGTCCAGGGCCGCGGCCAGCCGGTCCAGCTCCTCGTGTACGGAGCCGGGCGCCGGCTGCCCGCCCGCCGCGCCCAACTGCCCGGTCAGGTGGCGGGCGAGGGCCTGCGGGCTGGGGTGGTCGAAGACGAGCGTCACCGGCAGCGGGAGTCCGGTGGCCGCGCGCAGCCGGTTGCGCAGCGCCACCGCGGTCAGCGAGTCGAAGCCCAGCTCCTTGAACGTCTGCCCCGGCGTGGGCCGGTCGGCGGGGCCGTGGCCCAGCACCGCGGACACTTCGGCGGTCACGACGTCCAGCACCTCCCGGCCGCGGGCCGCCTCCGGCAACTGCGCCAGCCGCTTCAGCCGCTCCCCGTCGGCGCCCGCGCCCGCAGCCGCGGCGCCGTCCGCCGCCGCGGAGCGCCGCAGCGCGCCACGGGCGGCGGGGATCTCGTCCAGCAGCGGCCGGGGCCTGGCCGAGGCGAAGACCGGCGCGAACGTCTGCCAGTCGACGTCGACCAGCGTCACCGGCCGGCCGCCGCCCGCGGCCAGCTCCCGGCCGAGGCCGGTGAGCGCGAGCGCCGGGTCCAGCAGCGGCAGCCCCTGCCGCGTCAACTGCGCCTCGTCCAGCTCCTCGGGCAGCCGCTCGCTGCGCCACGCGCCGAAGGCGACCGACGTCACCTTGCGGCCCTGCCGGCGAAGTTGCTCCGCGTACGCGTCGAGGAAGGCGTTCGCCGCCGCGTACGCGCCGTGCTCGCCGCTGCCCCAGACGGCGGCGATGGAGGAGAAGAACACCAGCTCGGTGTCCTCCCCCAGCAGTTCGGCGAGGTGGACCGCGCCCAGCGCCTTCGCCGCCAGCACGTCGGCCACCCCGGCGGCGGACGCGCCGGCCAGCGGCTCCAGGTGGGTCGCGGTCGCGGCGTGCACCACCGCGCGCACCGGGCCGCCCGGCTCCGCGGCCCGCTCCAGCAGGCTGCGTACGGAGTCGCGGTCGGTCAGGTCGCAGGACAGCGCCGTCACGCCGATGCCCCTGCCGCGCAGCTCGGCGGCCAGCGCGTCGTGTCCGGGCGCGTCGGGCCCGCGGCGGCTGGCCAGCACGATGTGCTCGGCGCCGCCGTCGGCGAGCCAGCGCGCCAGGTGCGGCGCCAGCGAGCCGGAGCCGCCGGTGACCACGACCGTGCCGCCCGGCTGCCACGCCGGGCCGTCCGCGGGCGCCGGGGCGGGCAACAGCCGCCGCACGCGCATCCCGCCGGGCCGGACCGCCACCTGGTCCTCGTCGCCCGCGCCGCCCGCGAGCACCGCGCACACCCGCAGCCAGTCCTCGTCGTCGGGCCGCTCCGGCAGGTCGACCAGGCCGCCCCACAACTGCGGCTGCTCCAGCGCCACCACGCGGCCCAGGCCCCACGTCTGCGCCTGCACCGGGTGCGCCAGCAGATCGTCGTCCAGGGCGCGCACCGCGGCGCACGTCAGCGACCACACGGGTGCGGTGACGCCCAGCTCCACCAGCGCCTGCACGAGGCCCAGCAGCCCCGCGACACCGGACGGCAGCGCCGCGTGCCCGGGGTGCGGACGCTCGTCCAGCGCCAGCAGCGACAGCACCCCGTCGACCGCCCCGCCGGCCAACGCGGCCGACACCCGTGGCGCGATGCCGGCGCGGTGGTCGTCGGCCCGCTCGTCCAGCTCTACCACGGTCACCCGGGCGCCGCGCGCGGCGAGCGCGGTGCCCGCCGCCTCAGCCCAGGCGGCGAGCCGCCCGCCGGCCTCGGCGCGGGTCACCAGCAGCCAGTGCCCGTCGGGGCCCGGTGTCCGCCGGTCCGCGGCCGGGCGCCACCCGATCTCGTAGCGCTGACCGGCGAGCGCCGCGTCCGTACGGGTCCGGGTGCGCCAGCGGTGCAGCGCCGGCACCACCTCGCGCAGCGTGTCCTCGCGGACCTCCAACTCCCGGCGCAGCGCCTCGGTGTCGGCCTGCTCGACCAGCGCCCAGAACGTCTCGTCCGCCCCGGCGTCGCGACCGGCGGACCCCCGCGGCCGGCGATCGTCGCGGTCGGCGAGCCAGTAGCGGCGGCGCTGGAACGGATAGGTGGGCAGCGGCACCCGCCGGGCGCCGGGGAAGAGAACCCCCCAGTCCGGCACGACACCGGCGGCGTACGCCTCCGCCAGCGCCTGCTTGAAACGCGGCTCGCCGTCCTCGCCGCGGCGCAACGTGCCCAGCGCACGCCCCTCGGCCTCCGCCGCGTCGAGGACCTGCTCGATCGCGGGCACCAGCACCGGGTGCGGGCCCATTTCCAGGAACACGGTGTGGCCCGCGTCCATCAGCCGCTCCACGGTCTGCGCGAAGAGCACGGGGGAGCGGAGGTTGCGGTACCAGTAGCCGGCGTCCAGCGACTCCGTGGGCATCGGCTCACCGGTGACGGTGGAGTAGAACGGCACCGCCCCGGCCCGCGGGGTGATGGCCGCCAGCTCGCGCAGCATCTCCTCGCGCACCGGCTCGACGAGCCGCGAGTGCGAGGCGTACGCGATGGGCACCGTCCGCGTCCGTACGCCCCGCTCCTCGCAGTCGCGCATGAACGCCCGCACGTCCGCCTCGACGCCCGCGACGACCGTGGCCGACGGCCCGTTGACGGCCGCGACGCCGACGTCGCCGCCGGTCTCCGCGAGCCGCTTCTCCACCTCCGCGACGGGCAGCGACACCGACGCCATCGAGCCGTGCCCGGACAGCGTGTGCACCACCCTGCTGCGCACGGCCACCAGCCGGGCGCCGTCCTCCAGCGACAGCGCCCCGGCGGCCACGGCCGCCGCGAACTCGCCCTGCGAGTGGCCCACGACGGCGGCCGGCACCACGCCGTGGTGTCGCCACAGCTCGGCGAGCGAGACCATCACCGCCCACAGCAGCGGCTGAACCACGTCGTCGCGCTCCCAGCAGGCGTCGTCCGCGGGGGCCGTCAGCTTCTCGCGCATCACGTAGCCGGTGTGCGGGGCGAGGGCCGCGGCGCAGCGCTCCATCGACGCGGCGAACACCGGCTCGGAGTCCCACAGTCCGACGGCCATCCCCGGCCACTGCGCGCCCTGCCCGGAGAAGACGAAGACCGGGCGGGCCGCGCCGGACACCGCGCTGCCGCGCACCACTCGCGCGGAGCCGTGGTCCGCGGCCAGCGCCGCAAGTCCCTCGGCCAGCTCGGCGGTGTCGCCGCCCAGCACCACGGCGCGCTCCTCGAACGCCGCCCGCGTCGTCGCCAGCGACCAGCCGACGTCCGCGGCGCCGGGCACCGGCCCGGTGCGTACCGCCTCGGCCAGCTCCGCGGCCCGTGCCCGCAGCGCCTCGCCGGTACGGGCCGACAGCGTCCACAGCGCGGTCCCCGTCCCCGGCCCGCCGGACTGCTCGTCCCGTTCCGCCGCGGGCGGCGCCTGCTCCAGCACGACGTGCGCGTTGGTGCCGCTGATGCCGAACGCGGACACCGCCGCCCGCCGCGGCCGGTCCACCTCCGGCCAGGGCGCCTCCTCGGCCAGCAGCGCGACGCCCCCCGCGGCCCAGTCGACGTGCCGCGACGGCGTCTCGGCGTGCAGGGTCCGCGGCAGCCGGCCGTACCGCATGGCCTGCACCATCTTGATGATCCCGGCCACGCCGGCGGCGGTCTGGGTGTGCCCGATGTTGGACTTCACCGAGCCCAGCCACAGCGGCTCTCCCGCGGTGTGCTCCCGGCCGTACGTCGCCAGCAGGGCCTGTGCCTCGATCGGGTCGCCCAGCGACGTGCCGGTGCCGTGCGCCTCCACGGCGTCGACCTGCCGCGCGGTGAGCCGGGCGTCGGCGAGGGCCTGTTCGATGACGCGCTGCTGCGCGGGGCCGCTGGGCGCGGTGAGGCCGTTGGAGGCGCCGTCCTGGTTGACCGCGCTGCCGCGGATCACCGCGAGCACCGGATGCCCGGCGGCCTGGGCGTCGGAGAGCCGCGCCAGCACGAGCATGCCCGCGCCCTCCGCCCAGCCGGTGCCGTCGGCGTCGTCGGAGAACGACTTGCAGCGCCCGTCGGACGCCAGCCCGCGCTGCCGTGAGAACTCCACGAACATGCCCGGTGTCGACATCACCGTCGCCCCGCCGGCCAGCGCCATCGTGCACTCCCGCGCGCGCAGCGCACGCGTGGCCAGGTGCACCGCGACCAGCGAGGACGAGCACGCCGTGTCCACCGTCAGCGCCGGACCCTCCAGGCCGAGCGTGTACGCGATCCGCCCGGAGGCGACGCTCGGCGTGGTCCCGGTCAGCACGTAGCCCTCTGCGCCGCCGCCGGCCTCGTGCAGCCGCGGCCCGTAGTCGGCCGCCGAGGTGCCCGCGAACACTCCGGTGGCGGAGCCGCGGAGCCCGTCCGCGGCGATGCCCGCACGCTCCAGCGCCTCCCAGGCCAGCTCCAGCAGCAGCCGCTGCTGCGGGTCCATCGCCGCGGCCTCCCGCGGCGACACCCCGAACAGCCCGGCGTCGAACTCCGGAAGGTCGTAGAGGAAGCCGCCGCGGCGCGCGTAGCTCGTACCCGCCCGGTCCGGATCCGCGTCGAAGACCGACTCCAGGTCCCAGCCCCGGTCGGCGGGAAACTCGCCGATGGCGTCCCCGCCCGCCGACACCACCTCCCACAGCGCGTCGGGCGACACCGCGCCGCCCGGGTAACGGCAGGCCATCCCGATCACCGCGATCGGCTCGTGGTCGCGCTCCTCCAGCGACTCGAGCCGCTGCCGGGTCTGGCGCAGATCGGCGGTGACCGCCTTCAGGTAGTCGCGGAGCTTTTCCTCGTTGCTGCTGGCCATCGAACGCCTTCATGAGGACGGCGCCGGCGGCGCCTGCGGGCAGGGACCGCGCGGCGGGAACGTACCGGCGGAGCTACAGGGGGCGGGGGAGGGCGAACACCCGCGGCCGCCGTGCGGTCTGCGCCCTCCCGGGGCGCGGGGCCCCGGGAGGGCGTGACGGGCGGCTGTGGACCGACGGCGTGGCCGCGGGACCCCGCGGTGCCCCGCCGGCTACGGCGTGTGCGGCTTGCGGGCCGCGGACACCACGTAGTCCAGGGACGTCAGTTCGTCCTTCAGCAGGTCCTGGTCGCGGTGGGCGACGGCCACCATCTTGTAGAACAGCTTGCTGGACCGCTTCTTGAACGTCGGGTCCTGCAGCCGGCGCACGTGGTACTCGCGCCACGGCTCGTAGACCTCGTCGCGGATCGACCTGACCTCGACGCTCTCGAAGCCGGCGGACTCCAGGAGCTCGCCGTACCGCTTCCGCGGGTACCAGTTGGCGTCGTCGATCATGACGCGGATCCACTTGATGGCGTGCGAGCGGATGTCGGCCTTCGGCTTGCCGCCCTCCATCGGGATGATGTCGGCGGTCACCAGCACGCCGCCCGGGCGCAGCACGCGGTACGCCTCGGCGAAGAAGTCCGCGCGGGTGGCGAAGTGGAAGGCTGACTCCAGGGCCACCACCTTGTCGACGCTGCTGTCGGGCAGGGGGATCGCGGTCGCGGAGCCCTCGCGGAAGTCGATCCGGTCCGTCAGCCCGCGCTCCCGGGCCCGCTCGGTGGCGATCCGGATGTGCACCTGGGTGATGTTGATGCCGATGATCTTGCTCGGCCCGTACTTGTCCACCCAGTGGAAGTCCTGGTCGCCGTAGCCGAAGCCGACGTCCAGGATCGTGTCGTCCGGCTTGAACTCGGCCGTGTCGGCCACCTCGTCGGCGAGGGCCTGCGCCGCCTCGTCGAGCTTCGTGCACCCCGGCCAGTAGCCGAGGTTGTAGTAGTTGGTGTCCTCGACGACCAGCCGGTCCGGCGGGTACATCTCGTACAGCCGTGCCGTCTTCTTCTCGGGGTCGGAGGTCGTACGGACCAGGAAGAGATTTCCCAGCATCCGCAAGTCCTGCCACAGTGACAGCTTCACAACGGCAATCCCTTTCTGCGATCGGTCGCCGACCGAGACGGCCGCGGAATCCACATCTGACGAAACCCGAAACTAGGAGCGCCGTCTAAAGACGGCCTTGGTCCGAACTAGTCCAGCGCCAAGCGCTTTGGCGCGGCTTTGGCGGCGGCATCGAACATGCCCTCCCCGGCGCGGACAGACCCGCACCGCCGTCGCGAAGGAGCCCCGATGCTGGACGAGGACGCGCGCAAGCACGTCGCCCTGGAGTACTGCCGGCGGATCAACGAGAGCGACGTCGACGGCGTCCTCGGCCTCTTCGCCGACCCGCTCCACGTCGAGGACCCGGTCGGCGACAAGACCTTCATCGAACGCGCCGCGTACCGCGCCCACATCGCCCGGCTGGTGTCGTACGGCGTGTACGAGATCCCCGGCGCCCCGGTCGCCGGCCTGGACCGCGAGCACGTCGCCCTGCCCATCACCGTCGAGCTGCGCCCGGAGGGCGTGCCGCGGGGCAAGTTCGTGCGCATCTCCCTGATCGCCGTCATGCGGGTCGGCGGCGAGGGCCTCATCCGCCACATGCGGGTCATCAGCGGCCGTACGGACATGTCGCTGCACGACGCGGCCGAGGCCGCGGACGCCGCCCGGTTCGTGTGAGCGCACCCGCGCGGCGGCCGGGCTTCGGAGATTCTTAGGGACCCCTTTAGGCGCCGTGCCGACACTCCCCGAAAGTGCGCCTTCGCCTTTCGTCACAACGGGAACGAGAGCCGATGTCCAAGGAAGAGAAGCTCGTCGAGTACCTGAAGTGGGTCACCGCCGAGCTGCATGAGGCCCAGCAGCGGCTGTCCGTCCTGGAGGCGGGGGACCGGGAGCCGGTGGCGATCGTTTCGATGGCCTGCCGGTACCCGGGCGGGGTGCGCTCGCCGGAGGACCTGTGGCGGCTGGTCGCCGAGGGCACGGACGCGATCTCCGGGTTCCCCCTGAACCGGGACTGGGAGCTGGACGGCCTCTTCGACGCCGACCCCGACCGGTCCGGTACGAGCTACGCCCGCGAGGGCGGCTTCCTGCACGACGCCGCCGCGTTCGACGCGGCCTTCTTCGAGATCAGCCCGCGGGAGGCGACCGCGACGGACCCGCAGCAGCGGCTGTTGCTGGAGGCGGCGTGGGAGGCGTTCGAGCGCGCGAACCTGGACCCGCACAGCCTCAGGGGCAGCAGGACCGGCGTCTTCGCGGGCGTCATGTACAGCGACTACGTCGCCCGCCTCATGGACCGGCTGCCCCCCGGGTTCGACGGCTTCCTGGGCAATGGTGGTGCGGCGAGTGTGGCGTCGGGGCGGGTGGCGTACACCTTCGGCCTCGAAGGTCCGGCGGTGACCGTCGACACCGCGTGCTCGTCGTCTCTGGTGAGCATGCACCTGGCGGCGCAGGCGTTGCGCAACGACGAGTGCGACCTCGCTCTTGCCGGTGGTGTGACGGTGATGGCGACGCCGGGTGTGTTCGTGGAGTTCTCGCGGCAGCGGGGGCTGGCGCCGGATGGTCGGTGCAAGCCGTTCGCCGAGGCGGCGGATGGGACGGGGTGGGGTGAGGGTGTCGGGTTCGTGCTGCTGGAGCGGCTGTCGGACGCGGAGCGCAACGGGCACGAGATCCTTGCGGTGCTGCGCGGGTCGGCGGTCAACCAGGACGGTGCGTCCAACGGGCTGACGGCGCCGAACGGGCCGTCGCAGCAGCGGGTGATCGAGCAGGCTCTGGCCAGTGCGCGGTTGAGTGCGGGTCAGGTCGATGCGGTCGAGGCGCACGGTACGGGTACCACGCTGGGTGATCCGATCGAGGCGCAGGCGCTGCTGGCGACGTACGGCCAGGCGCACACCGAAGAGCGTCCGCTGTGGCTGGGGGCGGTGAAGTCGAACATCGGTCACACCCAGGCCGCGGCCGGGGTGGCGGGTGTGATCAAGATGGTGGAGGCGATGCGGCACGGCGTCCTGCCGGCCACCTTGCACGTGGACGAGCCCTCCAGCCATGTCGACTGGGACAGCGGTCATGTTTCGCTGTTGACCGAGGCGCGGCCGTGGCCGGAGACGGGTGAGCCGCGGCGTGCGGGGGTGTCGTCGTTCGGGATCAGTGGCACCAACGCGCACGTGATTCTGGAAGCCGCCCCGGAGCAGTCTGCCGACGCCGAGGTGACGACCGAGCCGGCACCGGTGCCGGTGGTGATCTCGGCCCGTTCGGCGGCCGCCCTGGGGCAGGTTGCGGGCCGGCTCGCGGCGTACGTGGAGCAGCACCCCGAGGTCGAGGTCGGTGCGCTGGCCGGGCGGTTGTGGTCCGGGCGAGCGAAGCTGGAACACCGCGCCGGCATCATCACCAACGACCGCAGCGAGTTGCGGGACGCGCTGACCGCGCTGGCGGCGGGTACCGCGCACTCTGCACTGGTCACCGGCTCCGGCCCGGCCGAGGGCGGTGGGCTGGCGGTGATGTTCTCCGGGCAGGGCAGCCAGCGCCCCGGCATGGGCCGCGAGTTGTACGAGACCTTCCCGGTCTACGCCGAAGCCCTGGACGAGGTCTGCACCGCACTCGACCACCACCTCGACACCGACATCCCGCTACGCGAAGTGACGTTCGCGGCGAAGGACAGCGAGCACGCGGCCCTGCTGGAGACCACCCTCTACACTCAGCCCGCTCTGTTCGCCCACCACGTGGCCGGCTACCGCCTCCTGCAGACCGCGGGCATCCAGCCCACCGCCCTCATCGGCCACTCCATCGGCGAACTCTCCGCCGCCCACCTCACCGGCACCCTCCCCCTCACCGTGGCCGCGGACATGGTCGCCACCCGCGCCAAGCTGCTCCACACCCTCCCCGAGGGCACCGGCATGCTCGCGGTCAACACCGACGCCGACGCCCTCACCCCGTATCTCCAACGTCACGGTGACGTGGCCATCGCGGCGCACAACTCCGCGACCTCCCTCGCCGTCGCCGGGCCTCTCGACGCCCTGGAGGAACTGGGCCGGGAGCTGGCGGAGGCGGGTATCCGCACCAAGGCACTCAAGGTCGCGCACGCCTTCCACACCGCCCACACCGAACCCATCCTCGACGCCTTCACCGACCACCTGACGGGCCTCTTCGCCCGCCACACCCTCGGCGAGGCGGAGGTACCCGTCATCTCCAACGTCACGGGTCTGCCCGTGACGGACCGTCAGCACCACGACCCCGTCTACTGGGTCCAGCACATCCGCGAGCCCGTGCACTTCCACCACGGCATCACCCATCTCACGCAGAACGAGAACGTCTCCCTCTTCACCGAACTCGCGCCCCGCCCCACCCTCACTCCCCACCTGCCGTCCGGCACGAAGCCAACCCCCCACCTGCCTACCGAAACCCTCACCCACCTCGCCACCCTGGTCAGCCTCCACAGCCACCACCACCCCACCAACCTCACCCCCCACCTCACCGAGACCGGGGCCAAGCTCCCCGCCCTCCCCACTTATCCCTTCCAGCACCGCCCCTACTGGCTGCGCGCCGACCCCGCCAAGGCGACCGACACCCGCCCCGGTGACGCCGAGTTGTGGGACGCGCTGGAGCGCGAGGACCTGGACGGCGTGCTGTCCGCGATGGGCGTGCGGGATGCCGACGTCACGGCGTGGAAGAGCGTCCTGCCCGCACTCGTCACCTGGCGCCGCCAGCGGGCTTGGGGCCACCGCCTCGGCTGGGAGGCCCTGGACGACGGCACGCCGCCGCTTCTGCTGGACGGCGCCTGGGTCGTCCTGGTCCCCGAGCGTGCCGAGGAGCAGCCGGCCGTACGGACCGTGCTGACGGCGCTGGACGAGGGCGGGGCCGGCGCCGAAGTCGTCGTCGTCGAGCGGGAGATGGCCCGTACGACGTTCGCCGGCCGGCTGCGCGCCGCGCTTGGTGCCTGCGGGACCCGGCTCGCCGGTGTGCTGTCGCTGCTCGCGTTCGCCGACCCGGCGCACCCCGGTCCTGACGGCCTGGAGCTGTCCGCCGCGCTGCTGCACGCGCTCGACGACGCCGCCGCGCACGCACCCGTGTGGTTCGTGACCGCGGGCGGCGCGGCGACCGGCCGGCAGGACGCGCTGGCCGACCCCGCGCAGGCCCGCATCTGGGGGCTGGCACAGGCGTTCGCCGTCGAACACCCCGAGCGCTGGGGCGGCCTGGTCGACCTGCCCGCGGACGGGGTGAGCGACCGCGACGCGCGCGGGCGGCTCCGGGCGGCGCTGGCCGGCCGGGCGGATCGCTCGGGCGCCCGCGAGGACCAGGTCGCCATCCGGTCCGGGGCGCTCTTCGCCCGCCGGCTGCGGTCGGCGGACCTCGCCGCCGCCACCGAGCCGTGGCCGCGCGCCACGGACGGCACGGTGCTGGTGACCGGCGCCGCCGGCGCGCTCGCCGAGGAGATCGCCGTGCAGCTCGTACGCGAGGGCGTACGGCACCTGCTGCTGACCACCGAACCCGGAGCGGACAAGGAAGCCGCCGCGCTGGTCGCGCAGTTGCGTGCGGCGGGCGCGGAGACCGTGGTGGCCGCCCTCGACCTCGCCGACCGCGACGCCGTCGCCGCGCTCGTCCGCTCCGTCGGGCCCGAGCACCCGCTGAGCGCCGTCGTGCACGTGACCGCCGAGCTCGACGACGCCGTCATCGGTGCCGTGGACGCCGACGAGACCGGCCGGCTGCTGGCCCCGGCCGCGAAGTCCCTGGCCAACCTCTGCGAGCTGACCCTCGACCGGGGGCTGGAGTCGTTCGTGCACTGCACCTCCGCGGTCGGTGCCCTCGGGGCGGCCGGCTTCGGCGCCCAGGGCGCGGTGCACGCCCACCTGGAGGCGCTGGCGCAGACGTACCGCGCGCGCGGCCTGCCCGTCATCTCTGTCGCCTGCGGCCCGTGGCAGGACCCGGAGACGGCGGACACCGCGGCCGGAAAGCACCTGCGCTACCAGGGCATCCGGCCCATGGCGCCGCGGCCCGCGGCACGGCTGCTGGTACGCGCCGTCGCCGGCACGTCGGCCGCGCCCCTACTGGTCGACGTCGACTGGGACCGCTACGTCGGGGAGGCCGACCGGGGCGCCGCCGGCTCCCTGCTGCGCGCGATTCCCGGGGCCCGCGGCGCCGGCGCGGCCGAGGCGGGCGACGGGCAGCCCGGGGACGACGGGCACCTCGGCGAGGCCGCGGCGCGGCTGCGCCACCGGCTGGACACCGCCACCGCGGCCGAGCGCGCGGAACTGTTGCTGGAACTGCTGCGGGACGCGTCCGCCCAGGTCCTCGGGCACGCGGACACCGCGGAGATCCCCGCCGACGCCCAGTTCACCGAGCTGGGGTTCTCCTCCTTCACCGCCCTCGAACTGTGCAACCTGGTCGCGGCCGTGTCGGGGCTGCAGATCCCGCCGATGGCCATCTTCGACAACCCCACGCCGCAGGCACTGGCCGGTTACCTGATGACCACGTTCGAGGGAGAGACCTCCCCCGTACCGGAGGCCGGGGCCGCCGCCCGGTGACGCGCCGCGCACCGACCAGGGCAACGCGCCCCGAACCGACATACGTTCGTACCTTCCGAAGGAGCCTTTATGAGTGAGCCGGTCGTCGTCGTGGGCGCCGGGCCCGCCGGTCTGATGCTCGCCTGTGAGCTGGCGATGCGCGACGTGCCCGCGGTCCTGGTGGACGTGCATCCCACGCAGCGCGCCGAGGCTCCGGCCATGGCGATCAACGCGGGCACGCTGGAGATGCTGGACCAGCGCGGCCTGGCCGCCGGGCTGCGGGAGGGCACGGTCACCTTCCCCGAGGTGCGGTTCGCGGACCTGCGCCTGGCCTTCGAGAAGGTGCAGGGGCCGCGGGAGCCCACCCACATGGTGCTGCAGTCCCGGCTGGAGAAGGTGCTGATCGACCGGGCGGTCGAGCTGGGCGTCGACCTGCGCTGGGCCACCCGCCTGACGGGCTACGAGGAGGCGTCGGACGGCTCCGGCGTCACCGTGACGCTCGTCTCCGACGTCGGCGAGGAGCGCCTGCGCTGCCGCTACCTGGTCGGTTGCGACGGGCGGGAGAGCGTCGTACGCAAGCAGGCCGGCATCGACTACGTCGGCGACGACTGGGTGATCGTCCGCGGCATCGTGGGCGACGTCGCGATCGACCGGGGGGACGTGGCGCCCGAGCAGTACGGGCTGTCCTACACCGACAACGGCGACCAGTTCCTCGGCGCCCCGCTGAGCCCCGACGTCATGCGCGTGTTCAGCGCGGAGTTCTCCACCGAGCCGCCCGAGTTCGAGGACGGCCCGGCGACGCTGGAGCAGCTCGGCGACGCCGTCAGGCGGCTGACCGGCAAGGAGCTGAAGGCCACCGAGGCGCACTGGCTGCAGCACTACTCGATCGTCACCCGCAACGCCGAGCAGTACCGCAAGGGCCGCGTCTTCATCGCCGGCGACGCCGCGCACGTGCACTACCCGTACAACGGGCAGGGCCTGGGCACCGCCATCGGCGACGCGGTGAACCTCGGCTGGAAGATCGCCGCGGAGATCCACGGCTGGGCGCCCGACGGCCTGCTCGACTCGTACCACGTGGAGCGGCACCTCGCGGGCCGGCTTGCCTGCATGAACATCCAGGCGCAGCTCGCCCTCCTCTACCCGCGCCCGCTCGCCCGCTACATGCGGGAGATGATGGGCGAGTTCCTGAAGTTCGACGAGGTGAACGTCTTTCTCGCCGAGATCGTCACCAACCTCGGCCCCGCCGTCCCCATCGCCTACGAGGGCGCACCCGAGCCCGCCGACGGCGACCGGCTGCTCGGCCGCAGGCTGCCGCAGGTGCGGATCAAGACCGCCGCCGGCGACATGGGCGTCGCGGAGACGCTGCAGTCGGGCCGCGGCGTGCTGCTGGATCTGACCGGTGACGCCTCCGCGCAGGAGGAGAGCGGCTGGGCCGACCGCGTGGACGTCGTCCGCGCCCAGCCCGTACCCGACCTGCCCGGCACCCTCCTGCTGCGCCCGGACGGCTGCGTCGCCTGGCACGACGGCGACGGCTGGGGCCAGGAGGAGCTGCGCACCGCGCTGCGCACCTGGTTCGGCGCACCGACCGGCTGACGAGCCGGTCGGGGCGCGCGTCATCCCGGAGGCGCGGCGGGAGCAGATGCCGCCGCGCTCTCCGGGGACGGCCGCGCCGCCGAAGCGGCGTGAGACCCGGCCAAGGGCGGCTTTAGGCCAACGGAACAGCATGGCCGCCTCGGCGCCGGTGCCTGCTCTGCTGAGCGGTGCCCGGCGCTTTCGCCTAGCAGTACCACCACCAGAAGGGAAAGCAGTGCGCCCGACAGAGTTCCCCTCCCGGCTGACCGCCGCCGGGGCCGCGGCCATCGCGCTCACCGTGCCCATCGGCGCGACCCAGGCCCACGCCGCGGACGGTCACAAGGCCGAGTGCGTGTCCATCTCGTTCATCGAGGAACTGGTCACCACCGAGACCAAGGACGCGGCTCCGGTCGGTCCCAGCGTCGGCGACGTCGTGATCACCGAGGACGCGGTGCTGGACGACCAGCGCAACCGCATCGGCACCAACGACATCAAGGGCATCATCATCAAGAAGGACGCCGAGACGGGCGAGCTGTTCTCGTTCTCGGCCGCCGAGTACACCCTCGACGACGGCACCATTCACGTCGCGGGCCTGGTCAACCTGACCGCGCTGGCCGCGGGCGAGGAGCAGAAGCTCCCGGCCTACGGCACCGGCGGCCGGTACGCCGGCAAGGTCGGCGAGCTGTCGTGGACCCTCGTCAGCGCGACCGAGTCGCTCAACTCCATTGCGCTCTGCGACTGACGTCGCGGGCCACAGCCGAACGACGGGCTGAGACCGGCGGGCACCGCCCGCCGGTCGCTCCTGCCCGACCCCGACCAGCAGAGCCCGGGAAGTGCGATGATCCTCGAACCTCAGGTGTGGGCCGCAGCCGCGGCGGACGACTCCGGCAACTGGGCCACCGACCTCATGGAGGACCTGGGCTCGCCCGGGGTCGCGATCGCCACCGGCCTGGAGAGCCTCTTCCCCACCGTGCCCAGCGAGCTCGTGCTGCTGCTCGGCGGGTACACGGCCCGCCTCGGCGACCTCAACCTCCTGGCCCTGGTGTGCTGGAGCACCATCGGGTCCGTGGTCGGATCCGTCCTCCACTACTACGTCGGCGCGCTCCTCGGCAGGCGCCGTACCCGCGCCATCTTCATCCGCTTCCCGCTGGTGCAGGAGTCCGACCTCGACCGCGCCGAGGCGTGGTTCGGCCGCTACGGCGCCAAGGCCGTGCTGATCGGCCGGCTGATCCCCATCGTCCGCAGCTACGTCTCGCTCCCCGCCGGCATCGAACGCATGGCCATGCCGCTGTTCGTGGCGTACACGGCGATCGGCTCGCTGCTGTGGAACGTCGTCCTGCTCACCGTCGGCTACGCGGTGGGCAGCAGCCACGACACCGTGGAGCAGTACGCCAACGGGTTCACCGTCGTCGTCGGCGGCATCCTCCTCGTGCTCGTCGTGCGGTTCGTCGTCGTCCGCCTGCGGGCGCGGCGCCGGGAGCGGCGCCAGGCAGCGGCGAAGTCCGCATGACCTGCCCGTAAGGCAGTCAGCACACGGTTAGGCCCTCTTTAGCCCGGCCGCCGAGCATGAGCCAGTACCGCGCCCGGCATCGCCTCCGCGCGCCCGCCGGGCCCCGACGGATCGGAGTGTGGACAGTGTCGGAACCGGCGGCCCAGGCCCTCGCGCGACCGGAAGGCCCGGCATCCATCGCCGTGGTGGGGACGGCCTGCCGTCTCCCGCAGGCCGACACCCCCGAGGCGTTCTGGGAACTCCTGCGCGACGGCCGCGACGCCGTCACCGCGCTCCCCGACGGACGCCCGGACCTGCACGCCCCGGGGGAGGCGCCGAACAAGGCCCGCAGCGGCGCGTTCCTCGACCACGTCGACCTCTTCGACCCCGCCTTCTTCGGCATCGGCCCGCGCGAGGCCGCCGCCATGGACCCGCAGCAGCGCCTCGTGCTGGAGCTGGCGTGGGAGACGCTGGAACGGGCCGGTGTCGTGCCCGCGTCGCTCGCCGGCACCCGCACCGGGGTGTTCGTCGGCGCCATGGCCGACGACTACGCCCGGCTCACCCAGCAGTTCGGCCCGGCCGCCGTCGGTCAGCACACCGCGACCGGCCTGCACCGCGGCATCATCGCCAACCGCGTCTCGTACCTCCTCGGCCTCACCGGCCCCAGCATGACCGTCGACACCGGGCAGTCGTCCTCCCTCACCGCCGTCCACCTCGCCTGCGCAAGCCTGCTCCGCGGAGAGGCGGACCTCGCGCTGGCCGGCGGCGTGAGCCTCAACCTCACGGCCGACGGCTACGAGATCACCGAGGCGTTCGGCGCGCTGTCGCCCGACGGCCGCTGCCACACCTTCGACGCCCGCGCCAACGGCTACGTACGCGGCGAGGGCGGCGGCTTCGTGCTGCTGAAGCGGCTCTCCGACGCCCTCGACGACGGCGACCGGGTGCTCGGCGTCATCCTCGGCAGCGCCGTCAACAACGACGGCGCCACGGACACCCTCACCACCCCGGGCGCCCCGGGCCAGGCCGACCTGCTGCGCCTGGCCTGCGACCGCGCCGGCGTCGCCCCCGGCGACGTCCAGTACGTCGAACTGCACGGCACCGGCACGCGGCTCGGCGACCCCGTCGAGGCCACGGCCCTCGGCGAGGCCCTGGGCGCCGGCCGCGGCGACCGGGACCGGCTGCGCGTCGGCTCCGCCAAGACCAACGTCGGCCACCTGGAGGGCGCGGCCGGCATCACCGGCCTGATCAAGACGCTGCTGAGCCTGCACCACCGGGAGTTGCCGCGCAGCCTCCACTTCCGCTCCGCGAACCCCGCGATCCCGCTGGCCGACCTCGGGCTGCGGGTGCAGGAGGAACACGGGCCGTGGCCGGACGAGGGCCGGCGGCTGATCGCCGGGGTCAGCTCGTTCGGGATGGGCGGCGCGAACGCGCACGTGGTGGTGGGGGAGCCGCCGTCGCCGAGCGTGAACGGAGCGGCGGGGACCGGTCACGCGTCCGCCGCGGCGGACACGGGCCCGGCGCCCGTCGGGGACGCCGGCGTACTGCCCTTCCTCCTCTCCGGCCGCAGCGCCGCCGCCCTGCGGGCCCAGGCGCGCCGGCTGCACGACCACCTGACCGCGCGAGGCGGCGTCGCCACTCCCGTCGACGTCGCCCGCGCTCTCGCCACCACCCGCTCGGCCTTCGAGTACCGGGCCGCCGTCCTCCCCGCCCTCACCCCGGCGGAGGCGACGGCTCCGGCCGCCGAGGGGACTCTCGACGCGCTGGTCGCCGGCCTGGCGGCACTCGCCGACGACACCCCCGCCTCCGGCGTCCTGCGCGGCACCGTCCGCGACGGCCGCGTCGCGCACCTCTTCGCCGGCCAGGGCAGCCAGCGCGCGGGCATGGGCCGCGAACTGCACGCGTCCTGGCCGGTGTTCCGCGCCGCACTCGACGAGCTGTGCACCGCTCTCGACGTCGCGCTCGCGCCGTACGCCGACCGCCCCCTGCGCGACGTGATGTTCGCCGACGACGACCCGGACCTGCACCGCACGGTCTACGCGCAGCCGGCGCTCTTCGCCTTCGAGGTCGCCCTCTTCCGGCTGCTGGAGAGCTGGGGGATGCGCCCCGACGTGGTGGCCGGCCACTCCATCGGCGAACTCGCCGCCGCCCACGTCGCCGGCGTGCTCACGCTGCCCGACGCCTGCCGCCTGGTCGCGGCCCGCGGCGGTCTCATGCAGGCGCTGCCTGAGGGCGGCGCGATGCTGTCCGTCCGCGCGCCGGCCGCCGAGGTCGAAGCGCTGCTCACCGGTCCTGACGCCTTCTCCGGGCTGGACGTCGCCGCGGTCAACGGCCCCGCGGCCACCGTCGTTTCGGGAGACGTCGAGGCGGTCGACCGCCTGGCCGCGGTGTGCGCGGAGCGGGACTGGAAGACCCGCCGGCTGCGGGTGAGCCACGCCTTCCACTCCGCGCACATGGACGGCATGCTGGCGGGCTTCGCCGCCGTCGCCGCCGAACTGGACTTCCGGCCCCCGCGCATCCCGCTCGTGTCGAACCTCGACGGCCGGGAAGTCGGCGCCGACGAGGTCTGCGACCCCGGCTACTGGGTGCGGCACGTCCGCCGTACGGTCCGCTTCCACGAGGGCGTGCGCTCGCTGGGCGCGGCCGGCGTCACCACGCTCGTGGAGATCGGGCCGGACGGGGTCCTGTCCGCCATGGCCAAGGACTGCCTGCCGGACGCGGTGACCGTACCGCTGCGCCGCGGCGGCACCCCCGAGGCGCGCGAGGTCCTGACGGCGGTCGTGCGGGCCCACCTGCACGGCGTGGCCGTCGACTGGTCCGCCGTGTTCCAGGGCGCGGACACCGGGCATGTCGACTTGCCGACATATGCGTTCCAGCGCGAGCGCCACTGGCTGACGGGGGAGCGGCAGGCCCCGGCCGTCACCCCGACCGACCGCCGCGACCCGACGGGCACGGGCGTGTCGGCTGCTCCGGCCCTGGCGGCCCCCGCCGGTGCGGGTGCCGGCGCGCCGGGGACCCTGGCGCTCGTCGTGGGCGAAGCCGCCGGCGTCCTCGGGTACGCCGACGCCTCGGCGGTCGAAGTGCGGCGCGCCTTCCGCGACCTGGGCGTCGACTCGATCTCCGCCGTCACCCTCCGGGACCGGCTGGCCGACGCCACCGGCCTCGACCTGCCCAGCTCCGTCCTCTTCGACCACCCCACCCCCGAACGCCTCGCCGCCCACCTGCACGCCCGCCTCACCGGCGCCGACGACGGCGTCGCGACCACCGCCGTCGCCGTGGACGCGGACGACCCGGTGGTCGTCGTCGGGATGGCGTGCCGCTATCCGGGCGGTGTGACGTCGCCGGCGGAGCTGTGGGACATGGTGTGGTCGGGGCGCGAGGGGATCTCGGGGTTCCCGGTGGACCGGGGCTGGGGCACCGATTTGTTCGACGCCGATCCGGGCACGTCGGGCAAGTCGTACGCGCGTCAGGGCGGCTTCCTGCATGACGCGGGGGAGTTCGACGCGGAGTTCTTCGGTGTCTCGCCGCGTGAAGCGCTGGCGATGGATCCGCAGCAGCGGCTGGTGCTGGAGACGTCGTGGGAGGCGTGTGAGCGCGCCGGCATCGATCCCGACAGCCTGCGCGGCAGCCGCACCGGCGTCTACATCGGCGCCACCGCGCAGGAGTACGGGCCCCGGCTCGCCGACGGCCATGACGGCCACGGCGGCCATCTGCTCACCGGCACCACGGTCAGCGTGCTGTCGGGGCGGGTGGCGTACGCGCTCGGTCTTGAGGGTCCGGCGGTGACGATCGACACGGCGTGCTCGTCGTCGCTGGTCGCCCTGCACCTTGCCGCCCAGGCGCTGCGCAACGGGGAGTGCGACCGCGCACTCGCCGGCGGCGTCACCGTCATGGGCTCTCCCGGCATGTTCCTGGAGTTCTCGCGGCAGCGGGGGCTGTCGCCGGACGGCCGGTGTAAGGCGTTCGCGGAGGGCGCCGACGGTACGGGCTGGAGCGAGGGCGTGGGGCTGCTGCTCGTCGAGCGGCTGTCGGAGGCGCAGCGGCGGGGGCACGAGGTGCTGGCCGTGCTGCGCGGCTCCGCCGTCAACCAGGACGGCGCTTCCAACGGCCTGACGGCACCCAACGGACCCTCGCAGCAGCGGGTCATCCAGCAGGCACTCGCCACCGCCGGACTCGGCGCCGGCCAGGTCGACGCCGTGGAGGCGCACGGGACCGGCACCAGGCTTGGCGACCCCATCGAGGCACAGGCGCTGCTCGCGACGTACGGGCGGGAGCGCTCGGCGGAACGGCCGCTGTGGCTGGGGTCGCTGAAGTCCAACATCGGGCACACGCAGGCCGCGGCGGGAGTCGCGGGCGTCATCAAGATGATCGAGGCGATGCGTCGCGGCGCGCTGCCGCAGACGTTGCACGTCGACCAGCCCACCACGCACGTGGACTGGGACGCGGGTGCCGTCTCCCTGCTGACGGAGGCGCGGGAGTGGCCGGAGACGGGGGAGCCGCGGCGGGCGGCGGTGTCGTCGTTCGGCATCAGCGGTACGAACGCGCACGTGATCCTGGAGGAGGCTGCGGAGGAGGAGCAGGCGCCCGCGGGGGATCCCGGTCCGGGTGTGCTTCCGGCGGTGCCGTGGGTGGTGTCGGCGCGTAGCGCGGAGGCGTTGCGGGCGCAGGCGGCGCGGCTGGGGGAGTTCGTCGGGGAGGCCGGGGGAGAGGTGTCTCCGGTGGACGTCGGGGTGGCGCTGCTGTCGCGGTCGACCGGCGACTACCGGACCGTGGTCACGGGCTCCGACACCGAGGAGCTGCGGAACGGGTTGGCGCGAGTGGCGGCGGATGCCTTCGAGCCCTCTCCTGCTGCGACCGGCGGTGTCGGGCTGTTGTTCACCGGTCAGGGTGCGCAGTGGCCCGGGATGGGCGCGGGGCTGGGCGGTTTCGCGGTCTTCCGGGAGGCGTTGGAGGAGGTTTGCGCCGGGTTCGACGGGCTGTTGAGCCGTCCGCTGGACCAGGTGCTGGCCGCGCGTGACGGCGGGTTGGTGGACCGGACGGAGTTCACGCAGCCGGGGTTGTTCGCGTTCGAGGTGGCGATGTTCCGTCAGCTTCGTGCGTGGGGTGTGGAGCCGACTGTTCTCGTGGGTCATTCGGTGGGTGAGTTGGCCGCGGCGCACTGTGCGGGTGTGTGGTCGCTGGCGGATGCGTGCCGTCTGGTGGCCGCCCGCGGGCGGTTGATGGAGGCGTTGCCGCCCGGTGGGGCGATGGTGTCGCTGCGCGGGAGCCTGGACGAGGTCGGTGCCCTGTTGGAGGGCAGCTCCCAGGTCGATGTCGCCGCGGTCAACGGGCCGCGGTCGGTGGTGATCTCCGGTGATGAGGGGGAGATCGAGGGGTTGGTGTCGCGTTGGGAGGCGGGGGGTGGTCGGGCGCGTCGGTTGCGGGTGTCGCATGCGTTCCACTCGCCGCTGATCGAGCCGATGCTCGCCGACTTCCAGCAGGTGGCCGAGGACGTCGAATACCACGCTCCTGGGCTTCCCTTGGTCTCGAACGTCACGGGCCGACTCGCTGACGCGGAGACGGTGTGCGATCCGGAGTACTGGGTGCGGCACGTGCGCCAGGCGGTCCGCTTCGCGGACGGCGTGCAGTCGGCGGCTCGCACCGGGGTCTCCGTGTTCATGGAGGTCGGGCCCGCCCCGGTGCTGACCGCCATGGGGCAGGAATGCCTCCCGGACGAGCCCATCCAGTGGATCGCCCTCTCCCGCGCACCCCGGGAAGGCGATGCGGAATCTCGCGCCGTGGGTGAGCTGATGTCCGGCGTCGGTGCCGCGTTCTCCGCGGGTGCGCGGGTGGATTGGCGTGCGGTGTTCGGTGGCGTGAGCGGTCGGCGGGTTGCGCTCCCGACGTACGCCTTCCAGCGGCGCCGCTACTGGCTCTCCGGATCCGCGTCGACCGGTGACCCGGCGGGTCTCGGTTTGGGTGTGTCCGGGCACGGGTTGTTGGGTGCGGCGGTGACGGTCGCTTCGTCCGGTGCGGTGGTGTTGACCGGGCGGGTCTCGCGCGCCGGTGACGGCTGGGTGACCGGGCATCGGATCCAGGACAGGGTGCTGGTGCCGGGTGCGGCGCTGGTGGAGATGGCGTTGCGGGCCGGGGACGAGGCTGGCTGTCCCGTCCTGGAAGACCTGACGCTCGAAGCCCCGCTGGAGTTGCCCGAGATCGGGGGCGTGCAGATCCAGGTCACCGTCGACCCCGCCGAGGGTGACGCATCGGCTCGTACGGTCAGCGTGCACTCTCGCCCGGACGACGACCCCGAGCGCCCCTTCACCCGCCACGCCACCGGCAGCCTCATCCCTTCCACCGACGACGAGGTCGGCGAGCCGTGGCAGGGCGCCTGGCCACCTGCGGGAGCCGAGGCCGTCGACCTGGCCGGCGCGTACGGCGCGCTGGCCGAGCAGGGCTACGACTACGGGCCCGGTTTCCGGGGCCTGACCGCGCTGTGGCAGGAGGGGACGACCCGTTACGCGGAGGTCGTGCTGCCCGAGGAGCACACCGGCGGGCACGGGCCCGACGCCTTCGGCCTCCACCCCGCCCTCCTCGACGCCGCCCTGCACACTCTCCTCGTCGACAGCGGAGACAAGCCCGACGCCGGCATCCGCGTGCCGTTCTCCTGGTCGAAGGTCGTGTTGCACGCCACCGGGGCCACCCGGCTGCGCGTCAAGGCCGAAACCTCCGGCCCGGACACCGCCGAGATCACGCTCTTCGACGCCGAAGGCGGCCCGGTCGCCGAGGTCGGCGAGCTGACCCTGCGTACTCTCTCGGCGGAGCCCCGGTCCACCGCCGACCTCTACACGCTGCGCTGGACCGCGCAGCAGCGCCCCGCGGCCGGCGCACCGGACCTCGCCGGCTGGGCCACCCTCGGCCCCGCCGACCCCCTCCCCGGCACCGCCGCCATGCACCACCCGAGCCTGGCCGACCTCCTCACCACCGGCCACCACCCCACCGCCCTCGTCTACGCCCCCGCCCCCGGCGACCCCACCCCCGCCACCACCCACCGGGCCGTACACGACCTCCTCACCCTGCTCCAGCACCACCTCGCCGAACCCCGCCTCACCGACACCCCCCTCATCCTCCTCACCCGCCACGCCCACACCGCCGAGCCCGACCCCGTCCACGCGGCGCTGTGGGGGCTGGCCCGTACCGCGCAGGCCGAGTACCCGGGCCGTGTCCACCTGGTCGACACCGACGACCACCCCGACACCCGCACAAACCTCCCCGGCGCACTCGCCCACACCCTGGCGAGCGCCACCCCCCAACTCGCCCTCCACCACAGCACCCCCCACACCCCGCACCTCACCCACCTGCCGCCCCAGGGCGACGCGGGGGAGGCGTTCGGCCGCCGGAACGGCACCGTGCTGATCACCGGTGGGGCCGGGGCGCTCGGCGGGCTTGTCGCACGTCATCTGGTGGCGGCGCACGGCGTACGGCACCTCCTGCTCGCCGGCCGCCGCGGCATCGACACCCCCGGAGCGGCCGAGCTGCAGGAGCACCTGCGGGCGGCCGGCGCGGAGGCCACGTTCGCCCGCTGCGACCTCACCGACCGCGACGCCGTGGCCCGGATGCTCGCCGAGCTCCCCGACGACCGGCCGCTGACCGCGGTCGTCCACGCCGCGGGTGTCGTCTCCGACGCCACGATCGCGTCCCTCACGCCCGAGGCGCTCAGCGAAGTCCTCGCTCCCAAGGTCGACGCCGCGACGCACCTCGACGAGCTGACGCGCGACTTCGATCTCGACGCCTTCGTCCTCTTCTCCTCGGTCGCCGGCGTGCTGGGCACCCCGGGGCAGGGCAACTACGCCGCGGCCAACGCCTGGCTCGACGCGCTGGCCGCCCGCCGCCGGGCCCAGGGGCTGCCGGGCCAGGCCCTGGCGTGGGGCCTGTGGGGCGACGTCGGCGGCGCCGGCGGCATGGGGGCCGCGCTCGGCGAGGCCGAACTCGCGCGGTGGCGCCGCAGCGGTATCGCCCCGCTGACGCCGGAGCTCGGGCTCGCGTCCCTGGACGCGGCGCTGCGCACCCGCACGCCGAACCTCATCCCCGTACGCATGGACCTCCCCGCGCTCCGCGCGCAGGCCGGGGCCGGCGACGTGCCGTACCTCCTCCGGGACTTCGCCCCCCGCCGCCGCACCCGCCGGGTGGCCGCGGGGACGGCGGCCGGCACGACCGCCCTCGCCGCCCGGGTGGCCGGTCTCGACGCGGCGGCACAGGAGGCCGAGCTGGTCGGACTGGTCCGTACCCAGGCCGCGCTGGTCCTCGGCTACGACGACGCGGCGACCATCGACGCCGACCAGGACTTCAAGGCGCTCGGCTTCGACTCCCTGACCGCGGTCGAGCTGCGCAACCGCGTCAACGCCGCGGCGGACGTGCGCCTCGCCCCCACGGTCGTCTTCAACTACCCCACGCCCGCGGGCCTCGCCCGCCATCTGCGCGACGAAGTGCTCGGAGCCGTCACCGCCGCCACCGCGACCACCGCCGCCGCGGTGGACGCGGACGACCCGGTGGTCGTCGTGGGAATGGCGTGCCGCTATCCGGGCGGTGTGACGTCGCCGGCGGAGCTGTGGGACATGGTCTGGTCCGGCGGCGAGGGCATCTCGGAGTTCCCCACCGACCGCGGCTGGGACACCGACCTCTTCGACGCCGACCCGGGCACGTCCGGGAAGTCGTACGCGCGTCACGGCGGCTTCCTGTACGACGCGGGGGAGTTCGACGCGGAGTTCTTCGGCGTCTCGCCGCGTGAGGCGCTGGCGATGGATCCGCAGCAGCGGCTTGTGCTGGAGACGTCGTGGGAGGCGTGCGAGCGCGCCGGCATCGATCCCGACAGCCTGCGGGGCAGCCGCACCGGCGTCTACGTCGGCGTCATGTACCACGACTACGCGCCCCGCATGTCGACCGAACGGCAGGAGATCGAGGGCTACGCGCTCACGGGAAACCTGTCGAGCGTGCTGTCGGGGCGGGTGGCGTACGCGCTCGGTCTTGAGGGCCCCGCGATGACGATCGACACGGCGTGCTCGTCGTCGCTCGTCGCCCTGCACCTCGCCGCCCAGGCGATGCGGAACGGGGAGTGCGACCGGGCGCTCGTCGGCGGCGTCACCGTGATGGCGACGCCGAACACCTTCGTGGAGTTCTCGCGGCAGCGGGGGCTGTCGCCGGACGGCCGGTGCAAGGCGTTCGCGGAGGGCGCCGACGGTACGGGCTGGAGCGAGGGCGTCGGGCTGCTGCTGGTGGAGCGGCTGTCGGAGGCGCGGCGGCGGGGGCACGAGGTGCTGGCCGTGCTGCGAGGGTCCGCGGTCAACCAGGACGGTGCTTCCAACGGCCTCACCGCGCCCAACGGGCCGTCGCAGCAGCGGGTCATCCAGCAGGCGCTGGCCAGCGCCGGCCTGAGCGCCGCGCAGGTCGACGCGGTCGAGGGCCACGGGACCGGGACCAGGCTCGGGGACCCCATCGAGGCGGAAGCGCTGCTGGCGACGTACGGGCGGGAGCACTCCGACGAGCGACCGCTGTGGCTCGGCTCGATCAAGTCGAACCTCGGGCACACGCAGGCGGCGGCGGGTGTCGCGGGTGTCATCAAGATGGTCGAGGCGATGCGGCGCGGGAGTCTCCCGCGGACATTGCACGTGGACACGCCGAGCACGCATGTCGACTGGGACGCGGGTGCGGTCGCGTTGCTGACGGAGGCGCGGGAGTGGCCGGAGACGGGGGAGCCGCGGCGGGCGGCGGTGTCGTCGTTCGGGATCAGCGGTACGAACGCGCACGTGATCCTGGAGCAGCCGGTGGCCGAGCCGGTGCGCGATGAGCCGGGTTCCGTTGGGCTTCCGGTGGTGCCGTGGGTGGTGTCGGCGCGTAGTGCGGAGGGGTTGCGGGCGCAGGCGGCGCGGCTGGGGGAGTTTGTCGGGGAGGTCGGGGTAGAGGTGTCTCCGGTGGACGTCGGGGTGGCGCTGCTGTCGCGGTCGACCGGCGACTACCGTGCTGTCGTCGTCGGTTCCGACGTGGGCGAACTCGGCGCCGGCCTGGCGCGGGTGGCCGAGGGCGACGCCTCGCCGGCGATGTCCGGCGGCGGTGTCGGGTTGTTGTTCACCGGTCAGGGTGCGCAGTGGCCGGGGATGGGTGCCGGGCTGGGCGGTTTCGCGGTCTTCCGGGAGGCGTTGGCGGAGGTCTGCGCCGGGTTCGACGGACTGCTGAGCCGTCCGCTGGGCGACGTGCTCGCCGACACCGGTGTCGACGGGCTCATCCATCGGACGGAGTTCACGCAGCCGGGGTTGTTCGCGTTCGAGGTGGCGATGTTCCGTCAGCTTCGTGCGTGGGGTGTGGAGCCGACTGTTCTCGTGGGTCATTCGGTGGGTGAGTTGGCCGCGGCGCACTGTGCGGGTGTGTGGTCGCTGGCGGATGCGTGCCGTCTGGTGGCCGCCCGCGGGCGGTTGATGGAGGCGTTGCCGCCGGGTGGGGCGATGGTGTCGCTGCGCGGGAGCCTGGACGAGATCGCTGCCCTGCTGGAGGGCAGCTCCCAGGTCGACGTGGCGGCGGTCAACGGGCCGCGGTCGGTGGTGATCTCCGGTGATGAGGGGGAGATCGAGGGTCTGGTGTCGCGTTGGGAGGCGGGGGGTGGCCGGGCGCGTCGGTTGCGGGTGTCGCATGCGTTCCACTCCCCGCTGATCGAGCCGATGCTCGCCGACTTCCAACGAGTGGCCGAGGAGGTCGAGTACCGCCGGCCGTCCCTCACGCTGGTCTCGAACGTCACGGGAGAGGTCGCCGACGCGGAGACGGTGTGCGATCCGGGGTACTGGGTGCGGCACGTGCGCCAGGCGGTCCGCTTCGCGGACGGCGTGCAGTCGGCCGCCCGGGCGGGTGTCTCGACGTTCATCGAAGTCGGGCCCGCCCCCGTGCTGACCGCCATGGGACAGGAATGCCTCCCGGACGAGCCCATCGAGTGGATCGCCCTCTCCCGCGCACCCCGCGCGGAGGAGAACGGCGCGGCCGCCTCCCGTGCCGCCGACGTGCTGATGTCCGGCGTGGGTTCGGCGCATACGGCGGGCGTGCGGGTGGATTGGCGTGCGGTGTTCGGTGACGTCCGCGGACGGCGGGTCGGCCTCCCGACGTACGCCTTCCAGCACCGCCGCTACTGGCTGTCCGGCCCCGTCGCCGCGGGCGATCCGGCGGGCCTGGGCCTGGGTGCCTTCGGGCACGGGTTGTTGGGTGCGGCGGTGACGGTCGCGTCGTCGGGTGCGGTCGTGTTGACCGGTCGGGTCTCCCGGACCGGTGACGGCTGGCTGACCGGGCACCGCATCCAGGACAGGGTGCTGGTGCCGGGTGCGGCGCTGGTGGAGATGGCGTTGCGGGCCGGGGACGAGGCGGGCTGCCCCGTCCTCGAAGACCTCACGCTCGAAGCCCCGCTGGAGTTGCCCGAGGCCGGGGGTGTGCAGATCCAGGTCACCGTCGACCCCGCCGAAGGCGACGGATCGGCCCGTACGGTCAGCGTGCACTCCCGCCCGGACGACGACCCCGAGCGCCCCTTCACCCGCCACGCCACCGGCCGCCTCACCCCCGCGGACGCGGAGACCGGCGCCGACCGCGGGATGGGGCAGGGCGCGTGGCCGCCGGCGGGCGCCGCGAGCGTGGACCTCACCGACACCTACGAGCGGCTGGCGAAGCAGGGCTACGACTACGGGCCCGGTTTCCGCGGTCTGACCGCGCTGTGGCAGGAGGGGACGACCCGTTACGCGGAGGTCGTGCTGCCCGAGGAGCACACCGGCGGGCACGGGCCCGACGCCTTCGGCCTCCACCCCGCCCTCCTCGACGCCGCCCTGCACACTCTCCTCGTCGACAGCGGAGACAAGCCCGACGCCGGCATCCGCGTGCCTTTCTCCTGGTCGAAGGTCGTGTTGCACGCCACCGGGGCCACCCGGCTGCGCGTCAAGGCCGACACCGCCGGCCCCGACACCGTCCAGATCACCCTGTACGACACGCAGGGCGCCCTCGTCGCGGAGGTCGGCGAGCTGGCCCTGCGTACCCTGCCCGCGGGCGGCGGGCAGACCGCTATCCCCGACCACCTCTACGCCCTGCGCTGGACCGCGCAGCAGCTCCCCGCGGCCGGCGCACCGGACCTCGCCGGCTGGGCCACCCTCGGCCCCGCCGACCCCCTCCCCGGCACCGCCGCCATGCACCACCCGAGCCTGGCCGACCTCCTGACCACCGGCGACCAGCCCACCGCCCTCGTCTACGCCCCCGCCCCCGGCGGCCAAACTCCCGCCGCCACCCACCGGGCCGTACACGACCTCCTCACCCTGCTCCAGCACCACCTGACCGAACCCGGCCTCACCGACACCCCCCTCATCCTCCTCACCCGCCACGCCCAGGCCCTGCCCACCGACGCCGACCCCGCGACCGACCCGGCGCACACCGCGCTGTGGGGCCTGGCCCGCTCCGCGCAGGCCGAGCACCCGGACCGTATCCACCTCCTCGACACCGACGACCACCCCGACACCCGCACCCACCTCCCGCACGCACTCGCCCACACCCTGACGAGCGGCACGACCCAACTCGCCCTCCACCACGGCACCCCCCACACCCCGCACCTCACCCACCTCCGCGACGATCCGCCGCTGACCCCGCCCCCGGGCGCGGACGCCTGGCGGCTGGACACCGCCACGCCGGGGACCCTGGAGTCCCTGCAACTGCTGCCCGCCACCGAGGCGCTGGAGCCGCTCGCCCCCGGCACGGTCCGGGTGTCCATACGCGCCGCCGGGCTCAACTTCCGCGACGTGCTCATGGCGCTCGGGATGTATCCGGGCGAGCAGATCATGGGCAGCGAGGGCGCCGGCGTCGTCACGGAGGTGGGCCCCGGCGTGACGGACCTCGCGCCCGGCGACCGCGTGCTGGGCCTGCTGCCGCACTCCTTCGGCCCGGTCGCGGTCGCCGACCGGCGCATGCTCACCCCCATGCCCGAGGGCTGGACCTTCGCCCAGGCCGCGGCCGTGCCCGTCGTCTTCCTCACCGCGTACTACGGCCTGCGTGACCTGGGCCGGCTCGCGAAGGGCGACGCGGTGCTCGTGCACGCCGCCACCGGCGGCGTCGGCATGGCGGCCGTCCAACTGGCGCGGCACTGGGGCGCGGAGGTGTACGCCACCGCCGGCCCGCAGAAGCAGGGGCTGCTGCGCGAGCTGGGGCTGCCGGCGGAGCGGATCGCCTCCTCGCGCGACCTCGACTTCGTGGAGCGGTTCCGGCGCGCGTCCGGCGGCGCCGGCATGGACGTCGTCCTCAACTCGCTGGCACGGGAGTTCGTGGACGCCTCCCTGGGACTGCTCCCCGCGGGCGGGCGGTTCGTGGAAATGGGGAAGACCGACATCCGCGACGCCGCCGAGGTCACCCGGAGCCACCCGGGGATCACCTACCGGGCGTTCGACCTGATGGAGGCGGGCCCGGACCGGATCCGCGAGATGCTCGCCGAGATCGTCGCGCTCTTCGAGGCGGACGTGCTCACCCCGCTGCCGCTGCGCACCTGGGACGTGCGGCGGGCGCCCGAGGCGTACCGCTTCATGAGCCAGGCGCGGCACGTCGGCAAGATCGTGCTGACCGTGCCCGCACCCGTGGACCCGGCCGGCACGGTGCTGGTCACCGGCGGCACCGGCGCGCTGGGCGCGCAGGTCGCGCGCCATCTGGCCACCGTCCACGGGGTACGCCACCTGCTGCTGACGAGCCGCCGCGGAATGGACGCGCCGGGAGCCGAGGCGCTACGGGCCGAACTGGCCCGCCTCGGGGCCGACGCCACCGTCGCGGCATGCGACGTGTCGCGGCGCGAGGACGTCGTACGGCTCCTGGACGGCGTACCGGCGGAGCACCCGCTGACCGCCGTCGTCCACGCGGCGGGCGTGACCGCCGACGGCACCGTCGAGACCCTCGACGCCGCGGCCGTCGATCGGGTGCTCGCGCCCAAGGTGGACGCGATCGCGCACCTGGACGAGCTGACCCGCGGGCTCGACCTCAGCGCCTTCACGCTCTTCTCGTCCATCGCCGGCACCCTCGGCACGGCCGGACAGGGCAACTACGCCGCCGCCAACGCCTGGCTGGACGGGCTGGCGCAGCGCCGGCAGGCGCTCGGGCTGCCGGCGGTCTCCCTCGCCTGGGGCTACTGGGCCGAGGAGAGCGAGCTGTCCGGCCACCTCAGCGACGCCGATGTGGCCCGGCTGAGCCGTACGGGCATCCTGCCGCTGGCCACCGCAGAGGGACTGGCCCTGCTGGACCAGGCCGTTGCGCTGGGCGACGCCGCCGTGGTGCCCGCGCGGCTGAGCACACGCGCCGAGGAAGGCGTGGCGGTGCCGGAGGTGCTCCGGCAGGTCGTCAGGCCGGCGCGGCGCACGGCCGCGGCGGACGACTCGCCCGCGTCCGGCGGGTCGCCGGTGGAGCTGGCGGGGCTGCCGGCGCCGGAGCGGGCGGAGGCGCTGGTGAAGCTGGTCCGTACGCACGCCGCCGCGGTGCTCGGGCACGGCTCGGCCAACTCCGTGCCCCGCGAGGCCGCGTTCAAGACCATCGGCTTCGACTCGCTCGCCGCCGTGGAACTGCGCAACCGGCTCAACGCCGCCACCGGGCTGCGGCTGCCCGCCACAGCCGTCTTCGACAACCCGACCGCCGAGGCGCTTGCCGCGCTGCTCGACGGGGAACTGCCGGGCGCCCCGGCGGCTGCCGTCCCGTCGGACGAGGCGGGGGCGGGGAGCCTCGGTGAGCTGGAGGGCATGCTGGCCGCGGGCGCGCTCGACGAGCAGGACCGGGCGAGGCTTGCCAAGCGGCTGAAGGCTCTGGTGTGGCAGCTCGAAGACGTGCGCCCCGCCGGGACCCCGGAGACCGGTCCCGCGGCCGGCGAGCCCGCCGGTGAACTGGACGTGGTGAGCGACGAGGAGATGTTCGCGATGATCGACCGGGAGCTGGGCCGGGAGTGACTCCCGCGCCCGGCCCGGCCGGTGGACCGGGGTGGGCGGAAAGGACCGCCGGCCCGCGACGGGAGTGCGCGGGCCGGCGGTACGGGAGGCGGGGTGGCGGCGAACCCCGCTGCGGTGCGAAGCGGGTCAGGGACTCGGGGCGGGGGAGGCCGGGTCGCGGGCGTCGGCGGCCTCGTGGACGGACTCCTCCTGCGCGGCAGGCCGCCCGGCGGACGGCTCGGCGACGGCTGCCTCGCCGGCGTCTGCCGTACCGGGGGCCGCTTCCGGCCCGTACGCCTCCAGGAAGTCCCGGAGTTCGGAGAGCACGTCGGCCGCCTCGGCCCCGTCGATCACCCTGTGGTCGAAGGCGAGGTTCAGCCGCATCACCGGCGCCACGACGACGGCCCCGTCCCTGACGACCGGACGGTCCACGATCCGCCCGACGCCCAGCGTGACGGTCGCGCCGCCGACCGAATGGAAGCCGTCCACCGCGCGATGGCCCAGCGAGGTGACGGCGACGGTGCCCCGCAGTTCGGGCCGGTGCGCGAGCGACCGCGTCGCGAGCCGGAACAGCGTGCGGCCGACAGGCACGGGCAGCCGGTGCAGCTTGCGGACCGCCTCGAACTCCGGCATGGACGCGGGATCTCCGTCGCGCAGCCGGTCCACGTGCCCCTGCACGTCGTCCAGGCTCGCCTGGTCCAGCTTCGGCACGACGGAGGACAGCACCACGCGGCGCCCGCCGAGGGTCTTGTCCAGCGTCACCTTGCCGCCGACGGTCGCGTAGCGGGCGACCTTGGGGCGGAGCCGGCCGCGGATGGCCGCGTTGGCCTCCGGGTGCCGGGCGAGCACGCTGCCGGACGCATGCAGGACGTACGAGACGACCGAGTACCTGCGGCCGTCGCGCCGGGCCTGCGCCCGGTGCTCCTGTATCCGGCTCATGTCCACCTCGGTGTCGAGGAAGACCGGCGCCGCGTCCCGTATCTCGTCGCAGTGGTAGAGCGTGTGGCGGCGCTCGGCGGGGAAGCGGGTGACGCTCACGCCGCGACCGCCGCCTTGTGGATGCCGTTGAGGCTGCCGGCCTCCAGCAGGTCCGGAAGCGACACGCTGCGCCCGGTGCGGCGTTCGAGCGCGGCCGTCAGCCAGAGCAGGTGCACCGAGTCCCAGCCGGCGATCTCGTCCAGAGGCCGGTCGGCGTCCTCGACGGACACCGGCAGCCCCAGCTCGTCACGGATCAGCACCACAAGATCGTCGATGGTCGTCATGAAGCGGGCACTACCTTTCGGGGATGGGTCAACGGGACTACGTCGCGGTCGCGGTCGAGAACGCCCGGACGTCGCGCATGAGGGCGGTGGCGACGGCCCGCTCCGCGCCTTCGAGGTAGAAGTGGCCACCGGGGAACCGCTCGATGCGGAAGGCGCCCGAGGTCAGCGGCTCCCAGGCAGACGCCTCGCGCTCGGTCACCCGCGGGTCCGCGGTGCCCGTGAAGACGCTGACGGGGCAGCGGAGTACGAAGCTCCGGTCGTAGCGGTACGTCTCCACGGCGGTGTAGTCGGCGCGCAGCGCCGGCAGGATCATGGCGCGCATGTCCGGGTCGGCCAGGATCTGCGGGTCGGTGCCGCTCAGCGTGGTGATCTCCGCGATGAGCCCGTCGTCGTCGCGCTGGTGCACGGTCTCGACGCGCGGCGTCGCCGGCGAGTGCCGACCGGAGGCGACCAGGCCGATCGGCGGGTTGGCGCCGGTCCGCTCCAGCCGTGCGGCGGTCTCGAAGCCGACGACAGCGCCCATGCTGTGCCCGAAGAGGACCAGCGGCAGGTCCGTGAGCGGCGCGAGGACGTCGGCCACCCGGTCGGCCAGCGCGTGGACGTCGCGCAGCGGCCGTTCGTGGCGGCGGTCGTGCCGGCCCGGGTACTGCACGGCCACGAACTCGACCGACGGCGGCAGTTGCCGCTGCAGCGGGAAGAACGTGGTCGCCGCGCCGCCCGCGTGGGGCAGGCAGACAAGCCGTACGTTCGGCTGCCGGGCCGCGCCGAAGCGGCGCAGCCACGTCTCGTCGAACGGGGTCTGTGCGGTCACCGGGGCCATGCCTTCCCGCGCTCTCCCGGGTGCGAGAGGCCGGCACACGGGGGAAAGCGCACCTTGAGCACTCCGACTCGTTTGTCGCCGCCCACGCTATTGGCGCCGGTTGGAGGCGGACAAAGAGCCGCTAAAGGCGTACGGGCACGGAGGTGCACTCCGCGCCCGTACGGTACGTCCTGTCAGGCCGGCAGGCTCTTCAGCCGCTTGCCGATGTCGGCGCGCTGGCCGATGCCCAGCTTCTGGTAGATGCGGGTGAGATGCTGCTCGACCGTGCTCACCGTGATGTGCAGTCTGCCAGCGACCTGACGGTTGGTCATCCCCTTCGCCACCAGCGCGGCCACCCGGTGCTCCGCCCGGGTCAGCAGCTTCTGGCCGCCGGCGGCGCCTGCCGGGCCCGCCGCACTCGCCGGGTCGGGCACGGGCCTGCTCGCCCGCTCCGGGAGCGGCGTACGTGCCATGGCGTGGTCGGGCAGGCAGTTGCGGGCGATGTGCGCCGCCGCGGCCTGCGCCCTGCCCGCCCAGGACTCGTGGCCGAGTCCCCGCAGCTCCGTGGCGAGTTCGTGCAGCGTCCGCGCCTGGTCCAACCGGTCGCCGGTGGCGAGGAGTTCGTCGACCGCCCGGAACAGCAGCCCGGGGCGCTTGTGCGGCGGCGCCAACCTGGCCCGTAGCCGCAGCTCCATCGCGTGGGTGCGACCGCCGTGGCACGGGGCGCGCGCGGTGTGCTCGGCGAGCATGCGCGCGGACATCTCCTCGTCCCCCAGGTGCAGCCACGCCTGGGCGACGTAGAGCCGCCACGGCGCGAGCGTCGGATGGTCGACGAGGGTGCGCTCCGCGACCTTCCCGATCCGCAAGAAGTCGGCCAGCGCCGAGTGCGGCCTGTTCGTGGCGAGATGGAAGCTGCCGCGGACGCACAGGTAGCTGAGCCAGTAGACGCTCTTCTCCCACGCCGGGGGAACGGGCTTGGCGAACACCCGCGCCACCTCGTCGTAGCGCCCCATCTCCATGTGCAGCGCGGCGAGCACAGCCTCCGCCGCGCACGCGTACCCCGTGCTGCGCTCGGTGATGACGCTCTCCACCAGCCTGATGCACTCAAGGCTCGCCGCCAGTTTGCCCTGCCGCAGGGCGATCATCGCCTGCTGCAGCGAGAAGATGGCCTGCCAGCCCGGTGCGTCCCGGCTCGCCGACTCCTTGATCAGCCACTCGCACCATTGCCAGGCGGATTCGAGCCGGTCGGCGATGACCAGGGCCTTGATCGCGCAGGACAGCGACCAGACCGTGGAGTCGGAGAGGGTCGAGACCTCCAGCAGGTTCTCGGCCGCGGCGGCCCAGTCCCCGCGCTCGCCGTGCAGGAACGACCCCTCGAAGCTCTGGAACAGGGAGGATGCCGACGCGTACGGGCTGCGGGCGCCGTCGTCGGGCGGCGGGAGACGCGGAGCCTGCCCTTCGCCCTCGTGCCGGGCGGACTGGTGGCTGTACCAGGCCCACAGCCAGCCGATGCTGGGGTGGTCCCCGGCGCGGACGTCGGCGGCGCTCGACTCGGCGCCCTGCCGCTGGAGAACCTCGAACGCCTCCTGGATTTTGCCGTACCTGAAGAGCAGATCCGCGAGTCCGTCGTAGGCCGTGCTGGGCATTTTGTCCGCATGGAAGGCACTGAGGAGTGCCGTCAGGTGCCGGACTTCGGTGGCCGCCGGGCTGATGCGCTGGGTGATGAGCGCCAGGCGCAGGTATATCTCGATACGATCCGGGCTGTTCGGGCTGTTTTCCAGCGCGAGTTCGAGATACCTGACGGCCAGCCGGATGTTTTCCTGGCCGATGGCCGTCTCCGCGGCGTCGCGCAGTGCGGACCGCTGCCACGCCTCCGGCGCGTGCCGGGCGGCGAGGAGATGGCGGGCCACTTCTGTGGTGGGACTGCCCGCACTGTTCTGGACCATTGCGGCGCGCCGGTGCAGTTCGTTTCGCTGGAGCGTGCCCAGGTCCGCAAGTATTTCCCGGGGAGCGCTCCCGTGCCGGAAATTCGTGCCGTCCAGGATCCCGGAGTTACGCAGCGCCTCCAACTGCTGGTCCACGACCGCGGGTGAAACACGGGTCATGCCCGACAGCAGCTCCGGTGCCGCGGAATCCCCGAGTACGGAGACCAGCCGCCCCAGTTCCACCGCGGTGGCGCCGCTGCGGTAAAGGCAGGACACGACCGCGCGGCCGTACATGCCCAGCTCCGCGGAGGTCTCCGCGCCGGTCGGCCGCGCCTCCATGTCCTCGTCCCGGAGGTCCTCCAGCAGCGCGCGCAGCAGCAGCGGGCTGCCGCCGCTGAGGTGGTGCAGCAGCTCGATCCACTGCTCGTGCGGCCGGTTGACGCGCGTGGTGACCGCCGCCCGTACCCCCCGCTCGTCCAGCGGACCCAGGTGGATGCGCTGGGCGTTCGGCCGCCGCAGCAGCTCCGTCTTGACCGGCTGGTCGCGATGGCGCAGGTGCGGACAGTGGGAGAGGAGGATGAGGGTGCGCCGGCTGCGGTGCCAACTCACCGTCTGGAGCAGGAAGTCGAGTTCGGACCAGGGGATGTCCTGGACGTCGTCGACACTGATCACCACCGCACCGTTCTCCGCGACGTGCGGCAGCGCGGCGCTGAACTGCAGTGCGGGCGTGGCCCCCGTGGGGACCTCGCCCGGTGCGGGGGCCGGCACCTGCGCGACGAGCTGCTGGAACAGGGAGATCGGCGGGTGCGCCGCGGTGCTTCTGCCCTGCACGCTGAGGATGGTCGCGCCCATGTCGGCCGCGTGTTCTGTGATGGCGTGTAACAGCGCGCTCTTGCCGCAGCCCACGCCGCCTTCGATGAGAATTGTGCGCGACATTCCGTGGAGACAGCGAGAGAAAGCAGACCGCAGCGCCTCGAATTCGGCCGCACGGATGACGAAAGCCATACCGGATTACTCACCTCCCGTTGGCGCAGTGGATTCGTCGTGTGAATCCATGCACCTGAGCAAGTCCAGGTCATACGGCACTCAGGGGAAGCGCCGTACCGCGTATTCGGTTAGTTTTACAGGTTGGTTTTGGCTGTGCAAGGCCGGATTATCTCAGGTGGACGGGTAATGCGTAGGTCCGTTTTGTATCGTTCATCCTGACCTTGTCGTGGTGCTGCGGAGTATACATCCCCTGGGACAATCGCATCGGCCCGCGAGGACCGCCCCGTCCGGCATGCAGGAGTGAACGCGGGCGTTCCGTACGGCGCTTGAGCCTTCGAGGTGCGTCTCCGGCTACCCGATGGTGGCGCGCGGACGGTTCGCGGGGGAGTGGGGCAGCCGGATTTTGGCGGGACTTTGGCGCCGCGCAACAGTCTGCCCGGATGGTTGCTGCCCTCGTCAGGCTGCGGCGTCTGCTGCAGGAAGCCCTGACCGCCCTCGGCCGCGTGTGGTTCTTCATCCCGCCACCACCCCCTGTCCTGCCCGAGCCCGCGGTCCCGCCGGGTCCCGTCCCCGGCCACCCCGAACGCCTGCGCCCCGACCTGCCGCTGACGGAAGAGGAGGAGGCGCTGCGCCGGCAGTTGGACGACATCGCCCTGCCCGACGCCCTCGGCGAGGAGAGGCACCCGGGCGCGTAGCCGTGCGCGCGGCTACGCAGCCGGGGGCCGGGAAAGGGGAAGCCCCGGTCGGAGGGGGGATCCGACCGGGGCGGTCCGGGGTGGATACGGAGGGCGGTCGCCTCGCGGCGAAAGGCTCCGTGGGGCTTCAGCCGAACGATCTTCCCCACGGGCGAGAGGTGAGGCCCGGGGACACTGTTCCCTCCATACCCACGCTCTGTTCAACGGGAGGGGACCTCCGCTTGTTCCGTGCCCCCGCGCCGGAGCATGTGAACCGCGACACAGCCCGCCGCGGGGTCAGTCCAGCCAGCGGCCGTCGCGCATCAGCTCGCGTCCGCGCAGCTCGTTCACCTCGCGCCAGGCCTGGATCCGCCGCGGGGTGATCCGGAACCAGCGGTACGGGGCGGCGAGGCCGCGCGGGTCGAAGCCCGTACGCGCCGCGAAGCGGTCGCCGTGCTCCCGCGGCAACGCGTCCAGCTCGAAGACCTCGACCTCGCCGTCGATCAGCGTGACGTCCCGGGTAGGGCCCAGCGCCAGCCGCGCCACCCCGGTGGCGGCCATGTTCCTGCCGGTCGGGCTCGCCGCCGGCGTCGCCACCCACAGCGCCTCACCGTCCCAGGAGAACGACAGCGGCACGAGGTGGGGCGTGCCGTCCGGCGCCGCGCTGGCCACCCAGACGTCGACGTCGTGGGCGAGCCGGTGCTCGGTGTCCCGGCGGCGGCGGTCGGTGGTCCGGGGCGCGGCGGGGTGCGTGGGTGCGGTCATCTCTCGCTCCTGGTCGTCGTGAGGCTCGTACGCGATCCGCCCGGTGCGCCGCACCCGGCCCGATCGCCGTGACACCACAGCCTCGCCCCGCCCGTCCCCGTACCGCCTCCGTGCCGACCACGGAGAGCACCGCGGATAATGAGGTGGTGTCCGCCCCGCCGATCTCCGCCCGCGAAGCCGAAGTGCTCGCGCTCCTCGGCGAGCACCTGAGCAACGCCGAGATCGCCGGGCGCCTCTTCATCTCCGTACGCACCGTCGAATCGCACGTCTCCTCGTTGCTGCGCAAGCTGCACCTGCCCGACCGGCGTGCCCTCGCCCGGCACGCCGCCGCCACCGCCCGCGCCGGCCACGCCGGACCCGCGCCCGCGCTGCCCGCGCCGCTGACGGCGTTCGTCGGCCGCGCGCGCGAGCGCGCCGAACTCGCCGCGGCGGTACGGGCCCACCGGCAGGTCACCGCCGTCGGCCCAGGCGGCGTGGGCAAGACGCGGCTCGCGCTCGCGGTGGCCGGCGACCTGGCCGCCGAGTTCCCCGACGGCGTGTGGTTCGCCGACCTGGTCCCGGTCACCGACCCGGCGCGGGTGGGTGCCGCGGTCGCCGCCGCCGTGGGCGCGGGCGAACAGCCGGGACGCGACGTGGACGACGCCGCGCTGGGCGCGCTCGCGGACCACGACGCGCTGCTCGTGCTGGACAACTGCGAGCACGTGCGCGACGGAGTCGCACCGTTCCTGGAGCGTCTCCTCGCCGCCTGCCCCCGGCTGCGGGTGCTCACCACCAGCCGGGCCCGCCTCCTGGTGCCCTTCGAGCGCGCCTTCCCGGTGCCCCCGCTGTCCCGCGCCGGCGGCGACGACTCCGACGCCGTGGCCCTGTTCATGGACCGCGCGGCGGCGGTCGGCCCGCTGCCCGGACCGGGCGCGGCCGAAGGCGTCGTGGCCGTCTGCGAACGGCTCGACGGTATGGCCCTGGCCATCGAGCTGGCCGCCGCCCGCTGGGCGACGCTCGGGCTCGACGGCCTGGCCGCCGGCCTCGGCGATCAGCTCCGGATCCTCAGCGGCGGCGCCCGCGCCGACGACCGCCACCGCTCGGTGCGTGCCGTGCTCGACTGGAGCCACGACCTGCTGCAGCCACAGGACCGGGCGCTGCTGCGCCGGATCTCGGTGTTCGTCGCCCCGTTCACGGCCGCTGCGGCGGCCGAGGTCGCCGGGCCCGGACCCGAGGACGTCTCCGCCGTCGCCGACGGCCTCGGCCGGCTCGCCGAGCAGAGCCTCCTCGGTGTCACCCCGTCCGCGACCGGCACCCGCTACCAGGCGCTGGAGACCATCCGGCAGTACGGCGCGGAACGGCTCGCCGCCGCCGGCGAGCAGACCGCCGTACGCGCCCGCCACCTCGGCTGGTGCACGACCGCCGCCACCGCGCTGGCCGGTGCCGGCGGCCCGGACTGGCGCGCCCGGTTCGACGACCTCGCCGAGGACGTGCGGGGCGCGCTCGCCTGGGCCGCCGCCCAGCCGGAGCGGCGCGCGGACGCCCACGGGCTCGCCCTCTCGCTGGCCGGGCTGGCGTTCACCCGCAACCTGCTCGGCGAGGCGCAGCAGCGGTACGAGCAGGCCGCCGCGCTCGCCGACGACGCGGGCGCCGCCGTCGCGCTGCGGCACGCCGCCGCGGTCGCCGGCTGCCGGCGGCTCGGCGACGACGTGTACCGCCTGCACCGCGCCGCCGCCGGGGCCGCGGAGCGCGCCGGCGACCGCGCGGGCGCGGGCCGCGACCTCGCCGAGGCCGCCACCGCCGCGTACCGCTTCTCGACCTCCTTCACCCGGCTCCCCGCCGTCGCCGAGGTCACCGCCCTGCTCGCCCGCGCCCGCGACCTGGCCGGCGACGACCCCCGCGCCGGCGCCGCCGTCGCGCTGGCCGAGGCGGCGGTGGTCACCGACGCGTACGGCGCCGTGCAGGGGGGCGCGGACAACGCCGTGGACGAGACGATCGCGCGCGTCGAACGGGCCGTCGAGCTGGCCCGCCGCGCGGCCGACCCGGTAGCGGAGTCCGCCGCGCTCGACGCGCTGTCCGGCGCCCTGAGCTGGGCCGGCGACGCCTTCGCCACCGCCGCCGCCACCCGCCGCAGGACCGAGGCACTGGCGGACCTGCCGCCCACCCCCGCCGCCGTCCACGAGCGGACGGACGCCCTCGCCATGGCCGCGGGAACCGCGGTCGGCGCCGGCGAGCTTGACCGCGCCCGCCGCCGGGGGAGGGAACTCGCCGAGCACCCGCTGCTCGCCGAGGCCGGCCACCACGCCACCTCCTGGCTGCTCGTCGCCGACGCCTTCGCCGGCCACGCCGACGAAGCCCTCGCCCACGCCGTACGGTTCCGCGACTCCTTCGAGCACAGCGGCGGGCACCGGTCGCTCTCCCTCGCCGCCGGGGCCGCGTCGGTGGCCATGATCCACGGGCTGCGCGGCGACGACGACTCCCGCGCGGCCTGGCTCTCCCTCGCCACCCGCGCCGACACCACGCCCGAGCACCGGCACGGCTACGGCGCGGTCTTCGACGCCACCGTCCTGCTTCACCGCGGCGAGGCCGGCGCCGCGCTGGAGCGGGTCGCGCCCGAACCCGACGAGGTGTGGAAGTGGGTGTGCTGGGTCTGGCTGCACTGGTACGTCGCGCTGCGCGCGGAGGCGGCGGTACTCGCCGGCCACCCGGACGCCCGCGCGCGGATCGCCGCGGCCCGCGCCGTCGTCGCCGGGAACCCGGTCGCGGCCGTCCAGGTGGACCGCGCGGAGGCGCTGCTCGACGGCGACCTTGCGCGGCTGCCGGCGCTCGCGGCGGCGTTCGCCGCGGCGGGGAGCCCGTACCAGGCGGCGCGCACGCTGCTGCTCGCGGGCGGCGAACACACCGCCGCGGGCGAGGCGGCGCTCGCGGGCCTCGGCCTCGTACCGAAGGACCGGCTGCCGCAGGAACTTCCCCCACGGGACCCGCCTCGGAACCCGCCGCCGAAGGCCGCCGGACGACCGCGGGCGTAGCCCCGCCGGTTAGCTGACGGCCTGCTTCACCAGCGCCGCGATCCGCGCCTCCACCTCGTCCGTCACCTCGGTCAGCGCGAAGCCCGCGGCCCACATCGTGCCCTCGTCGAGGTTCGCCAGATCGCTGAACCCGAGGGTCGCGTAGCGCGTGTTGAACTTCCCGGCGCTCTGGAAGAAGCAGACGACCTTGCCGTCCCGTGCGTACGCGGGCATGCCGTACCAGGTCTTCGGCGCCAGCTCCGGCGCCGTGGCCGTGACGACCGCGTGGACGCGCTCCGCCATCGCCCGGTCCGCGTCCCCCATCTCCGCGATCTTCGCGAGCACGTCCCGGACCGCCTCCGCCGCCTTGTCCGCCCGCGACCCGCGGCGCGCCGCCTTCTTCTGCTCCCGGGCGTGCTCCTTCATCGCGGCCCGCTCCTCGGCCGAGAACCCCTCGTATCCGCCCGCCTCGCTCGTTCCCATGATCACTCCTGTTCCGGAATCCGCACCGCCCGGTCCTTCGCCGGGCCGGTCACGGTGCGCACAGCCTCGCCCCGAGGAGCCACGGAGCGCCTCCGTGCCGACCACGGAATCCGCCACGGACGCACGCAGCCGCGGCCCGCGGCCGAGACCGGATTGGGCTGGACGGGGGGCAGTTGGGTGTGTCTGACCGTAATAGGGCGGTGCCGCCACCGGCTTCTCCTACGGTTCTCACGTTCCTCCCCGCTCTGGTGCTCAGCACCGCGAAAGGAGATCCCCGATGTCGATCCGAAAGGCCGCCGCCGCCCTGGTGGCCACCGCCGCCCTGACCCTCGGTGCGCTCGCCACGACGCCCTCGCTCGCCGCGGCCGACCCCGAGGGCGGGCAGGCGCAGGCGGCGCCGGTCGCCGCCGAGGCGAACCACTACCCCTACCGGGGCAGGGTGCTCGGCAACAGCGTCGTCTACAAGCGGGCCGCGCCGACGACGCGCAGCGACATCCTCGGATGGGCCAAGTCCGGGACGATCGTCCGTATCCAGTGCAAGGTGATCGGCCAGAACGTCCTGGGCAACAACAGGTGGTACCGCGTGCCCGTGCGCGGCGGCTACGGCTACATGTCGGCCCGCTACGTGCTGAACCTGGACCAGATTCCCTTCTGCCGGCGGTGACCCCGCCGCGGCTCACCCCCGCCGCACGCCACGCCCGGCCGGCCCACCGGCCGGGCGTTCGCGCGCGCCACGGCCCTACGCGCGCCGGCCGTTCCCGCCCGTGCGCTGCGCGGGGGTGCGCGGAATCCGGTGGGGGTGCACGCGGCGGTGCCGGAGGGTGCGCAGGTACGAGCACGCCGTGGTGCCGCCGGCGCGCGCCGCGGACAGCAGGCGGGTGCTGCGGCGGCGCCGGAAGATGTCGTAGTCGTCGCGGATCAGCTCGGACAGCACCGTACGGCCCAGCTCAAGGCACTGCCGCGGCAGTTCCTGCCCGGACGGGTGGACGTGGCGGTGCCAGCCGTCCGCGAGCCGGAAGAAGCGCCGGACGCGGTCGGCCTCGAAGCGGACGGCCTCTTTCAGGGGCGGGGTCATCTGCTGACGAGCGGCCGCGGTGGCGAGGTCGTCGCGGCTCAGCCCGTGGCGTTCGAGGTCGGCGAGGGGGAGGTAGACCCGGCCCAGGGCCGCGTCTTCTGCGATGTCGTCGAGGAACTCCAGCATGGAGACGCCGTAGCCGAGGGCGACGGCCTTCACGGTGGCCTCGTCGTCCACCGGTTCGAGCAGGGTGTTGACCTCGATGCTCATGTCCCCGCTGACGGAGCGCAGGTGCAGCTCCAGATCCTCGAACGTCGCGTACGCGCAGGTGTCCTGGTCCGAGCGCAGGGTCCGCAGGAAGCGCCGGATGCCCTCCGGATCCATGTCCCAGGTGCGTACCGTGTGGGCCAGCGCCCGGCAGATCAGCACCGCCTCCGCGGTCACGGGACCGGCGCCCGTGCCGGCGGTCGCCGCGGCACCCCGGTCGAGACGGCGCAGCGCCTCGTGCCGCAGCGCGTCGAACCGCTCGGCGCGCTCGTGCAGGCTGTGCGCGCGGGTGTCGAGGACGGCGTCCGCGTACCCGCGGAAGGCGAGCACCGCGTCGTAGTACGGGCGCTTGCCGGGCGGCAGCAGGAAGCGAACCACGGGGAACGCCGCGGAGTTGCGGCGCCTCAAGTACCGTCCGCAGGCGGCGTACGCGGCCTCGGTCTCCCTGCCGCGCAGCCCGGCGGCGGCCAGTTCATGGGCGAACACTCTGCACCTCCCGGCCCGGCCGCCAAGTGCCCCAGGTCCGCCTCGACCTGGGCCCGCGAGGGCTCCGCGCCCCGAAACCGCACTACTGGACCGCCCCGTTGACTACCCATAGTGCTCATCAACATACGAAGAGTGATTGTGCGTGCGCCAAGGCGCCCCCCGCGGTACGCCTGCGCCCCCGACTGCGCCGATCCGCCGCCCCAAGCGGGCCAACCGCCGTGCGTCACGGCGTCGTTCGCGGCGGCAGGTGCCGTCGGAGTCCCCGGGCCGCTTGATCGGGCGTAGCGGATCTCCGACTCCGTGGTCTGGAAGTCGGACACGTGGGGGATCCAGTTGGGAGGGCCCGGCGTCGAGGTGAACCTCGACTCGCGGCTGCTGCTTCTTCCCTGCGAGCCAGGCGCCGAGAAACGGTCGTGATCACGGCACGGACAGCCGCCCCCGTTCACCCGGACGGGGTACGTGCGCCGAAAGCCGTACCGGAGCGCCCGCATCGCCTCTGAGCTGCGCCGACATGCAAATCCGTGCGCGGCGCGGCTGGTGTCACGGTCCGTACCGGAGGGGCATGGATATGCACCGGACGGAACTCACCGCTTTCCTCGAATCAGCGCAAGTCCCTTCCGCCGCGCCAGGATGCCGCACCCGCCGAGCCGGGGTGAAGCCTCCGTGCGGTACTCGCCGGGCTTGACCCCCTCCGTGGGCAGAGAGCGCCGACACCGGCGGGTGCCGCACGGAGTTCACTGCGCCGATGCGGTGACGTACGCCGTGGCGCGGCCGGACAAGGGCTCGGATGACGCATGCGAAAAGTAGGTTATGTAGCTAATCATCCACTATGCGCATGTGAGCGATGGGGCCATGAAGAAACTCATGAAATTCCTTGACCTGCCGCTGGTTCAGCGGTTTCTGGGCAACCGCTGGGCGATCGGAGCCGCGTGCGCCCTCATGGTGGTGACGGGCGTGGTGGCCGCCATGCTGACGACGGGCGGGCCGGAGCCGGTCAGCGACGCCAAGTCGGCGGTACGGGACACCGCGGCCGAGGCCGCACAACCCGGAAAGCCGGCTGAGACGCCGGCCGGGAAGCCGGCCGAGACGCAGCCCCGCGGGAAGGAGGCCGCGGAACCGCAGAGCCGGCCGCAGGAGTCGGCGAAGCGCGGCGAGCAGCCGCCCGCGGTCTCCGGCCGCGACCACCGCTCGCCGCACCGCTCCTCCGGCCACGGACACCGGCTCCGCACCTCGTTCGACAACGGCACGGTCTTCGTCGGCGGGGCCGTCGCCCCGGGCACGTACGCGACGCGGGGCTCCAACGGCGAGCCCGGCGGCTGCCGGTGGGCGCGGCTGGCCGACAACGGCGGCGAGCTGGTCCCGATCATCAGCGGCTCCACCTCGGGGCCGACGCACCTCACGGTCCACCACGGCGAGTACGTCCGGAGCAACGGCTGCCAGACCTGGAGCCGCACGCACCACCGCAAGTAGCGCTCCCCCCGGGGCCTCGTCCACCTTCCGCGTCACCCGAATGCCACGCGCGTACGACACGACTGCCGGCCGCGTCACCGGGCATGGTGAGGGCGTACGTGCAGCGCGTGAAGAGGCGGGCGAGGAGTGGTGGCGATGCAGACGGTGGCCGGAGCGGTGAGGACGGCGAAGGCGGGGGCGCGGCGCCGGGCCAGGGCGGCGCTCGCCGCGGTGCCCGCGGCTGTGGCGCTGCTGGCGACGGGGGCGGCCGGCCCCGCCCCGGCGGTCGCCGCGGCGGGCGAAGGACCCGATGTCGTCGCGCGCGAGGCGCACTTCGTGCCGCCGGAGAACGCCGAGCCCGACGACGGGCTCACCTACGACCCGACGCTGGTGCCCGCGGGTGCGGGCATCACCGTGGTCGAGGTGGCCCGGGACGGCAGGACGAGCGTCCGGATGGGCCTGAGCGGCCTGCTGCCGAACCGCACGTACGGCGCACACGTCCACACCAAGCCGTGCGGCCCCGACCCGGCCGCAGCCGGGCCGCACTACCAGAACGAGGCGGACCCCGTGCAACCGTCCGTCGACCCCGCGTACGCCAACCCCGAGAACGAGGTGTGGCTCGACTTCACCACCGACCGCCTGGGCAACGCCTACACCTCCGCGCGGCAGGACTGGCGGTTCCGGCCGGGCGAGGCGCGGTCCGTCGTGGTGCACGAGCACGCGACGATGACGCACCCCGGCGGGGCCGGCATGGCGGGCGCGCGGCTGGCGTGCCTGTCGGTGCCGTTCGAGTAGCGGGGGAGTGGGCAGGGGTGGCCGGTCGTACGCGCGCGTCGATGCGCCTCGCGGCGGGCGCCGTGGCGTTCGCGCTCCTCGGCGCCGCCGGGGTCGTGGCCTGGCTCTTCGCGCTCCCCCCGAGCCTCGTCCCCGACGCCCTGCGCGCCCACGCTCCGCAGGGCGCCGCCGCGGACGACGCTAAGCCGCCGCCACCCGTCCTGGTGCGCCAGCGCGCGTCGGGCTTCCAGGTGCCGTACCGCGCGCCGGCCGCCGGGCTGCCGCACAGCTCCGGCTTCGCCGTCGGCGGCTCGGTGGACGTGCCCGCACTCGGGGACCTGATGTACCGGCGGCGAATGGCGGAGACGTACCCGGTCCCCGCCGGGCTGGACGGCCCCGGGACGTTCGCGACCGTGCCGGGCCACGACCCGGCCCCGGGCGCGGGCCGGGTGGTGCGCTACCGCGTCGACGTCGAGGACGACGTGCCACTGGACGGCCGGCTGTTCGCCCGGGCCGTACAGGAAACCCTCAACGACGAGCGGGGCTGGGGCGAGGCCGGCCTGCGGACCTTCGAGCGCGTCTCGACCGGGCCGGCCGACTTCGCCGTCACCCTCGCCAGCCCCGGCACGACGGGGGAGTGGTGCGCCATGTCGGGCTTCGACACCACCGTCGACAACGTCTCGTGCGACTCCGGCAGGACCGAGCGTGTCCTCATCAACGCCTTCCGGTGGGCCCAGGGCTCGACGACCTACGGCGACGACATCCTGCGCTACCGTCAGATGCTCATCAACCACGAGGTGGGCCACCGGCTGGGGCGCCTGCACGCGCACTGCGCGCGGGAGGGGGCACTCGCGCCCGTCATGATGCAGCAGACGCTCTCCCTCACCACCGACGGCGCCAGGTGCGAGACGAACCCCTGGCCGCATCCGCACCGCGGCTGACCCGACACGAGTTCGTCGCGCTCACCCGATCAGCGCACCGCCGCGTGCGCCCCCCGGGAGTCCCCCGCGGCGGATCGACGTGGCGCGTACGGCAGCCGAAGGCTCCTGCCGGCGGAACGGACAGCGTCGTTCGAGATGCGGCAAGCCGCGATCCGTTCCCATCCTGGGTGCGGCGGACAACCCGTCGAACAGGAATGTGGAGGACTCCCGCATGGCTCTCCCGCTGGCCGAACGGATAGCCACGGCCGCGCGCCGGCACCCGGAGAGCACCGCCCTGTTCTGGCAGGGCCGCGCGGTGTCGTACCGGGACCTGCTGGCGATGGCCCGCGCCGCGGAGAAGAACATGGCCGCGCTCCGTATCCCGGACGGGACTCCCGTCGCCGTCGTCGCCGCGAAGTCGCCCGAGACCATCGCCGTCATGCTCGCCTGCATGCGCGCCGCGAGGCCGGTGCTGGTGCCCTCCGCGGACGTGGCGGACAAGCCGCTGCGCAAACTCCTCGCCGACACCGGCGCCCTCGTACTCCCCGACCCGTGCGCCCTCACCGCCGGCACGGCGGGGCCGGCGGTCGCCGGAAGGCCCGCCGAAGGCAGGGTGCCGGACGGCACCGCCCTGATCCTCACGACCTCCGGATCCACCGGGTTCCCCAAGGCGGTGCCCCTGCCCGCCGCGGCGATCGGCGCCTTCGCGGAGTGGGCCGCGGCGACGTTCGGCATCCGCGCGGACACGTCCGTACTGAGCTACGCGCCGCTCAACTTCGACCTCAGCCTGCTCGACGTCTGGACCACCCTCGCCCACGGCGGCCGGGTCGCCCTGGTGGAGCAGGACCGCGCCGCCCACCCCGGACACCTGCTCGCGCTGCTGCGGCAGTGCCCCGTGCACGTGGTCCACGGCGTGCCGATGCTTTACCAGCTCCTGGCAGCGGCAGAAAAGCACGCCAGCGGCGACGAGTTCGCACCGGTCGGGGAGGTCCTCGTCACCGGCGACGCGCTGTCGCCCGGCGGCCTCGCCGCGCTGTCCGGCCTCTTCCCCCGGGCACGCATGCACAACGTCTACGGCTGTACGGAGACAAACCACACCTTCGTCCACGAGATGGACCCCGCCGGCGACGTCGGCCGCTACGGCGCCGTGCCGATCGGCCGCCCCGCCGAGGGCGTCGGCGCGGACATCCTCGCCGAGGACGGCAGCGTCCTCGCGGGCCCCGGGCGCGGTGAGCTGATCGTCACCTCCCCCTTCCAGACCAGCGGCTACCTCGACCCGGTGCACCACGCCAAGGCGTTCGTCGGCCACCCCGACGGCACCACCCCCGGCCCGTACTACCGCACCGGGGACCTGGTGACCCGCCACCCCGACGGCGTGCTCACGCTCGACGGCCGCAGCGACTTCATGGTCACCGTCCGCGGCACGCGCATCAACACCGCCGCCGTCGAAGGCGCGCTGCGCTCGCACCCCGAGGTGGCGGACGCCGTGGTCGTCGCGCTGCCCGACGAGCGGACCGGCAGACGGCTGCACGCCGTCGTGCACCGTGCCGCCGGGTCCCTGCTCAACAGCCTGCGGCTGCGCGAGCACGTCGCGGCGGAGCTGCCGCGCGCCGGCATCCCCAGCGGCATCCAGTTCGTCGACGCGCCGCTGCCGCGCACCGCCACCGGCAAGATCGACCGTCGCACCGTGGCGAACAGCCTCTGAGCGCGGACCCCGCCTCACCCGCCCTCCGCGCCCCCGGCCCCGGGGCGCGCCGCTGAGCACCGGAGAACACCGATGACGACGACAGACCTGGAAGGCAGCCTCGCCCCCACCGAGTTCCTGAACTCCGACGACCCCGACGTCCGCGACTTCGTGCGCCGCACGCTGCCGCGGGGCGGGCTCGACAGCAGGGACGCCGCCGTACGCCTCTACTACGCGGTGCGCGACGGCGTCGACTACGAGGTCTACGGCGTGGACCTGTCCCGTACCGGCGTCACCGCCGCGCAGGTGGCCCGTACCGGCAAAGGCATGTGCGTCCACAAGTCCGTGCTCTACGCCGCCGCCCTGCGCGCCGCCGGCATCCCCGCGCGGCTCGTGCTCACCGACGTGCGCAACCACCTGTCGTCGCCCGCGCTGCGCGCGCGGGTCGGCGGGGACGTCATCCGCTACCACACCTCGACCACCGTCCACCTCGACGGCACGTGGGTGCGCGCGGCCCCCGTCTTCAACCGGCTGCTGTGCCGCCTGTACGGCGTGCGTCCCCTCGGCTTCGACGGCAGAACCGACAGCGTCCACCGCCCGCACGACGACGGAGCCCGCCACCTGGAAGTCGTCCGCGAGCACGGCGAGTTCGACGACCTGCCCTACGAGCGGCTCATCGACGGCATGCGCCGCGCCCACCCCGGCATCTTCGCCGAGCCCGGCAGCACCCGGCTGGTCACCGGCTCGCTGCTCGCCCCCGCGATCTGCCGCACCGCCACATGCCGACGCTGATCGACGCCTGCCCGTCCCACGGCATCGCACCGTTCGTCGCGATCACGCGCGCCCGGATCTCTCCTCTCACGGGCAGCGCCCCGGCCGTACCTTCTGGTAACTTCCCCACCGCGGGCGACCAAGGGCCCGCGGCGAAGGCACGTGGCCCACCCGGCGGAAGGAGCCGGACGATGACCGGACCGAACGGCGCACGGCCACACGACGGACCGGCCCGGCGCCGGTTTCTCGGCTACGTACTGGCCGCCCCCACCCTCGTGGCCGCCGCCCAGCTCGTGCCCGCCCCCGTGGCCGGCGCCAAGCCCGCCTCGCCGGACCTCACCGAACTCGTCGACCTCAGCGACGTTCTGACGGCCGCCGCCCTGCCCACCTCGGGGCTCATCACCGTCGAGGTCGAATCCGACGGCACCGTCTCCTTCGCCCTGCCCCGTGCCGAGGTGGGACAGGGCATCACCACCTCCACCGCCATGCTCATCGCCGAGGAACTGGCGGTGCCGCCCGAGCGGGTACGGGTGACGCTGGCGGAAGCCCGCCCCGAGCTGCTGTTCAACCAGCTCACCGGCGCCTCCAACACCACCGTCGCCACCTACACCCCGATCCGGGTCGCCGCCGCCGTCGCCCGCCACCGGCTGCTCACCGCCGCCGCGGCCGAACTGGGCTCGCCCGCGGCGCACCTGACGTTGCGCGACGGTGTCGTCCGCGACCGCACCGGCGCCACCGTCGACATCGGCACCCTCGCCCCCAAGGCCGCCGCCACCCGCTCCCAGCCGGTCGAGGTCCGGCTCACCGCCCGCGAGAACTTCACCGTCATCGGCCGGCCCCACAACCGCGTCGACGCCCGCGACGCCGTCACCGGCCGCAAGAAGTTCGCCATGGACCTCGACATCCCCGACGCGAAGCCCACGATGGTCTGCCGCCCGCCGACCATCAACGGCAAACCCGGCGCCGTCGCCAACCTCGCCGACGTCGCCGCCATGCCCGGCGTCACCGACGTCGTGCCGATCGACACCGGCGTGGCCGTGCGCGCCGAGACCTTCGGCCAGTGCATCGACGCCGTACGCGCGCTGCGCGTCGACTGGCACCCCGGCACCGCCGAGGGCAAGTCCGACGAGACCGTACTGCGCGAACTCGCCGCGGCCGAGCCGCCGATGGGACTGCCCCCGCTCACGCCCCACGTGGAGGCCACGTTCACCTTCCACTTCCGCAGCAACAGCGCCCTGGAGCCCAACTGCGCCGTCGCCGACGTACGGGCCGACCGCGCCGAGGTCTGGTCGGCGCTCAAGTCCCCGATCGTCGCCAAGGAGGCCATCGCCGCCAAACTCGGCCTGCCCCTCGGCCGCGTCACGGTGCACGTCACCGAGGGCGGCGGATCCTTCGGGCGCAAGCTGTTCTTCGACGCCGCGCTGGAAGCCGTCGAGGTTTCCCGCAGGATCGGCAAGCCCGTCAAGCTCATGTGGCACCGGGCCGACGACTCCCGCCAGGGCCGTACGCACCCGATGGCCACCACCCGGGTGCGCGCCGACTACGCCGGCGGGGCGGTCCTCGGCTTCAAGCAGCGGCACACCAGCGTCGCCACCGACTTCGGCCACGGGCTCGGCGAGCTCCTGACCGCGATGGCCGCGCGGCTGCCCGTCGGCGACATGGGCTTCTCCCAGACGTTCTTCCACCTCAGCCAGTCGATGCCGTACGAGTTCGGTCTCGCCACCCGGCTCCTCAACGAGACCGACAAGGGCTTCAACACCGGCAGTATGCGCAACGTCTACTCGCCGGACGTCACCTGCGCCCGCGAGCTGATCGTCGACCGCCTCGCGGAGAAGACGGGCAAGGACCCGTACGAGTTCCGCCGCGACTTCCTGCGCGACGAACGCTCCCGCGCGGTCCTGGAGAAAGCCGCGGAAGCCGGCGACTGGGGCCGGCAGATGCCCGAAGGCACCGCGCAGGGCATCGCCTTCCACTCCGAGTACAAGTCGGTCAGCGCCGCTCTGGTGGAGATCGACTGCCGCCCCGAGACCGTCGGCCGGCCCATCCGCGACGGCGTCACGGGACCGCGCGTCACCAAGGCCGTCTTCGCCGTCGACGTCGGCCTCACGGTCAACCCGCGCGGGCTCGAAGCGCAGATGATGGGCTGCCTGATGGACGGCATCGCGCTGGCGCTGACCTCAAGCCTCCACCTGCGCGACGGCCACTTCCTCGAAGCCAGTTGGGACAACTACTTCTACACCCGTCAGTGGAACACCCCACCCGAGCTGAAGATCATCGTCATGCCCGACACCTCCGACGAGCCCGGCGGCGCGGGGGAGCTGGGGGTCGCCGCGTCGATGGCCGCGGTCGCCTGCGCGTACGGGCGCGCGACCGGGACGATGCCCACCGTCTTCCCGATCAACCACGGCACGCTCTCCTTCACCCCCAAGCCGACCGTCCCGCCCATCCCCGCTTCCCCGACCGACGGCCTGGACCAGGCCCGCCGAGGCTAGGAGACCCCGTGCCCGAGCACACCTTCCGCGTCAACGGCGAGCAGGTCACCGTCGACGTGGCCGACGACGTGCGCCTGCTCTGGGTGCTGCGCGACATCCTCGGGATCAACGGACCGAAGTACGGCTGCGGCATCAACGTCTGCAAGGCGTGCACGAGCCACCTGAACGGCAAGGCGGTCAACCCCTGCGCGATCCCCGTCGGCGACCTGGCCCCGACCGACGAGGTCACCACCATCGAGGGCCTCGCGGACACGGTCGCCGAGGATCTGCACCCCATGCAGCAGGCGTGGCTCGACCACGACGTCGTCCAGTGCGGCTACTGCCAGCCCGGCCAGATCATGGCCGCCGTGGACCTGGTGCGCCGCGTCGCCGCGGAGGGCCGCGAGATCACCGACGACGACCTCGACGGCCTGCGCAACATCTGCCGCTGCGGCACCTACGTCCGTATCCGCCAGGCCATCAGGGCGGGCGCCGAACGCATGTGACGCCAGGCACTCAGGCGGGCAGCCGGGTGTCCACGACGACGGCGATCTCGACGAGCTGGCCGGGGAAGGCCAGCTCGCTGACGCCGACGACGGTGCTGACGGGGCGGTGGGCGCCGAAGTACGCGAGATTCCCCGCGGAGATCGCCGCGGCGTTCTGCCCCAGGTGCACCCCGTACACGGTCTGCGAGACGATCTGGTTGCGGGTGGCACCGTAGTGCCCGAGAACCCTGTCGAGATTGACGTACGTCAGGTCGAGCTGCGCGGCGCAGTCGTCCGCGTACGCGAACTCGCCCGTCTCGTCGAACGCGACCTGCCCGGCGACGTGGATCAGCTCGCCGGACCTGATCGCCTGCGCGTAGCCGAACTCGTTCTCCGGTGCCACGCCGTGCGTGAAGGCGTCGATGGCGGCCATGGTGAAGGTCCTTCCCCGTGCTCTCTTGCGGTTACTCGGAAACTGTAAGAGAGTGAACGCTGACCTGGAAGAACGCACTCTTCGGTAACTGAGGAACCAGATGGTGACCAAGCAGGAACTCAAGGGTCTCCCCGAGGACGCGGACCTCAGGCGCGCGGATTCGCTGGCGCGGGAGGTCTTCTCCGACGTCGCCAACAAGTGGGCGCTGCTGATCATCGAAGCGCTCGGCGAACGGACCCTGCGCTTCGGCGAGCTGCGCAAGGAGGTCGAGGGCGTCAGCCACAAGATGCTCACGCAGAACCTGCGCACGCTGGAACGCGACGGCCTGGTCGACCGGAAGGTCTACCCCACGGTGCCGCCGCGGGTCGAGTACACCCTGACCGCGCCGGGCCGGGCCCTGCGCGCCACGGTCGACGCCATGTGCGACTGGACGCAGCGGTACCTGACCCACATCGAAGACGCACGCGGACGCTTCGACGCCTGACCGGCGCGGCCGGGGCCCGCGAGGGCCCAGGGGGCCTCACCCGAGGGGCTGTACCCGGGTGCGCAGCAGGCAGAACTCGTTCCCTTCCGGGTCCGCCAGCGGGTACCAGCTCTCCTCGCCCGTCTGGCCGACGTCGGCGTGGGTGGCACCGAGGGCGAGCAGCCGCTCCAGCTCCGCCTCCTGGTCGCGGTCGGTGGCGTTGACGTCGATGTGCAGGGGGAGCTTTCCCTTCCGCGGATCGCTGCTCGCGCTCAGCACGAGCGTGGGCTGAGGCCCGCCGAAGCCCGCGTCGGGCGGTCCGATCTCGATGACGCCCTCCTCCCGGTCGAGCTCGACGTAGCCCAGGACCTCGCTCCAGAACGCGGCGAGCCGTTCGGGATCGGCGCAGTCGATGACCAGTTCTGTGATGCGGCATGCCATGCCCGCAGCATACGGGCACCCCCGGCGGGCTCGGCGCGGGCGGACGAGCCGGTCGGCCGCGCAGGGCCGGACTGTCAGTGGCGGCTGAGAGGCTGGGGGCATGGACAGGGACGAGGAGTTGCTGCGCGGCCGGGTCTACGGCACGGAACACGACGACCCGCACCCGGGCCCGCGACCGGGCCGGGACTACGCCGAGCTCGTCGGCGGCCCGCTGGACGGGCTGCTGCTCGACATCACCGGCTGGAGCGCGCGGGAGACCGCCGCCGGCGCGGCTCTGCCCACCGAGCTGGGACGCTTCGGCGCCGGCGGCCGCGCCACGTACGCCCCCGTGCCGGGCGCTCCGGGACGCTGGGCGTGGGCGGGCGACATAGCCTGAACCCCGGTGTGGCCGGGCTGACTTCGGGAACCGGAATCCAGCCTGGTGCCGCGTGTGCCCGACGTAGGGTGCCGCGTATGAAAATCTTCGGATGGGTGCTGTTCGTCTGCGGCCTGTACTTCCTCGTGCAGGGATTCGTGATGCCGATGATCGCCGAGCGGTCGGACGTGGAGAACATCGAGTTCCAGCAGATTCGCGAGTCCAGTTCGTACCTGGGCATCGGCCTCATGATCGGCGCGGTCGCCTGCGGCGTACTGGACAGGAGCCCCGGCGGCTCGGCGCAGCGTGCCGCGCAGCAGCCCCCGTCGTACCCGGCCCAGCAGCCCTACGGAGCCCCGCCGCCCCCGCAGCAGCCGCACGGCGGCTGGGGCCCGCCGCCCGCGGGTTGACAGCGGAGGCACGGGGGTGGATCACCCGGCCCTGCCGCACCCTCGCTCGGGGCCGTAGACGGCGCCGTACGAGGAACCGGGGGTCGTCCTGCATGGCCACATGGCTGCCCCCGCCCGGGATCAGCAGGACGCCGCAGCGGTCCGCGCCGCGCCGCGGGGAGCCGGCGTAGTAGACGGCGTCCGGCTCCCGGTCGAGCACGTCGCCGAGCACCGCGGCCGGCGACGCGGCGCTCCGCGGCACCACCCGCGGGTGCACCTCGATGTCCACCAGACCGACGGTCTTGTACGCCAGGTGGCCTTCCTCCCACGCGAACTCGCCCGCCGCCCGGTCGATCACCATGCCCATCCGGCGCACGCCCTCGGCCTGGAGCATCAGCGCGGCGGGCAGGCTGGTGGTGCCGTAGGTCGGCACGGTCTGCAGGAGGGAGCGGCGGGCGGCGGCACGGTCCTCCGGCGCCTTCGCGGGGTCGGCGTCGAGCGCGGACGTCGGCGCCGGGCTCGCACCGCCCTTCTCCGCCCCCGGGCCACCACCGGACGGGTCGCCGCGGATCCGTCGCCGCCGTCGCCGCCGGTGCAGCCCGCGAGGGCGAGCACGGCGGCGAGCAGCACGGACCCGGCGTACCCCACAGGCAGTCGTCGCACGAGTCTCCCCCACCCCTGACCTGACGCAGCTCTCCCCGTCCCCCGGTAGCGGATCGTAGGGCGCCGGTCCACACGGTGTCAGCACGCGTCTGTACGGATCGGGCAACACCGAGCGAACGAGACAACGTGCCCGGGGCCGCGTGCCCGGGACTGCGCGCTCCAGAAGGTGCGTTCAGCAGGGCACGGCCTCCAACGCGGCGAACGGCGGGGGGAGCGGGGTGAGCGCGGCGGGGGCGAAGCCGGCGCGCGTGCAGAGGTGTTCGAGCTCGGCGCGGGTACGGACGCGCCCGCCGGTGTTGACGAGCATGTTCAGGTCGGACAGGTACGCGCCGGGCGGGACGGTGCCGTTCACGGTCGGCGGGAGGACGGGCTCGACGATCAGCAGACGGCCGTCGCCGGGCATGACCCGGCGGCACTGCTCCAGGATCGTCACGCAGCGGTCGTCCTCCCAGTCGATGACGACGCTCTTGAGCAGGTAGAGGTCGCCGCCGGAGGGGACGCCGGCGAAGAAGTCGCCGGCGTGGACGGTGCAGCGGTCGGCCACGTGCTCGCGGGCGAGCGTGGCGGGGGCCTCGGCGACGCCCTCGGCCGTGTCGAAGAGCATGCCCTGCACCGCGGCGTGCCCGCGCAGGATCGCGGCGAGCAGCGTGCCGTCGCCGCCGCCCACGTCCACGACCGACTTGAAGCGGCCGAAGTCGTAGGCCGCGGCCAGCCCCGCCGCGGCGACGCTCGTGCCCTGGCTCATCGCCGCGTTGAATTCCGCGGACTTCTCCGGGTTCTGCCTCAAGTAGGTGAAAGAGTCCACCCCGAAGGCGGCCTCGAACGACGGGGCGCCGCTCCGCACGCTGTCCGACAGGTGTTCCCAGCCGCTGAGCACCACGGGGTCGGTGAACATCCGCACGAAGGCGGCCATGGAGGCGGTGCCGGACGGCGACCCGGCCCCGCCGTCGCACAGCAGGGCGCCGGCCGGGGCGAGCGCGAAGTGGTCGGGGGCGGTCTCGGTGAGAAGCTGCAACGAGGCCATGGCGCGCAGCAGTCGGAGCGTGGCCCGGGGGTCGGTGCCGAGGTCCGCGGCGACGTCGGCCGCCGCCCGGGCCCCGTCGCCTGCGCCGGCCGCCGCGCGGCCGCCGTCGCCGCGGCCGAAGCGGTCCAACACGCCCAGCCGCAGGGCCGTCCCCACCACCCGCGCGGCCAACTGACCGAAGACCAGCCTGGTCAGGTGGCCCCGGGCAGCGTCGATCTCCTCCTGGCTCGCGGTCACCGTGGTCTCCTCCGTCTTCGGCGTCACCGGACGTTTCTCATTGTCACCCGGGCACCGGTAATCCGCTTAGTACATACACGTTGACAATAATCTGCTCATTGACGATCAAACCGCAAGGAAACTATAAATTGTTCGGCCTCGGGGTCACCTCCTGGGCACTGCCTGCTGAGCCGGTTTTCATCGTGCCGAGAGTGACGAGGAGTGTGCCCGAAATGAGTGAACTGGGAAATCCGCAACCCGCTAGACGATTAACCGCCGATACGGCTCTTCCGGGTGATCTTCCGCTCGACCTGCTGCACTCTCTATTCGAGTCCTTACCCCGCGCCGATCAGCGGCGCACCGGCGTCGATTACGTCCTCGGCCTCCTGCACACACCCGGGCGGAAGTCGGCGCGTAACATCGCGACCCTCCTCGGCGGCCGGGGAGGGGATCAGAGCCTGCACCACTTCATCAACCAGTCGACCTGGGACTGGCGGCCGGTGCGCCGGGCGCTCGCGGCGCACCTGCTGTCGCGCGTCTCCGTGGCGGCGTGGGTGGTGCGCAGGACGCTGATCCAGAAGGTCGGTGAGCACTCGGTCGGGGTCCACCGCACCTTCGTCCCGGCTGTGGGGCGCGTGCTCAACGCCCAGCAGGCCGTCGGCGTGTGGGCCGCCTGCCGGGAGGGGAGCGGCCCCGTCGACTGGGAGCTGCGGCTCCCCCGCGGCTGGCTCGACGACGACCTGCGCCGCAGACGGGCGTCGATACCCGACAGCGCGGTGCCCGAGACGTACGCGGAGCAGGTCGCCCGGCAGTGCCACGCGGTCGTAGAGGCGTCGGGCCTGCACGACCGCCCGGTCGTGCTGGACGCACGGGAGATGAACCTGGGCACGGTCTTCCGCCGGCTCGTCCGTGCGGGCATCCCCGTGCTGGCACGCGTCGACGGGTCCGTGCCGCTGGTGATCGCGGACCCGGCGCTGACCGGGCACCGCAGCGCGCCCCGCATGACCGCGCGCGAGGCCGTCCGGGCGGCCAAGGGGACGGGAAGCCCTGCCCGTTGGCGCGACCCCGGCGCGCCCGGGGGAGTACGCGCTGGGCAGTTGGCGAGCGTCGTCGTCAGGCCCGCGGACGGCGTCGGCGAATGGTCCGGGGAGCTGAGCACCCTGACCCTCATGGGCCTGATCGAGCGCGGCCGGCAGGAGGCGGAGCAGCTGTGGCTGACCGACATCCGCACCGCGCACCCCGCGTCCCTGCTCGGGCTCTGCGCGCTGCTGGAACGCGTCGAGTACGACTACGCCGCCACCGCGAAGAGCGTCGGCATCGAGGACTACGCCGGCCGGTCGTTCTGCGGCTGGCACCGCCACATGACCCTCGCGTCGGTGGCCCACGCCGTGTCCCTGCCGTCGACTGCGGTGACAGTTCCTCCTGGCCGGGTGAGCCCTGAGGATCAGCGCGCCGTAACCGCTTGCCACACCTGACGAAGTACGTCGGACGCGCGTTGACGCCCCGCATGCCGAGGTCAAGGGTTGGGAGCGTTTGGACCCGCGCGAGCCGCACTCTCGCAGAAGGGGGACGGGCACTATGGAGGGCAGAGTCGCCCTGGTCACCGGAGCAGCCGGCGGCATCGGCGCGGCCGTCGCCGGCGAGCTCTGCCGGCGCGGCGTGACCGTGGCCGCGGTGGACTGCGACGCCGGCCGGCTGGCGCGGACGGTGGAGAAGCTGAACGCGGACGGTCTGAGCGCCGAGGCGTTCTCGGTCGACATCGCCAGCCGGACCCAGGTGGAAGCCGGGGTCGCCGCGGTGGAGGACCGCCTGGGGGAACTGGACTTCCTCGTGAACACCGCCGGCGTGTTGCGGATGGGCGAGGTCCGGGATCTGACCGACCAGGACTGGGAGACGACGTTCGCTGTGAACGCCACCGGCGTCTTCCTGATGTCGCGCGCCGTCGCGGCGCGCATGGTGCCGCGACGGCGCGGCTCGATCGTCACCGTGGCCTCGAACGCCGCCAGCACGGCGCGTACGCGCATGGCCGCCTACGCCGCATCGAAGGCCGCGGCGACGATGTTCACCAAGTGCCTGGGTCTTGAGGTCGCCCGCTACGGGATCCGCTGCAACCTGGTGGCCCCCGGGTCGACGGACACCCCCATGCTCGTGGGCATGGGGAACGGCGGCGAGGCCGAGAAGACGAGCATCATCGACGGCATCCCGGCGGACTACAAGGTGGGCATCCCGCTGCGGAAGCTGGCCCGGCCCTCGGACGTCGCCGACGCCGTCGTCTTCCTGCTCTCCGACCGCGCGGGACACATCACCATGCAGAGCCTCACCGTCGACGGCGGCGCCACCCTGGGCGGTTAGCACATCGCGGAAGGAGCCGGTGGGGCGGGCAAGGACAGAGAGGAGCGAACGTTGACCGACGGACAGCCACTGCTGCAGAGCCGGGACGGCGGCGTGCTGACGCTGACGCTGAACCGGCCGCACCGCAAGAACGCGATCAACCGAGACATGTGGGCCTCGTTGGGCGAGGCCCTGACCACGGCCGCGAACGACCCGGAGGTGCGCGCGCTGGTGCTCACCGGCGCGGGCGGCGCGTTCTGCGCCGGCCTCGACCTCACCGGCGGCGAGCCGGGCGGCCATCCGCTCGACGTCTCCGGCCGCGGGCCGGGTGCGCATCCGCTGGACGAGATACGCCGGGCCAACGAGATAGCCCTCCGGCTGCACCACCTGCCGTTCCCCGTGGTGGCGAAGGTGACGGGCGTCGCCGTCGGCGCGGGCTGGAACCTCGCGCTCGGCTGCGACCTCGTGGTCGCCACGCCCGAGTCGCGCTTCTCGCAGATCTTCGTCCGCCGCGGCATATCCGTCGACTTCGGCGGCTCCTGGCTGCTGCCGAAGCTGGTGGGCCTGCAGCAGGCGAAGCGGCTCGTGCTGCTCGGCGAGATGATCGACGCCGCGGAGGCGCACCGTCTCGGCCTGGTCACCTGGGTGGTGGCCGAGGAGGAGATCGACACCTTCGTCGGCGATCTGGGCCGCCGGCTGGCTGCCGGCCCGCCGGTCGCCATGACGCAGAGCAAGGCGCTGCTGAACGAGGGCGCGGACCGTACGCTGAGCGACGCGCTTGCGGGCGAGGCGCGCGCCCAGACGGTCAACTTCGCCACCGCAGACGCCCACGAGGGCATCGCGGCTTTCCTCGACGGGACGGATCCGGTATTCACCGGCGAGTGGGCCGTGAAATGACCGGATATCGCGGCTGCCCCGTGCGCCTGTGGGTATCTTGCTGCCGCCCCACCCCACCTATTCCACCAGAGGAGTTGAGTTGTCGACGAAGATGACGGTCGACGAGCGCGAGGCGTTTCTCGCCGATCTGCATATCGGTGTGCTGTGCGTCGCCGACGCCGACGGACGGGGTCCGCTTCAGGTACCGATCGGATACGATTACGAGCCCGGCGGCGACATCCGGATATCCACCAAGGTCACCAGCCGGAAGCTCCAACTTGCGCGCGCCGTGGGCCGGGTCGGATTCCTCGTGCAGAGCGAGGTGTTCCCGTATCGGTACGTATCCGTCGAGGGCCCGATCGTGGTCGACGAGCCGACGGATCCCGAGGAGCACCGGATGCGCTCGATCCGGTACCTCGGTGAGGAGATGGGCCAGAGGTACTGCGAGGCCGTCAAGCCCACCATGTCCCAGATGGTGACGCTCGGCATCCGCCCCGAGCGCTGGCGCACCTACGACGCCGGCAAGGGCATGTGACGCACCGGCGCCGGGCGGGTCGTCGGCCGACTTGACGGATCCGTCCGGAATTCGTTGACCTGCTCACCGCCGCTGGCGACGCTGCCAGTCATGACCGACACCCCGATGAAGGTTGGCTCCCTCTTCGACGTCCGCGCCGAGGTCCGGATCGCGGCGCCGCCCGACGAGGTGTACGCCACGGTGAGCGACCTCCCCCGCTGCGGCGCGTGGAGCGAGGAGTGCAACGGCGGTGAGTGGATCTCCGGCGCGCCCGCCACGGTGGGCGCCGTCTTCCGGGGAGAGAACCACCGCAGCCCCGACGTGGTCGCCTGGGCCCCGGTGGTGCGCGGCGACTGGACCACCGAGGCCGAGGTCGTCGCCGCCGTGCCCGGGCGCCGCTTCGGCTGGGCCATGCGCGACCGCGCCGGGCGGCGCCAGCAAAGCCTGTGGACGTACGAGATCGAGGCCGCTCCGCCCGACGGGGAGCAGCCGGCGGGCTCCCTTCTCGTCCACCACTTCTGGATGGGCCGGGCGACCGAGGGAATCCGCGGCATCACCGCGGCCATGTCCGAGGCGGAGAAGAAGGAGTTCTTCTCCGCCTGGGCCGCCAAGCTCGAAACCGAGATGGCGGCGACCGTCCGGCGCCTCAAGGGCGTCATCGAGAAGGTCTGAGGGGTGGCGGCGAGATGTTCCTGCAGCGCATAGGAAACCGCGGGCTGCGGCTGGGCACGCTCTTTGAGCGCGCGGCGGCGCGGCACCCGGCGAACCTGATGATCCTCGACCATGACCTCGACATCGCGCCGGAGCTCGGCCGCCGGGCGACCGTGGCCGAGACGGCGGACCTGGTCGCGGACTGCGCCTCCCGGCTCCGCCGGGCCGGCATCCGCGCCGGCGAACACGTGGTGGTCCACAAGTCCGACGGCTTCGACATCATGCTGCTGGCCTGTGCCGTGAACCGGATCGGGGCGGTGCCGGTGCTGTTGTCCCCCGCGCTCGACGGCGCGACGGCCACCAAGCTGGTACGCCGGGCCGGCCGGCCCCATCTGATCACCGACCGGGCGAAGCTGGACGCGGAGCTGCCCGCCGCCGTCTTCGAGCTGACCCGCACCGTCGTGCTGACCTCGGGCCACCACCCCGGCGCCGTACGGCTGGCGGACCTCGCCGGCGGCCCGCCCGCCCGCGCCGTCGCCGTGCCGGCGGACCGGCCGATGCTCATCACGCACACGTCCGGCACCACCGGCACGCCCAAGCTGGCCGTGCACACGGCGCGCAGCATGCAGGCCCGCTACCGCCCGCAGCGCGCGGCCATCGCCCCGTTCGTCCGCGGGCGCGAGACGGTGGCGATCCACGTCTCGTTCGTGCACTCGCGGCTGGTCACGGCGCTGGCCATCTCCCTGTTCGGCGGCCACCCGGTGGTCGTGCTGCGGGACGGGGAGCCGGCGCACACGGCCGATCTGTTCGCGCGGCTGCGCCCCGGCATCCTGGAGGCGCACCCCAACTCGTTCATGAGCTGGGAGCACCTGGCGGACGACCCGCGCGGGCCGCTGGCCAACGTCAAGCTCTTCAGCAGTACGTTCGACGCGATCCACCCGCGTACCGTGCACCGCCTGCTGAGGGCCTCGCGCCGTACGCGGCCGCTGTTCGGGCAGATCTACGGGCAGAGCGAGGTCGGCCCCGCCCTGATGCGCGCCTTCACCCGCAACCGCGCGGCGGACGCGGACGGCCGCTGCGTCGGCATGGGGGTTCCCGGGATGACCGGGGCCCGCGTCGTCGGCCGGGGCGGCCGGCCGCCGTCGGCGGAGAACCCCGGGTTCATCGAGGTGCGCAGCGACGGCCGGATCGTGACGTACCTGGGCGAGCAGGAGCGCTACGCGGAGCAGCTCACCGACGGCTGGTGGCGGATGGGCGACGTGGGCTACCGGACCAGGTGGGGCTGCATCCACCTGCTCGACCGGGAGGTCGACGTCATCCCCGGCTTCGGCAGTAGCCTGGCCGCCGAGGACGTGCTGTTCTCCAGGCTCGACGACCTGGCCGAGGTCGTCATCGTGCCCGGCGCGGACGGCTCGCCGCCCATCCCCGTGGTGTGCACCAAGAAGGACAAGCCGCTCGACCCGGATGCGTGGCGGGCCGCGGCGGAAGGGTTGCCGGCGATGGCCGACCCCGTGCGGTGGCGCCTGGAGGACCTGCCGCAGACCGCGACCCGGAAGATCAAGCGACTCGACCTCGCCAAGCTGCTGTCGGCCGCGACCGACCACCGCGAGTAGGAGGCCCGGCATGGCGAGGATGGTCATCGTCGGCGGCGGCATCGGCGGCCTCGCCGCCGCGCTCGCCGTCGCCGCCCGCGGGCACCGTGCGGTCGTGCTGGAGCGCGGGGAGTTCGCCGAGCTCGGCGCCGGCATCCAGCTCGCGCCGAACGGGATCCACGCGCTCGACCGCCTGGGGCTCGGCGGGGAGGTGCGCGAGCGCGGCGTGCACATCGACGAGCTGCGGTTCATGGACGGCGTGACGGGCGAGCACGTGACGAGTCTGCCGCTGAAGGGCGCGTACCGGCGCCGGTTCGGCAACCCGTACGTCGTCGTGCACCGGGGGGAGCTGTACGGACTGCTGCTCGCGGCGTGCCGGCGCGCGGAGGGGGTCGAGCTGCGCGCCGGCAGCGCCGTCGTCTCGTACCGCCAGGACGGTGCGACCGCCGCGGTGCGGCTGAGCACCGGCGAGGAGGTCGCGGGCGACGCGGTGATCGGGGCCGACGGCATCCACTCGGCGGTCCGGCGGCAGCTCGTCGGCGACGGCGAGCCGCGCGTCTCGGGCATCACGGTGTACCGGACGGTCATCCCGATGGAGCGGGTGCCGGTCGAGCTGCGGTGGAACGCCGTGACCTGGTGGGCCGGGCCGGGCTGCCACTTCGTGCACTACGCGATAGCGGGGGGCCGCTTTCTGAACCTCGCGCCGAGCGTCGAGAACGGCGCCACCGAGGCGTTCGCCGGTGTGCCCGCGCGCAAGGAGGAGGTGCGGTCCGCCTTCGCCTCGCTGAGCGAGGTCGCGCAGCGGCTGCTGGCGCTGGGCGAGGAGTGGAAGTCCTGGGTGCTGATCGACCGGGACCCCGTGGATGTCTGGAGCGACGGCCGGGTGGCGCTCCTCGGCGACGCGGCCCATCCGATGCTCCACTACGCCGCCCAGGGCGCCTGCCAGGCGCTGGAGGACGCGGTGCTCCTCGGCGACCTCCTCGACGCCGGCACGGAGGCCATCCCCGGGCAACTGGCGGCGTACAACGCGCGGCGCCGCGACCGCACCGCCCGCATGACGCGCCTCGCCCGGGACAGCACCCGGCTGTGGCACCCGGCCGGCGAGGCGGCCAGGGCGCGGAACGCGATGCTGTCCGCGCTCACCGCGACGGAGCTGCACGACCGGGTGGCATGGATGCACGGCGCACGGGAGTTCGGCGGCACCGCGCCCCCGCATGGGGCGGACGCGGCCCGCGACCTGACAGACGCAGGATCGGCGTAAGGGCGGGACGGGCGTGCAGAATCGGACCATACTCGCCGCCTACGTGGAGGAGTGCGGCCCGCCCGCGGGCATCCGGGTCGGCGAGGTCCCGGAGCCGCGCCCGGGGGCCACGGACGTGCTGGTCGACGTCGAGGTCACCGCGGTCAACGCCGTGGACACCATGGTGCGCTCCGGCGCGTTCCGCACGCCCATGGACTTCCCGTTCGTCATCGGCCGGGACCTGGTCGGCACGGTCCGGGCGGCGTCCCCCGGCGTGCCGGGCTTCCGGGCCGGCGACCGCGTGTGGTGCAACAGCCTCGGCCACGGCGGACGCCAGGGTGCCGCCGCCCAGCGGGCCGTCGTGCCGGGCGACCGGCTTTACCGGCTGCCCGCGGGCGTGGACCCCGTGGCGGCGGTGGCGGTGCTGCACCCGGCGGCCACGGCGTATCTCGCCCTGTTCACCCACGGCAGGCTCCGCGTCGGGGAGACCGTCATCGTCGCGGGCGGCGGGGGGAACGTCGGCGGTGCCCTGATCGCGCTGGCGGCGCACGCCGGTGCCCGCGTCGTCGCGACGGCGAGCGAGCGGGACGCGGAGCGCTGCCGCGCGCTGGGGGCGGCTGAGGTGGTCGACTACCGGAGCCCGGATCTCGCGAAGGAGCTGCGCGAGGCGTGCCCGGAGGGCGCCGGCATCTACGTCGACACCTCCGGCCGCAACGACCTCGACCTCGCCGTCGGGTTGCTGGCCTGGCGCGGGCGGGTGGTCGTCCTCGCCGGGATGGGCTCGCGGCCGGTGCTGCCCGCCGGGCCGCTGTACGTCATGGACCGCTCGGTCGTCGGCTTCGCCGTCTCGCACGCGACGGCGGCGGAACTCGCCGAGGCCGCCGTCGTCATCAACCGGCTGCTGGCGACCGGCGCGCTGCGCCCGCCCGCCACGGAGACGCTGCCGCTGAGCGACACCGCCGGGGCGCACCGCCGGCTGGAGTCCGGCGGGGTGCGCGGCAAGCTGGTGCTCCGCGTGCCCGCCGCGGGCTGACGGACCCGGCCCCGCCGCCCCCGTCCACGCGGTCCGGCGGGTCAGAGCGGGGCCATCCGCAGGCCGGCGTCCAGGCGCACGGTCTCGCCGTTCAGCATCGAGTTGCCGATGACGTGCTCCGCCAGCGCGGCGAACTCGTCGCCGCTGCCGAACCGCTTGGGGTGCGGCACCTGCCCCCGCAGGTGTTCGAGCACCCCGTCGGGCACCGCCGACGTCAGCCGGGTGTCGAACAGGCCGGGCGCGATGTCGACCACGCGGATGGCGTGCGGCGCCAGCTCCCGCGCCAGCGGCAGCGTCATCCCCGCGATGGCGGCCTTGGAGGCGGCGTACGCGCACTGCCCGTTCTGCCCGTCCCAGGCGGCGATGGAGGACGTGGTGATGACCACGCCGCGGTCCTCCTCGACGAGCGGCTGCGCCGCCATGCGCGGAACCGCCTGCCGGATGACGTTGAAGGTGCCGAAGAGGTTGGTGCGGATGACCGCCTCGAACTCGTCCGCGCGCATCACGCGCCTGCCGAGGATCTGCTTGCTGTACGTGGTTCCCGCGCAGCAGACGACGGTGCGCAGCTCGCCCATCTCCCCGGCCGCGTCCAGGACCCGCCCGACCGCCTCGTCCTCCGTCACGTCGCCGGCGACGAAGGCGGCCAGCGGGCCGAGTCCGTCGGCGGCGGCCCGCCCGGTGGCCTCCGAGCGCCCCATGACCAGCACCCGCGCGCCCGCCGCCACCAGCCGGCGCGCGGTCGCCAGCCCCAGGCCCGCCGTACCGCCGGTGACCAGTGCCACCGTGTCCTTGAGCTGCACCGCAGTCGTCCTCTCCTCGGTCGGGGCGCCGGCGCGTCAGGCCGCGGCGGCCGGGTCGTGCCAGCGCACGATCGCCGCGCCCCCGGTCATGCCGGCGCCCACGGCCAGCAGCGCGAACAGGTCGCCGTCGCGGAACGGCCGCTCGGCGTGGGCCATCGAGAACGCCACCGGCACCGAGGCGCCCGCCGTGTTGCCCGTCAGCCGGCCGTAGTCGGGCACCACCTCCGGCGGGAGGCCGACGAAGTCGCCGAGCCAGCGGACCAGCTTGGGGTTGGCCTGGTGGACGAGGACCCGGTTGAGCTGGTCCAGCCGCACGCCGGCCTTGGCGAGCGCGGCTTCGAGGATCTTCGGGCCCATCTCCATGACGACCCTTTTCACCCCGCGCCCGTCCATCTGGAAGTAGCCGCCGTGGAGGGGCAAGCCCGCGATCTCCGACAGGGTGCCGTCTGCCCACAGCTCCAGCGCGAGGATCCCGTACCCGTCCGGTACAGGCCCCAGTTGGACGGCTCCGGCGGCGTCGCCGAAGAGCGGCGCGACGCGGCGGTCCGTCGGGTCGACGAAGCGGGTGAGGACGTCGACGGCGACCACGAGTGGGCGCCTGGCCAGTCCGGCGGCGACCATGGCGGTGGCGACGGAGAGCGCGTACAGGAACCCGGAGCAGCCGGCGCTGACGTCGAGTGCCGGCCCGCCGGACAGGCCGAGATTCCGCTGCACGTAGCAGGCGGTGGAGGGGGACAGCCGGTCGGGGGTGCTGGTGCCGACCGCGATCATATCCGCGCCGATGGGGGCGACTTCGATTGCGCGGCGGGCGGCCTGCGTGGCGAGGTCGGAGGTCAGCGCCTCGGGTGCGGCGTAGTGCCGGCTTTCGATTCCGGTCCGTTCGCGGATCCACTCGATGTCGACGCTGGCGGTCTCCGCCACCGCCTCGTTGGACACGGGGGCGCCAGGCAGATGGTGCCCTACTCCGACGATGCCTAACGAGGTTTTTTTCATCGTCCGCTCCGTTGTCGTCCGGACATGGCGGCGTGCGGTGGAGAAACCCACATGACAAAGAACAGTGGCTGCACGACGGGGAGTCCAGCCGGGCCCCGCGGGTTTGTCAGGTGAGGCGGACGGTGTCCCGCGACCTGACAGACTCCGCCGGCTCCGTGTTGAGCGGGCCGTCCCGGGCGGCGTTTACTGGCGGCGCGCCGGATTCCAGCGGCATCCGGCCGGTCGCGCAAGGAGGGTGGGAGCAGCGTGCTGGACGCCGAGATGACGGCCGCCTATCTGGAACGGATCGGGGCCGACCGGCCGGAGCGCCCCGACGCGGCGGCGCTGCGCCGGCTGCACGAGCGGCATGTGCTGTCAGTGCCGTTCGACACCCTGGACTTCCACATTCCGCGGGAGGTCTTCTACAAGGACGCGCGGGTCGTGGACAAGATCGTGCGGGAGCGCCGCGGCGGCGTGTGCGGAGAGACCAGTACCGCCTTCCACTTCCTGCTGCGGTCCCTGGGATTCGCGACCACGATGCACCACGGCAGGGTCTGGTTCGGCGACCGGCTGTCCGCGCCGTACAACCACCTCCTGCTGTCGGTGGACATCGACCGGGAAAAGTGGATCGTCGATGTCGGATTCGGCAAGACATCCCGGTATCCGCTGCTGCGTGACTCCGAGGAGCCGCAGCGCAATGCGCACGGCGAGTTCGTCGTCCGCAAGGTCGACGGCCGGACGTACGACGTGTTCCGCAACGGCAAGCCGCAATTCCGCTTCTACGACGAAGAGGTGGACCTGTCCGTCGACCTCGACCAGGTCGTCTGGTGGATGGGCACCTGCCCCGAGTCGCCGACGCTGCAGAACATGATCTGCTCCCGGCCGACGGAGGAAGGCCGGGTGACCCTCAAGGACGACGTGCTGACCGTCGTCAGCGGCGACGAGCGGGAGACCGAGAAGCTCACCGGCGACGCCGAGGTGCTCGCGGCGTACGAGAAGTGGTTCGGGTTCACGCTGCCCGAACGCCCCGTGCCCGGCCCGCACGCGCGCCACGACCCCTCGCGCGTGATGGCCGTCGAGCGGGACTGAAGCCGCCTTCGCCGCCCCTGCCTTCGCCGAACACGTCCTGCACCGGGCCGGCCCGGCCGTCACGAAGCGCACGACACCCGGGGCCGTCAGGGGGTGACGACCGCGAAGTCCGGGTCGGGCCGGTCGAGCACCGACAGCAGGGTGCGCAGCGCGCCGGGGTCACCCGTGTGCTCGATGTCCTCCGGGCTCCCGCCCGCCAGCAGAGCGAGCAACTGGGCCTTGGTCAGCGCCAGCGACACGTCGGCCGGCTCGGCGGACCCGCCGTCGAGGCGGTGGTGGGTGAAGGCGCCGTGCGCGAGCGTGGCGCGGTGGTGCTCACCGAGGTCGGTGACGTGCCAGTCCAGGGTGAGGCGGAGATCCCAAGCCCGGGGGCCGTCGACGACGATGGCGATGGAGTCGAGAAGCTGCTCCACGCTGAGCGCGGCCATCATGCCGCCCGCGGTGATACCGGTGTGCTTGACGCCCTCGCGCAGCTCACGGGCGCCGACGAGATAGCAGTTGCGCCAGGTCGCGCACTCGGCGCCGTGGCCGAGTCGTTCGAAGACGTCCGCGAGCGTGTTCTTGGCGCCGGTGTGGTCGGGGTCGGCGAACACGGCGTGCTTGAGGAGCTGAGCCGCGAAGCGCAGATCGCCGTCGTCGGCGTACGCGCCGGCCTTGACCACCAGAGCGTCGACGCCGCCCATGCACTCGGCGTACCGCTTGGCGGTCTCGGCCGGCGGGTGTTCCCAGAGCGAGGCGGGGTGGCCGTCGTACCAGCCGAGGTAGCGCTGATAGATGGCCTTGACGTTGTGGCTGACGCTGCCGTAGAAGCCGTGCGTGTGCCAGGCCGCGGCGAGCGACGGGGGCATCTCGATGATCTCGGCGATCTCGGTACCGGTGTGCCCCTGGTTGGCCAGCCGCAGCGTCTGATCGTGCAGATACGCGTACAGGTCACGCTGCTCGGCCAGGAAGTCGCGCATCGCCTCCTGCCCCCAGGTCGGCCAGTGGTGGGAGGCGAACAGCACGTCGGCGTCGGCGGCGAAGAGCCGCAGCGCCTCGTCGAGACAGCGGGCCCACATCCGGGCATCGCGTACGAGGGCGCCGCGCAGGGTGAGGATGTTGTGCAGATTGTGGGTGGCGTTCTCGGCCATGCACAGCGCGCGGTAGTCGGGCAGCAGGAAGTTCATCTCCGCCGGGGCCTCGGTGCCGGGCGTCATCTGGAAGATGAATCCCACGCCGTCGACGGTCTCGGTCTGCCCGGTGCGGGTGACCTCCGTCGTGGCGGGCACCAGGGCGGGCGTACCGGTGGAGGCCGTGAACCCCAGCCCCATGCCGACGAGCCCGGCGGGGCCGCGTTCCAGGTTCATCCCGCCGTAGTAGAAGCCGCGGCGCAGCATCGCGGTGCCGGCGTAGACGTTCTCCGCCACGGCGTGCTCCAGAAAGCCGGCCGGGGCGAGGACCGGGAGGTCCGCGTCCGGGGTGAGCACGCCGAGGATGCCGCCGAAGTGGTCGAGGTGCGAGTGCGTGATGACCACGCCGGTGACGGGCCTGTCGCCCCGGTGCGCGCGATACAGGGCCAGCGCCGCGGCGGCGGTCTCCCGCGAGATCAGCGGATCCACGACGACGACCCCGTGGTCGCCCTCGATCAGAGTCATGTTCGACAGGTCGTACCCGCGGACCTGCAGCACGCCCTCGGCCACCTCGTACAACCCGGCACGGGCGCACAGCTTCGCCTGCCGCCACAGGCCGGCGTCGACGGTACCGGGGTGTTCGCCGTCGGGAAGAGCACTGAGGAAGCCGGTGTCGTCGAAGTCCCACACCACCCGCCCGTCCGCGGCCGTGACCTGCCGCTCGGCGGGTCCGGCGAGGAACCCGCGGTCGGCGGCCTCGAAGTCCGCGCGGTCGCTGGGGTCGGGCGTGGCCATGCGTGTCCTCCCACGGGGTGAGTGCCCTGCCCACCAGCCTCCGCCTGCGGAACACGGCCGACCCCCGGAGGCGAGCCGTTCGGGTGACACGCGTAGACGCGCGCGTGCGCCGGCCCTGACGGCCCGAATCCTCGTGATCGTGTCCCGGTCATGTCACCAAACAGTCACACCGGCAGACACGGGCGGCCGGGGTCCGACACGATTCACCGGTCCGAACACGTATTTGCTAGGGGAATCATGCACAAGCGCACTGCCCGTGCTTCCGTTCTTGCTGTGGCCGCGGTGGCTCTGACCTTCGCTGTGGCCGGCTGCGGTAGTGACAGCGAGGGGGATGAGGCAGCCTGCAAGGAGGCCATCACCGAGCAGTTCAAGGAGTACCAGGCGGGCGATGAGAACGCCGGGGATGAGCGTCCGGAGGCCTGCGAGGGCATCGATGACAAGACCGCTGAGCGACTGGGTCAGGAGATCGCCGAAGAGGAGCTGAAGGGTGTCGAGGAGTCCCTCGACGCTCCCTGATCGTCACCGGAGCCCGCTCGGCGCGCAGGGCGCACATGCCCTCCGCACCGGGCGGGCCCCGCTCCGTCAACCGAGCGGGCCACCAGACCCGTAAGGGCGGATCCGCACCCCCGGCCGCATGTTCACGGCGCCGGTGCGCAGCCTCCCTCCATGAACAAGGCCACCCGCAGCCCCGCGGCCGTCGCGGCCCTGCGCACGAAGCTGTCGACCACAGCCGCCACGCTGGCCCTCCTGACAGCAGCCACCCTCGCCGGCGCCGCCACCGCCGCGGCCGCCGACACGAACCCCGTGACCAACGCTCCCACGGCAGCGCCGACGCTGCGCGAGCAGGCCGACGCCCTCATGGACCTCACCTACGCGGAGTTCGCCGGAACCCCGCACGTCCAGCCGTTCAACTGGACTAACGACGGCTGCTCGGTCCCCACCGGCTACGCGCCGTACAGCGAGGTCTTCCGCCCCGCGTGCGTCCTCCACGACTTCGGCTACCGGAACTACGGCGGTAAGCACGAACTGAAGCTCAGCCCGACGCGTGAGACGAAGGACTGGATCGACAGCCGCTTCCGCACCGAGATGCGCCGCATCTGCGACGACCGCAACGGCTCCCGCCTCTCCCACCTCGCGTGCGTCAACGCCGCCGAGGCGTACCACGGCGCGGTCCAACTGGGCGGCGACAGCTCGTTCTTCTGAAACCTGCCGGGCGCGAAGCGGAGATCGGCGGAATCATCACCCGCTGGTCTCCGCTGGGGGCAGTTCTGCCTCCTTCCCGAGCCGAGGTCGGCACATTGCTCGGGACTCGCTGGACGGTCGGCGCCCGCGACGCTTTTCGGGGAGGAAGTATTGCGACGGCCTTGGCCCGATGCTCTTCACGCCGCCTGCGGTGTGACTGTGCATGACCGTGCTCTTCCCAGTGGTGCCCGTCTCCGCCCTCACCCTGATCTGTCACACGGGAATGGCTTATCCCGAGGTACTGAACGATGGCGCCCGCTTCCAAGGGTGGCCATCCGTCCCATTCGACGACAAGCCCGGCCTGACGGCGACCGCCGGAAAGCGGTTCGGACGGTCGTGGACATTCACTGCCCGCCGGAGCACTTTCGTGTCGCCGGCCCGTTGCTGTCGTGCCCGTCGCCTGGACGCGCGGTTGACCCCGGCCACTTGCACCCGGGGTTTGTCTGGTTCGGGTGTGGGTGTGGGATATGAGTGCCGCAGGGGTGCGCGTGATAGGTGAGTGGAGTTTGTCCGCGCGACTCGGCCCGTGTGACGGTGCCGAGCACGATGGTGTGGTCGCCTCCGCGGACGAGTTCATCGACCGTGCAGGTGACCCAGGCGGTGGCTTCGGTGATGTGGGGGAGTCCGTCCTGCCGTTGTCGGGCGGCGGTGATGAAATTCGCGGGTCTCTTGAAGGCGAAGGTTGGAGCGAACGTGGATTGCGCTCGGTGTCTCCTTGTCGCGCCACGTCGAGAGCCGGGTTTCGGCTGCTCGTCGTAGGCGAGGGGTGCGGTGCCGCGGATTTCGCCCCCGAGTTGCACCCTCATCGCCGCGTGGCAGTAGGTGAAGCTGATGCCCGCGCCCGCTCCTCCGGGGCGTGCGGCCGGTGGACCGTGCGCCGTCGTACGCGGCTCGCGCGCCCGCGCTGCGGTGACTCGGTGTCCGGTGTGGCGCGCCCCTTGGCCCTGATCCACGGCTTGTCGGCTGTCGTCTGTGGTGGGCAGCTTGTGGCACGTGAGGTTCGTGGTTCTGCCTGTGTGGTGGTTTGCCCGCTGGGGTTGCGGGTGTGTGGTGGTCGCCAAGTGGGCGCCAAGTCGTTGGTGTGTGGTGGCCAAGTGGGGTTGTGGATGCTGTGTGGTTGTTGGCTGTGGGTGTGTGTGGTTTGTTCGGGTTGTTGGGTTTGTGTGGGTGTGTGGTTGGAGGGTGTTGTGGAGATTCGGGTTTTGGGTCCGTTGTGTGGTGTGGTGAATGGGGGGTCGGTTGTTCCGTCGGCGGGTAAGCCGCGGCAGGTGTTTGCGTTGTTGGCTTTGTATCCGGGGCGGGTTTTGCCGGTGTCGATGTTGATGGAGGAGGTGTGGCGGGCTGAGTTGCCGCCGAGTGCGATGACGACGTTGCAGACTTATATTATGCAGTTGCGGCGTTGTTTGGGTGGTGCGTTGGGGGCTGGGGGGTCGGAGCGGGCGAAGGGTGTGTTGGCTACGCGGCATGGTGGTTATGTGTTGCAGGTGCCGCGGGAGTCGGTGGATGTGTTTGCGTATGAGCGGTTGGTGGGGGAGGGTCAGGAGGCTTTTGAGCGGGGGGAGGATGAGCGGGCGGCGCGGTGTTTTCGGCAGGCTTTGGGTTTGTGGCAGGGGCCGGCGTTGGTGGATGTTCGGTTGGGGCCGGTGATGGAGATTGAGGTGATGCGGTTGGAGGAGTCGCGTTTGGTGACGGTGGAGCGGCGGATTGATGCGGATTTGCGGCTTGGTCGTCATGGGGAGTTGATTGCGGAGTTGGCTGATTTGATTGCGCGGCATCCGCAGCATGAGGGTTTGCATGCGCAGGCGATGTTGTCGTTGTATCGGTCGGGTCGGCAGGCGTCGGCGTTGGATGTGTATCGGCGGTTGCGGGCGCGGTTGATTGAGGAGTTGGGTGTGGAGCCGTCGCCGCCGTTGCAGCGTTTGCATCAGGCGATGTTGGCGGTGGATCCGGAGTTGGATGTGGTGGCGGGTCCGCGGCGTGGTTCGACGTTCGACCGGTACGCGGCGTAGCCGGTGGCCCGGTGGCCCGGTGGCCCGGTGGCCCGGTGGCCCGGTGGCCCGGTGGCCCGGTGGCCCGGTGGCCCGGTGGCCCGGTGGCCCGGTGGCCCGGTGGCCCGGTGGCCCGGTGGCCCGGTGGCCCGGTGGCCCGGTGGCCCGGTGGGGCCCGGGTGGGCCGGGCGGCCCGGTGGTCCGGTGGAACTGGGGCTGGTGGCTCGTTGAGGGCTTGGTGGGACAGGGGCTGGCAGGCCGGGGTGGGTGGCGCGGTGCCTCGTTGGCCGGTGGCCCGGTGGGATCGGGGCCGGCCGGTCGGGGAATCGGGGCTGGTGGCCTTGTGGCCCCTGCGGGTGTGGCCCCCCTGGGGTTCGGTGGGCTGGTGGGATCGGGGTCCGGTGGGACTTGGCCGGTCCGGGGGCCGGGCTGGCTGTTCGGCGGCTGGGGGTCCGGGGGCTGGTGGGGGTGGAGTTGGTGGCCGTTGGAACCGGGGCCGGGAGCCGGTGGGTTCGGGTCGGGTGGGATCGGTGGCCGGTGGGATCGGTGGCCGGTGGAGGCGGGGCCGGTGGGCTGGTGGGATCGGGGTCTGGTCCGGGGCTTGGTTGGTCGATGGCCGGTGGGGCTGGCTGGTTGGCGGTTGGCGGCCTGGTGGGAGCTGGTGGGCTGGTGGGTTGGTGGACCGGTCGGTGGGCGGGTGGCGGGTTGATTCGGGGTTGTCGGCCGTGGTGGCTGGTTGTGCTGGGGCGGGCTGGTCGGCGGTTGGTTGGCGGTTGGTTGGCCGGCGGTGCTTGGTTGGTGGTTGGTGGGGTGTGAGTGGGGTGGTGGGGTCGGTGTGGCGGGCGTTGGTGGGTTTCGGGTCGTTGTTTGTGGGGCCGTTGGTGTATGAGTTTGCTTTGGCGCCGGGGTGTGAGAGGGTGCCGGACCGCGGCCGCGGTGGCGTTGGCGGTGGTGGTCGGGGTGTGGCGGGTGTGGGGGGTGGGTTGCCGGTGGGTCATCCGGAGCGGTTGTGTGTGGGTGTTCCGTTGTCGGAGGGGGAGCGTCGGCTTGCGCGTGAGGTGTGGCCGGGGTCGGTGGCCGGTGGGCGGGTTTCCGGCGGTGATGGCTGATCCCGCCGTGTCTGGTGCGCGTGTGTCTGGATGAGGTTGGCGCCGTGGGTCGGCTGGTCGGGGATGGCCGTGCGGGGTTGGGTGTCGGTGGGTGTGTGGGTGCGGCCTCGTGAACGGTTTGTTCGAGGTGATGGCCACGGGCGGCTTTCCTCATGCTCTGTCAGAACCTGGATGAGGAGTGGGGCGCCGCGCTGGTCGAGTTGCGTGTAGCCCGGGTCGTTGATGTAGAAGGATCGACGCGGTCGTGGTGGGCGGTTGTTTTGGTGGGCTGGGGTTCGTCGGCGGTCTCGGCGAGCTGGTTGACGAGCGTGGTCGGGGGGGCCTGGGGTCCGGGTTTTGTGGTCTCGGTGTCCAGGGTGGTCGGCGGGTGGGGGCTTTTTGGTGCCGGAGTCGCTGATGGTGTCTGGGTGTGGGTCGTGCATGGTGGGTGGCTGCGGTGTTCGGCAGGCGTTGCCGTTCGTGGTGCCGGCGTCTCCTCGTCACGGGAGGTTTCCCCGGTCGCCCCGCGGCCCCCGGGGGCAGGTCGGGACAGGGTGGGGCCGGTTTCGCGGGCATGACCCTCCCGCGCCTGCGCGGCGGAGCCGACACCCGTGGACGAGTGGGGTTGGGTGGGGGGTTTCCAGTGGTGACGGTTGACTGGCTGTGTGTGGGGGCGGGCGGGTGGGTGGGGGTTTGGGAGGCGCCTGGTTTGCTGGGTGGCGGTGTTCACGAGTTTTTGACAGCACCTGAGAGGTCGTTCTCTTTCCGAACCTCGTGTGAGGTCTTTGCTGGTCAGGCATGAAGTAGCTGCTGCTGCGGGAGTCTCGGCTCGTTGCCGGGTGAGATGTCGTGGAGGTGGCGGATGCCGTCGATGCGGGCGGTTTTGGAAACGCGGCGGAAGGCCGCGGCCGCGGAGGTGAAGCAGCTCGAAGCCGAGTTGGAACGGGTGCGGGCGGCTCTGGCGGAGGCGGAAGAGGTGCACTGGTGCCGGGTGATCGGCCTGGAGCAGTATCTGGAGGCGCTGGCTGAGGAGGACGTGCCTGCCGACGTGGTCGGTGAGGGGTCGCGGAGGAAGCCGGTCGGTCCACGCCGGGCGGTGCCTCACCGGCGACAGGCGAGTGAAGTGGAGGAGTTGTCGCCGGACTATCAGGCGTTGATGGCTGCTGCGGCCGATGCGGGAGACGACGGGCTCGGTGCCCGGCGGGCGGCGGTGGTGCTGGGCTGGGACAGCGCGTCGGCCTCCCGTGTCGAGGGAGCCAGAGCACGGCTGAAGCGGCTGGTGGAACGAGGCTGGCTGGTCGAGAAGAAGGCGGGCAGATTCACGCTGCCCGCATCGGAGCAGGACCCTGGTGCCGGGCGGCCAGGCGGCGGCTCGTGAGCATGGACATCGACCACAGAATGACGGCTTCGCTGGTGTCGGTGCGCCGCTCGTAGTCACGGACCAGACGCCGGCTGCGCAGGCACCAGGCGAACGACCGTTCCACGACCCAGCGGCGGGGCAGGGCCTTAAAGCCGCGGGCGGTGTCGCTGCGGCGGACGATGTCGAGTGCGATGCCGAGCTGTGTTGCACTCCAGTCGACGAGGTGGCCGGTGTAGCCGCCGTCGGCCCAGACCCGTGCCAGCCGCCCGAAGCGGTCCTGGGCCGCCGGCAGCAGAACGCGGGCGGCGTCCCGGTCGGTGGTCGACGCAGGCGTGACCAGCACCGCCAGCAGTAGCCCGAGCGTGTCGGTGAGCAGGTGCCGCTTGCGCCCGTTGACCTTCTTCCCGGCGTCGAAGCCGCGAGAGGTGAGAGCGACGGTGGCGTCCGCCTTCACCGACTGCGAGTCGATGACCCCCGCACTGGGCTCACGTTCACGTCCCTCGGCCTCGCGGGCAGCCTCACGCAGCCGGTCGTGCAACTCGGCCACGAGTCCCCCATCCCGCCAGCGGGCGAAGAAGGCGTAGACCCGAGGCCAGGGCGGGAAGTCCGACGGCATCGCCCGCCACTTGATGCCGTTGTCGACGAGGTAGCGGATCGCGTCGAGCATCTGTCGGTGACAGTAGCCCTCCGGCCGCCCGCCCCGGCCCGCCAGCCACCCGGGAACCGGCAGCAGATCCCGCACCAGAGCCCACTCGGCATCGCTCATGTCCGAGCCGTACCGCGGCCGGCGACCCGGCCGGTCGGCCGCATTCCCGAACCTGTGGGCGAGACAGTCACACCCAGGAGTGGACCAACTGGACCCGACAACCGTGACCACGCGACACTTCGACAACAGGGCCTCTTGCTCCTCGCTGGACTCGACATCCGCGAGCTACCAAGAGGCCCTTCTTCCATGCACCCCCACCGGCAAACTCACCCGCACCAGGCCCCTGTTCGAACATCACCGACCACCCGAGCGGATAGAGAACAGCCAGTGAGTGCTTGACCATCTGATATCGAGTAGGTCGGGGAGGAAGGTGTGGGTCGTGCCGCTGAATGCAGGTGTGGGTGCCGCGGTCCAGATGATGGGGTGGCACGGTGGTCCATCACGAGGAGGCGGTGACTGTCCGGCCCCTGACGGTGGCTTGGGTGAGCCGTCACCTGGCGGCTGGTGAACGGATCGTCGGAATCGCGGCTCTGCACGGCGGCGCCACTGCCGTAATGCGGCGGCTGACCATCAGCACACGGGATGGCGGCTCCCGTGACCTGGTGCTGCGGGCCTTCGTCGACCCGTTCTTCGTGGAGCACGCCGAGGACTGGCTGAACAGGGAGGCCGGCGCCCTGGCCCTGCTGACGGGGACGGGGGTGGCGGCTCCGGCGCTGGTCGCGGTTGATCCGGCCGCCGTGCATTGCGAGTATCCGTCGCTCCTGATGACACATCTGGCGGGTCGGATGGTCCTCACCGACGAGAAGGTGGACAGGCGTATTCCGCTGCTGGCCCGTCAACTCGTGGCGATCCACGCACTGCGACCCGCCGAGCGGCCCCGGGCTTACGAGGCGTGGACGACCGCCGACACCGTCGTCGTCCCGGAGGGCGCCGACGCGGCGGTATGGGCCGCGGCGATCGGCCTGATCCGCAAGCCCGCGCCGCCCTATGAGGGGCGGTTTTTGCACCGGGACTTCCACCCCGGCAACGTGCTGTTCGACGTACCGCGCGCAAGGCCGGCCAACGCCCGGATCACCGGCGTCATCGACTGGGCCCAGTCCTCCTGGGGCCCGGCGGATCTCGACGTAGCGCGCTGTTGCACCAACCTTGCGCTGCTGCACGGCCCGGCCTGGGGTCTGCGGTTCGCCCAGGCGTATGAGGAGGCGGGTGGGGTGCTGGCCGCGGACGCGAGCGAGCGGCTGTACTGGCGGGTGCGGGACGGGCTGGCGTTCTCACAAGACGTGCAGTTGGTGGCGCAGGCATGGCGCAAGGCAGGCAGGGAGGACCTGACGACGCGAGCCGTGGAGGAGCGGCTGGATGCCTATGTCACCACCCTGATGGACGCGCCGCGCTGAGCCACGCCATGCCGGTGCGCGGGGCGGGGTGCCGTCCTATCTCGTGAGCAACCGCAGCGGTGAAGATCACCGACTGCTGCTGAAACTGATCGACAAACGCCGTCCCTCAAAGTGAACGAAGCCGGTCTCGGTCTGCTGGGTGTGCGCGAGCCGGTGGGAGTCGGTGCCGGTCTCGTTGACGAGCGTGGTCGGGGGTGTGTGGCGGGGCTGGGGTCCGGGTTTTGTGGTCTCGGTGTCCGGGGTGGTTGGCGGGTGGGGGCTTTGTGGTGCCGGAGTCGCTGATGGTGTTTGGGTGTGGGTCGTGCGTGGCGCTCCGGCTGGTGACGGAACACCGCCACCAGTCCAGCCCTACCCAGCCCTACCCAGCTCATCGGGGTGTGTGGCCGCCGAGGCGGCCGTGAACCCCGGACGGCCGGTGCGCTGACCGGAAGGCCCGGGCTGGCGGATCATTCCTGCTCGGAGGCCGCGGCGAGGCGACGTCGGCAGAGGTCGGCAGCTGTCAGGTGGGGCCTGTGCAGCGCATCGCTGTAGAGCTGCATCTCACGAGCCGCCCGGTCCAAGTGCCGCCAAAAACCCAGAGGCAGATCATGACCATCACCCAGACCGACCAGACAATCAAAAGCAAGCCCCAGCTCATTGTGCTCCAGGAACTCCAACGCCGCCGAGAGATCAATGCCCGGCACAGACGTGAGACAGACCCGGGCAGCATCCAGGTGGCCGCGGGTCCGATCCCAGCCGGACCGTAGAGCATCACCATTATCAGTCATGACGCCAAGTGTTACCCGCGCCCCCACCAAGGACACACGACTTCCAACCCTCCGGGATCCAACGCAAACCCCTCCTGCTGCGGATGCCGGCACGCTCCGGCTACCGGCTACCGGCCGTCACGCCTTCAAGCCCCACTCGTCCACGGGTGTCGGCTCCGCCGCGCAGGCGCGGGAGGGTCATGCCCGCGAAACCGGCCCTACCCTGTCCCGACCTGCCCCCGGGGGCCGCGGGGCGACCGGGGAAACCTCCCGTGACGAGGAGACGCCGGCACCACGAACGGCAACGCGTGCCGAGCACCGCGGTCACCCACCCTGGCCTTTACCCGCCTGTGGGGGTGGATGCGCTGACCGGCATGGTTCGCGGGGCTGGATGTGTCGTCGCCTGTCCGTGCCTGGTCGTGGTCGGTGTCGCCGGGTCAGGGGAAGGCGGTGGGCAGGTGGGGCATTGGTGTGGTGGTGGATGAGGTCGTGGTTCGGCGGGCCGGCTTCATCGGTGAGGCGGTGCGGGGGGTGGGGCGTGGGCTTGTTGTGTGCGTTGGCTGTCGGTGGTGTGTCGGGTGTGTCGTCTGCGGCTTCCACCCTCCCCCCGGGGGGTGTGGCTGTTGTGCTGCCCCGGGGTGCTCCTGGGTGGTGTTGCTGCGCCTGCTGTGCCCGCACTGTCCCCTCCGGGCCCCTGACACCCGGCGCCCGGCTCTCGGGCTCCGGGCCCGGGCCCTGACGCCTGGCCCTCGGCCTGGCCCCTTGACGTCTGGCCCTCGGCCCTCCTTGACGTCTGGTTCCTGACGCCTGGTTCCTGGTTCCTGGTTCTTGGGTTCTGGTTCCTGGCGGTGCTGCTGTAGTCCGGTGCGCTCCGTGTTCTGCTGTTTGAGGTCCCTGTTCGGTCGGGCTGTGGGTGGCAGCCGTGCTGGTGGACTGTTGTTGTGTGGTCCGGTGTCGGCGTGGTTCGGCGCCTGGGTCTGTGATGTCCTCGGCGCCGTGGAGGTCGTGTTCCCCCGGGGGGCCGGTGGTGGGGGTGGCGGGTGGGTCCTGCTGGTTTTCGCCGCCTGTGCCCGGCGGTGGGTTCTGGGTCTGGGTGTGGGTGTGGGTGTGGGTGTGGGTGTGGTTCGGTAGCCCTTAAGAACGCCTGCACGAAGGGAGTTCTGCTGCCGTGCCGGTGTTTCCCGGTGGTTCCGGTGTTTTCCCGGTCGTGTCGTGGCGCCGGTTTTGCTGCTGCTGTGGGTCTGTTCGGCGTTTTCTTGGGTGTGTGGGTTGGTGTTGTGGGTTGGTGTCGGTGTTGTTTGGGGAGGGGTTTTTGCCGGTGGTTTTCTGAATCCGGTCGGTGGTGTGTTCGGGGTGTTTTCCGGGTTCGTTGTGGGGGGTGTGGTGGTGGGGGGTGTGGGGTGGGGTTAGTTCCATTCGATGAGGGCGAAGCTGGTGGCCATGCCGCCGCCGAAGCCGGCGAGGAGGATGAGTTGGCCGGGGTGGAGGGTGTTTTGGCGGGCGGCGGTGTCGAGGGTGATGGGGATGGAGGCGGCTCCGGTGTTGCCGTAGTGGGTGAGGGTGCGGTGCATGGTGGCGCGGGGCATGGCGAGGTCTTCGATCATGGAGTCGAGCATGACGCCGTTGGCTTGGTGGGGGATGATGTGGCTGATGTCGGCGGGTTCGACGCCGGCTTCGTGGAGGAATTCTTTGATGAGTTGGGGGAGTTGTTCGACGACGAAGCGGCGTACTTCTCGGCCGTCCATGGTGAAGTATTGGAGGTTGTTGTCGAGGGTGTCGTGGTTGTGGGGGTGTCGGCTGCCGCCTGCGGGGACTTCGATGAGGTGGGAGAGGTCGCCGAAGGTGTGGAGTGCGACGTGGCGGAGGAGGGGGCCGTGGCGGGTGGTGCCCAGGACCATGGCGCCGGCGCCGTCGCCGAAGAGGACGACTGTTTTGCGGTCGGTGGGGTTGAGGATGCGTGAGTATATGTCGGCGCCGACGACGAGGGCGTAGCCGCCGCGTCGGAGGATGGCGCTGCCGACGGCGGAGAGGGCGAAGACGGTGCCGGAGCAGACGGCGTTGACGTCGAATGCGGCGGTGCCGGATGCGCCGAGGTTGCGTTGGACGTAGGCGGCGGTGGGGGGTTGGGGGCGGTCGGGGGTGGAGGTGGCGACGGCGATGACGGAGAGTTGTTCGGCGGTGATGCCTGCTGCTTGCATGGCGGCGCGTGCTGCGGTGGTGGCCAGGTCGGAGGTGGCTTGGTCGGGGGCGGCCCAGCGGCGTTCACGGATGGCGGTTTTGCGGGTGATCCAGTCGTCGTCGACGCCGGCGGGTGCGCCGACTTCGTCGTTGGTGACGATCCGGTCGGGCACGTAGGCGCCGGTGCCGAGGATTCTGACGTCGATGCTGGGGCTGATCCGGTCCGGCACGTCGGCGTCGATATCGATGGGCCCGATGTCGGTCATGCGTGCCCTCCCCTCGAGTGGTCTCGGATGACTGTCTGTTCCCTGCCCCGCCCAGTCCCGCCCCGCGCCCGTCCGGCCGGCTCGGCCTGGCCGGTGAGCGGCCGGGCCCGTGCACGGCCTGGGTGGTGCGCGGCCTGTCCCTGAGCGGCCCGGCCCGCGCGCGGTCCGGTGCGTGTGCGGCTTGGCCTTGTGCGCGGTCTTGCTGGTGCGTGGTCCGGCTGGTGTGCCGGTCCGGTTGGTGCGTGGCCTGGCCCGTCGGCCGGCCCGGCCTCGTATGCCGGCCTGGCCCCGTGCGTGGTTCGGCTCGCGCGCCGGCCTGGTCCTTGCGCGGCCGGGCTGGTGCCCGGTGCCCGGTGCGTGGCCTGCGTGGCCTGCGTGGTGCGTGGGGTGGCTCGCGCGCCTGCCCGGTCTGGGCGGTGCGCGGCCGACTGGTGCGCTCTGGCGTGTGCGTGCTCCGGCTGGTGCGCCGGTTGGGTGGTGCGTTTTGCGTCCCGTCCCGTCGCGCCCCGCCCTGCCCCGCGGCCCCGGTCTGGGTCCGGTCTGTGCGTGGCCTGACTGGTGCGTGGTGCGTGGTGCGTGGTGCGTGGTGCGTGGTGCGTGGTGCGGTTCGTGCGCCGGCCCGGCTTTGTGTGCCGGTCTGGCTGGCTGGTGCGTTTTCCGTCCCGTCGCGCGCTGCGGCCCGGTCTGGGTCCGGTCGGTGCGTGGCCTGGCCTGGCGCTGGTCCGGCCTTGTGTGTGGCCTGGTGTGTGCGCCGGTCCGGCTGGTGCGGTCTGGCTGGTGTTGCCCGCCCGTCGGCCTGGCGGCCCGTGCGGTCTGGCTGGTGTCGCCCGTCTGCCTGCCGGCCCCGTCTGCCCGTCTGCCCGTCGGCCTGGTGGTCGTCGGCCTGTTGGTGTGGCTGGTGTGTTGCCTGGCCGTCGGTTCGTGTGGGCTGGTGCGCACGCCGGTCCGGCTGGTGCGTGCCGGTCTGGTTTGTGTGTTGTCTGTTCTGCTTGCCGGCCGGGTTTGTGGGCGGGTTTGTGGGCGGGTTTTGTGGGTGGGGTTTAGCGGGTTTCGTAGATGCGTTTGTGGTTGTTGATTCCGGCTAGTCGGTAGGGGCCGGTGGTTTGGGTGGGGGTGGTGTGGTGGGTGCCGTCGGTGGGGAGGGTGTTTTCGTGGAGTTGGAGGTAGGTGGGGTAGTCGATGGTGGTGCGGCGGGTGATGGTGTGTTGGTTGGTGGTGGTGTGGAGGTGGTTGTGGTAGTCGGGGGTGGGGGTGGCGGCGAAGAATTCGGCGACGCTGCCGGAGCCGTAGCTGAAGAGGCCGATGGGTTGGTTGGTGAGGTCGGGTGTGTGGTCGAGGAGTGCGGCGAGGCCGAGGTAGACGGAGGCGGTGTAGCTGTTGCCGATGACGTTGTTGTAGGTGGTGGTGGGGCCGATGGCTTGGGTGATGGTGTGGTGGTCGGTGTCGCGGTCGTTGTAGTTGAGTAGGTGGCGGTGTGCTTTGTAGGCCATTTTTGTGAATGGCTGGTGGTAGCAGAAGGCAGTGAAGTCGTCGAGGGTGTGGCCGCCTTGTTCGGTGTAGTCCTTCCAGGTGCCTTCGACGGCTTGGAGGTAGGCGTTGATGGATTCTTGTCCGTCGACGAGGGCGGTGTCGCGGTAGTTGGGTCGCCAGAAGTCCATGACGTCGGCGGTGTAGAGGCCGGAGGGGTCGTGGATGGTGAGCAGGGCGGGGTTGGCGGTGACGAGCATGGCGACGGCTGCGGCGCCTTGGGTTGCTTCGCCGGGGCTGTCGGCGTCGTATTTGGAGACGTCGCTGGCGATGACGAGGACGTGTTGGGTGGGGTCGCGGCGGATGAGGCCGAGGGCGAACTGGAGGGCGGCGGTGGCGCCGTAGCAGGCTTGTTTGAGTTCGACGACGCGGGTGGCGGAGGGGAGTTGGAGGAGGGAGTGGACGTAGACGCCGGCTGCTTTGGCCTGGTCGATGGATGATTCGGTGGCGAAGACGACGGTGCGGATGCGGTCGCTGCCGTGGCGGGCGATCAGGGGGGCGGCGGCGGTGGCGGCCATGGTGACGATGTCTTCGTCGGCGGCGGGGATGCTCATGGATTCCTGGCCGATACCGGTGTGGTATTTGCCGATGTCGGTGCCGTTGTGGTCGGCGAGTGCGGTGTGGGGCAGGACGAACTCGGTGGTCGCGAACGACAGGTCGTGGATTCCGAGGTGGTGGGACATGCCTAGGCACCAACCTTTGCGGTCGTGTGGTCGCGTTCGAGCTGGAGGTGTGCGCGCATGAGTTCGCCGGGGTTGGTCTGGGCTGCGAGCAGGGACAGTTCCCCGCACAGCACGGTGGCCGCGGCGATGACGGCGAGCCTGCGTGCGTTGGTGCCGGGTTCGCCGTCGGCGCGGCAGCCCAGGCGGGTCAGGTTCGTCTCCACGAAGCCCAGGCCCTTGCCGTTGCCGACGGTGCCGACGATCAGGTTGGGCAGGGTGCAGGAGAAGTACAGGTCGCCGTCGCGGTCTTCGGCCATCGTGACGCCTTGGGAGCCTTCGACGATGTTGGCCGCGTCCTGGCCGGTGGCCAGGTAGAAGCCGAGGAGCATGTTCGCGTAGTGGGCGTTGGCCGAGCGGATACCGCCGGCCAGGAGGGTGCCCAGGAGGTTCTTGCGGATGTTGAGCTCGACGACTTTCGCGGCGGTGGTGTGCAGGACGTCGGTGACGACCTGCTGGGGGATGAGCAGTTCGGTGACGACGTTCTTCCCGCGGCCGAGGATCCCGTTGATCGCGGTGGCCTTCTTGTCGGTGCAGTAGTTCCCGGAGATCGATCCGTAGGAGATGCCGGGGATGGTCTTGAGGAGGTGGCCCAGCAGGGCGTCGGAGGCGAGGGTGGCCATGTTGTGGCCGGAGGCGTCGCCGGTGCTGAACTCGAAGCGGATGAACAGCAGATTCGCCGTGATCTCGTGGCGGATGCCGATGAGCTGGGCGTACCGGCTGCAGCC